>CAYWST010000418.1:0-4873 GCA_964461075.1 uncultured Solibacteraceae bacterium | reverse complement strand
GCTAAACCGCCCGAATTGTTAGGTCGGCGAATTGGCATGGGAATCCAGGCTAGTCTTTCACAGTCGAGCGAAGCGGAGTACTCTAATCATGAATGCTCCGCTTCGCCATATTTGCGTCTGAGCCATGATTATCCGGGTCCGAGGGGTGCAGGCAAAATCGGTCAAGGGTATGCTCCGGGGCGTCGAACGTTTGACGTTCGCCGCGGGGGCATGTCTCCTGGCTTGGCCTGTCTTTATCGCCGCGGAGTCGGCCTTTGCCCAGTGGTCGGGAGAGCGCGAACTCGCGCAAGCCGCGAAGGCGCCGCCGGAGACGATCGTCCCGCGAAAGACGCTGAAGCCTTCGAACCGTCCGAGCCCGAAGACTGGCAGCGTGATAGGCAGGTTCCAGATCCCTCGCCTCAAGCTCTCCTACGTGCTTCTTGAAGGCACGGATAACCGGACGCTGGATAGGAGCATCGGCCACGTCGAGGGAACCGCACTCATCGGCGAAACCGGCAATATCGGCATCGCCGGGCATCGGAACACTCACTTCAGGAAGCTGGAGTGGATCCGGCGCGGCGACGAGATGATCGTTTCAAGCCCCTCCGGAGAGTACCGTTATCTGGTGGAGTGGGTCCGCCTGTTCACGCCCGGTGATGTCGAAGTGCTGGACCGGGAGCACGGTCCCGCAGTGACGCTGGTGACATGCTTCCCCTTTGAGTACGTTGGCTCGGCGCCGCTGAGGTTCATTGTTCGCGCGCTGCCCGACGAGAACACGCGGGCGCTGCTGCAAGCGCCGCTCGACAAACGCACGGAGAAACCAGCCGAGGAATGAGAATCCTCAACTCCCCCTGCCTGGCGCTTGCAACCATTCCGTGGATGTTAGCCGCGCAGAGCCAGCCGGTTCAGGATTCACCCGAACACGTCATCTCCATGGACGTGAAGCGCGTCGTGCTCTACGCGACTGTCCGTGAGGGCAAGGCCCGGTTCGCGGGCGATCTGCAAAAAGAGAACTTCACGGTTTACGAAGACGGCAAGCCACAGAAGGTCGACTCGTTTAGCCGGGACGACGTGCCCGTTGCGATCGGCCTGCTGATCGACAACAGCCAAAGCATGATGAACAAGCGCGAAGAGGTGGTGGCGGCCGCCAAGGCGTTCGTTCGCGCCAGTAAACCGAACGACGACATCTTCGTCCTTCATTTCAACGAACAGCTCACCTATGGCCTGCCCCCGAACGTGCCGTTCACCGGCGACGTGAATCTGCTGGACCAGGCGCTCGAGCGCGCCCAACTCGACGGCCGCACCGCTCTCTACGACGCGATCCATGAAGGCCTGAAACATCTGCAGACATCCAAGCTCACCAAACGGGCACTGATTGTCATCAGCGACGGCGGAGACAACATGAGCCTGCATAAGGCGCCCGAAGTGGTCAGAGACGCTGATCTCTCGGGAGCCCTCTTCTACGGAATCGGGATCTACGACCCGCTCGATGGCGACGCAAATCCCGCAGTCCTCCGCAAGTTGGCCGAATCAACTGGCGGCGAGGCCTACTTTCCAGAAGGCGTCGGGGCCGTGAAAAGCCTTTGCGAAACCATTGCCCGCGACTTGCGCAGCCAGTATATGCTCTCCTACGCCCCCCAGGACCTGGAAGGGAAGAAGGACTACCACCGGGTTCAAGTCAGGGTGAAGGATCCGAAAGGCCGGAAGCTCGTCGTTCGCACTCGGACTGGCTATTTCGCCACTTCGTCCGCGGCCGAGGGCATCAAGAAACCATGACTCAATCCCGACGGAACTGCCTGGCCCTGCTCACTGGAGCGGTAACCGGCCTTTCACGCCCCGCGCCACTGCACGGGCAAACGGACTTCCATGCCTACAGCGACGCGGACAAAGAGAGCTTCCTGCGCAACGCCGCGATCGTCACGGTGGTGGAGATTGGCCATGGAGTCACCAAGCCCGTCCGTGCCACCATGGAGTTCCGCGGAATCCGGCACTCGGGACAGATTCAAGTCGTCAATAAGGAGCTTCCGCCCTTTTTCGGCGAGGACAACAAGCCGATTCCGATGATCGACTCATGGCGCTTTAACATCGCCGCCTACAAGGTCGACCGTCTGCTTGGCCTGAACATGGCGACCGTCGCCGTTCGCCGCGTCTATGAGGGTAAGCCCGCCGCCTTCTCCTGGTGGGTGGATGACGTGATGTTTGAGGAAGTAGGAAGGGTCAAGCAGGGGGCCAATCCTCCCGATCCGGAGGATTTCGAGCGTCAGCGGGCCGTCAGCCGCGTCTTCGACGAATTGGTGATGAACATCGACCGGAATCTCGCCAACATGCTCATCACCAAATCCTGGCGTGTCGCCTTGATCGACCACACCCGTTGCTTCACCGCGTACCGCGGGATCCGCAACAAGGAGAACCTCACCCGCTGCAGCCGCCAGTTGCTTGCGGGCATGAAGAAACTGGAGTCCGGCGGTATCGCGGCGGCGGTGCAGAAACTGCTGACGCCGGCTGAGGCCGCGGCGCTACTCGTTCGCCGCGACAAGATCGTCGCGTTCTTTGAAGAGGCGGTGAAGGAGAAGGGTGAGGCTGCGGTCCTGTTCGGCTAGCCGATCTTCACAGTGGGTGCGGCGGCAATGGCTGGCGGCGATGCTGGGCGTGGCGCCGGGCGCCGCGCGAGGTGGGGCTCTCCGTCAGATTGCGCCTCCCTCTCCCGGCCGCCAGGATCCTCCCTTGGCAACCTTGATCGGCCGCATGCGCGGAGCGATCAGGAATCGCGATCACAAATCGCTCACTGCCCTGATGGGACCGGCCTTCAGAGTGGAATTCGACGCCGGTAAGGGTCCTCAGGCTTTCTCCCGGCATTGGCGGCCCGCTTCGCCCGAGAGCAGGCTGTGGGACGTGCTCGATCAGATTCTCTCTCTCGAAGGCCACCACTACTCGGAAACGCTGTTCGTCCTGCCCTACATTGTGGCCCGCTTTCCCATTGACCTCGATCCCCTCCGGCATGTGGTGGCGACGCGTGAGGGCGTCCCGCTCCATACGCTCCCTGAAAAAGGAGCGCCGGCTTCCGGCCGGCTGGACCACGCCATCGTTCCGCTGGCAAAGCCGATGGCGCCGCCCGTGGTGATCCCTCCGGGAAGCTTCCTCGAGGTGGTCCATCCCGAGACGGGGCGATGTTTCGTCTCGTCATCGGAAGTCTACAACCCGGCCGCGCATCGGGCCTTCTTCGAGAAAAGGAACGGTCGCTGGCGCTGGATCAGCCTCGCAGCGGCGACGCTGGCGGATCCGCCGGAACTGATGCAAGTCCGCAAGAAACCATAGCATGACGCTCCTGGACCGACGCAGTTTCATGGCTTCCGCCCTAGCCACGGCGGAAGGCGCGGAACCCGTGCAGGACGCTTGGCAGGGAGTGCGGCGCATCGTCGCAGTAGGGGATGTGCATGGCGACAAGGACGCCCTCGCCGCCGTCCTGAAGATGGCCGGGTTGCTCGACGCGGATGAACGCTGGTGTGGCGGCGCTGCGCACATGGTTCAGATGGGCGACGTTCCCGCACGTGGGCCCCAGAGCAGGCAGGCCTTCGATCTCCTGATGCGGCTGGAGAAAGAAGCCGCCGCCGCGGGCGGCAAAGTCCACGCGCTGATCGGAAACCACGACGCTGGTCTGATCTACGGAGACCTTCGAAGCGTGCTCCCGGCGGAATACGGGGAGTTCCGAACACCGGATTCCGAGCGCCTGCTCGAGGCGGCCTTTGAGAGGGAATTGGCTGCGCTGCGCGCCGCGGGCCGTCTGCCCGCTGAGCCAGGCGAACTGACGGCCCTGAGGCAGTCCTGGTTTGACCAGCACCCTCCGGGATTCGTCGAACACCGGCAGGCCTTCCAGCCCTCGGGCTACTATGGCTCGTGGATCCGGTCCCACAACTCGGTGATCCGGATCAACGACTCGCTGTTCGTCCACGGCGGCCTCTCGCCGAAGTACGCCTATAACACGCGTCAGTCGATGAACACGGCGATCCGCCGGGAACTGGCGGAACCGGACCGTTTGATTCCAGGGATGGCCAGCGACACGCAAGGCCCCCTGTGGTATCGGCGGTTGACGGAAAGCGAAGACCCGGCGATTGAACCGCATGTCACCCGAATCCTGCGATTTCATCAGGTCCGCCGGATCGTCACCGGTCATGTGGTAACGAGGTCGGCCATCATCCCGCGCTTCGGAGGACGGGTGGTGAACGCCGACATCGGGCTCTCGCGATTCTACGGGCGTCCTCCGGCTTGCCTTGTCCTGGAGCCAGAGTCCAGGTTCGTGCTGCACCGCGGAGTCAGAGTTGCCTTGCCCGGCCCCGGACGCGAACAACTGGTTCAGTATTTGCAGTCGATTGAGTCCGCCGATGAGAAGCCTTCGCCCGTGAGCCGTCTCCTGGAAGAGATGCGATCCGGGAAGTAGGAGGCCGTTTTCCCATTTCGGCGCTGTCCGAAATCCGCCTCCTCCCGGCGCGCGCTGCGCGATCCGGCTAGCGTAAATCCCGGATTCACTCAACACTAGGTGGAATGAAGCAGAATCCTCTACTCACCGCCGCGGCAACCGTTCTTCTCCTGGCAGGCTGCTCCTCCAAGCCGCCCGCAACAGAAACCCCCAAGGCCTCAATAGAAACCCCTAAGGCCGCCGCTGAAGCGTCGGCCCCGCCCTCGGAACCCACTCACGCCATTGTCGGAGAAGTGCAGGAGGTCGATCCGAAAGGCGCTTCCATGACGATCCGCACCGCCAACGGCGAGATACACCGTGTCCAGGTCGATCCGGAAGCTCAAGTCACCGGGCTGAAGCAGGGCGCTTCCGAGACCGGCAAAGGCATCACGCATCTGGCCAAGGCGGTGGGCACCGAGATTCAGAAGGGCACCGTGGTGG
>CAYWST010000417.1:0-4873 GCA_964461075.1 uncultured Solibacteraceae bacterium | reverse complement strand
CTTCTCATGCTCGCCGGTTTGATCTTCGTTCTGTTGGAGCGGTCGCCCCTGAGGCTGGGCCGTTTGCCCGGCGACATCGTGATCAAGGGAAAGCACGGGGCCTTCTATTTCCCGATCGTGACCTGCCTTCTCCTGAGCGCAGTCTTCTCGCTTGCGATGTGGCTGTGGAGACGCCGCTGATTATCTAAGCACCCCGATTTTTTCGAGCGGCCAGTAGACGAAAACCGCTTTGCCGTAAATGGCCTCCCGTGGCACTGGGCCCCAGTTGCGGCTGTCATTGGACGAACTCCGGTGGTCGCCGAGCACATAGTAGTGCCCCGGCGGCACCTTGATCCCTGGATAAGAGCCGTGGTCGCGGAATTCTGCCGGGACATAGGGCTCCTCAAGTTCCGAGCCGTTCAGATAGACACGGCCTCCCCGGACCTCGACAAAATCTCCCGGAGCTCCGACAACCCGTTTGATGTAGGACTTGGTTGGATCAGCCGGATACCAGAAGACGACGGTATCTCCTCGTTCCACGGCGCCGATGCCAAGGCGGTAGACGAATTTGTTGATGAAGATCCGCTCCTGGTCGACCAGCGAGGGCATCATTGACGTCCCCTCCACCTTCACCGGTTGATACAGGAAGAGGATCACGATCAGTGCGATGACGACCGATAGAGTCAGGTCGCGCAGCCAGGTCGCCAGTCTTCTCCACATAACGGGCTTCAGTTCGAATCAGCTCTTGTCTCGATTGAATCATGCCCGTCCGGCAGCGGGCAATCCCGGCCGATCGCCTGCATGGAAATTATCTTGACGCAAAGGTCCAGGGCGTACTAACATCAAGTCGAATTGCAACAGACTTGCAGATAATATGCGAACTCATCATCTGATCATCCTGGCCGCGGCGGCGGCGCTGACCGCCGGCGCTCAAGCGACTTCAATCCATGGCATTGTTGTAGATGGTAGCGGTGCGCCGGTCCCCGGCGTGTCGGTTCAAATCAGCCCGGTCAGTGGCAAAGTGTTGGTTGCCGAAACTGGACTTGCAGGTGACTATCATTTTCCTGGGTTGCAGCCAGGCCGGCACAGGCTGACCGCCAGACGGGTCGGCTTCGCTGTCTATCAACTTGAACTGGAGTTGGCGAAGGGCGAGGTCCGGCAACTCAGGATCACCCTCGAGCCGGCCACGCTGACACAGGAACTTCTGGTATCCGGGAGTTTCGTTGCGGGAACTCCGGAGGTGGTGAGCCGAACTCCGGGCTCTGTGGACGTCATCGGAAGGGCAACCCTGGAATCGGCGCGAGTTGCCGGATTCGAGGAGGCCCTGCGCAAGGCGACCGGGGTGTACGCCCGTCCCGAAGAGGGTTTCAGCCTGAGGCCAAACATCGGACTTCGCGGGCTGAATCCAACTCGGAGCCAGAAGGTGCTCCTGCTGGAGGACGGACTGCCGCTCGCATACGCTCCGTACGGAGACAACGCCTCCTACTACCACCCGCCGGTAGATCGTTTTGATTCCATTGAAGTTTTGAAGGGTTCCGGGCAGATCGCCTTCGGGCCGCAGACAGTAGGGGGGGTGATCAACTACGTGACCCCCGCGCCGCCTGACAGGCCCAGTGGGTTGATCGGCGTGACGGCCGGCAACCGCGACTATCTCAACGCGCACGCCCGTTGGGGCGGCACATGGAACACCACGAGCCTCCTGTTGGACGGCGTCCGAAAACAGGGAGAGGGCGCGCGCGACAACGTTCGCAGCGGTTTGAACGACTTCAATTCGAAAGTGCTGACGGCGCTCGGTCCGAAACACGCTCTCTCCCTCAAGGCCAACGTGTACCAGGAAGACTCCCGTGTGACCTACTCCGGTCTGCGGCTCGCCGAATGGCTCGATGCCCCGAGACAGAACCCCTTCCGCAACGACTCGTTTGAGGGCCGGCGATTCGGCGCCTCAGCGACACATTCGGCCACGCTCACGCCAGCAGTCCTTCTGACCACCAGCGTCTACGGAGCGCTCTTTGACCGGAATTGGTGGCGGCAGTCGTCAAACTCGGCGCAGAGGCCGAACGACGCCGCCGACCCCGCCTGTAGAGGCATGGCGAATCTGCATACCACTTGCGGAAACGAAGGCAGGCTGAGGTCCTACTCAACCTGGGGCGTCGAGCCGCGCATGCGCTGGTCCACCACGATCTTCGGCCGGCGGTCTGAGGTCGACGCCGGCTTCCGCGCCCACTTCGAAGTTCAGGACCGGCTGCAAATGAATGGCAACACGCCTCAGTCGCGAACGGGCGCCGTCGTGGAAGACAACGAACGGAAGAACCAGGCCTATTCCGGGTTTCTTCAGACCCGGATCGAACTGGGGCGGTTCCAGATCACGCCGGGCGTCCGTTTGGAGCAGGTTCGGTATCAACGAACCAACCGCTTGGCGAACTCCGGCGCCGGGGTGACCGGGGAAACTTCGCTCTTCCAGGCGATTCCAGGCGTCGGCCTGACATGGAACCCGAATCAATCGATCACCCTCTTCACCGGGATTCACCGTGGCTTCGCGCCCCCTCGCACGGAGGACATCATCTCCAACGCCGGCGGCTTTGTGGAACTGGACCCCGAACTGAGCTGGAACTTCGAAGCCGGCGTGCGCGCTCGGGTGCGGCGGAGCACAACGCTCGAAGCAACCTTCTTCAGGATGGATTACTCCAACCAGATCATCCCAGCCTCTCTCGCGGGCGGGGTTGGGGCCGTGTTGACCAGCGCGGGAGAGACGCTTCATCAGGGCATGGAATTGAGCGGGAGGCATGAGATGAGGAACGTGCTTGGGACCGGAAACAGCCTCTGGCTCCGGGCGGCCTGGACCTGGATCCCGACTGCGCAATTCGAAGGCGTAAGGTACTCGAACGTAACCGGCTTTGCGAATGTGCTGGTGACAGGGAACCGCCTGCCATACGCATCCGAGTCCCTCATGAACGCCAGCGCCGGCTTTGTCCATCGCCGGGGAGTCAACGCCGTGCTCGAAATGGTGCAAACCTCCGCGCAGTTCGGAGACGACCTGAACACGGTCAACTCCACACCCGACGGCCAGCGGGGGGCGATTCCCGGCAACGTCGTCTGGAACGCCACGCTGAACGTGCCGCTGGAGAGTCTGCGCACCACAGCGTTTCTGACGGTCAAGAACCTGACGGATCGCCTGGTCCTGGTGGATCGCACCCGCGGCATGCTTCCAGGCGCGCCGCGCCTTCTGCAAGCCGGCTTTCGCTGGGATTTCTGAGCCTGCCACGCGCGGGGGCGCGTTCTTCCTACACTCTGAGACATGCACTCTTGCCTGTTGCTGGCGCTGCTGATGGCGCCGCCGCCCATGCACCCTCGCTCGCAGGCCGGGACTGCGGCGATGGCGGAGGCCCGTTCCGTAGCAGAGAGCAGCGCCGCCGCGCCCAAAGGCTGGCTGACCGAGGCTGAAGCCAGCGGCTTCAGCAGAACCGGGCGCTACGGCGACGCCGTCGGCTTCTACCGGAAGCTGGAGAAAGCCTCTCCATTCGCGCGCCTGCTGAAGTTCGGCGAGACCGCTGAAGGGAGGCCTCTCTACGCCCTGGTCGCGTCCAAGGACCGCGCCTTCACCCCTGCCGCGGCGCGCGCGACCGGCAAGCCCGTCCTGCTGCTTCAGAACGGGATCCACGCCGGAGAAAACGGCGGCAAGGACGCGTCCATGATGCTCCTGCGTGACGTCCTCGTGACGCGGCGCCTGGCCCCATGGCTCGATCGCGTCATCCTCATTTCGATCGTCGTGTTCAACGCCGACGGGCACGAACACATTTCTCCTTACAACCGCATCAACGAGAATGGTCCCGCTGAGATGGGATTCCGTGTCACCGCCAACCGGCTGAACCTGAACCGTGACTACCTCAAGGCCGACACGCCGGAGATGCGGGCTTGGCTCCGGCTCTACACCACCTGGCTGCCGGACTTCCTCGTCGACAACCACGTCACCGACGGCAGCGACAACCAGTACGACGTGACGATCTCCGTCCACACGGAGCAGGACATCGCCCCGGAGGTTGGCGGTTGGTTGAAGCGTGTGTACGTCCCGGCGCTCGAGAAGCAAATGGCCGAGGCGGGCCATGTGATGGGGTGGTATTTGGGCTTCACGCGCGGCGGCGGAGCGCTGCCGGTGGAAACCTACGCTCCGCGGTTCTCTACGGGATATGCCGCCGCGCAGAATCGCGCGGCGCTCCTCGTCGAGACTCATTCGCTCAAGAGTTTCAAGACGCGTGTGTGGTCCCACTACGACATCATGAGGGCGACCGTGGATATCGTGGCTGCATCCGCCAAGGCGTTGCGCGAGGCGTCGCTCGCGGCGGACCGCGCCATGGAACGCCTCGCTCCCGGCACAGCCGTCTTTCTTGACGGCGAAGCCGCCGGCGAAAGCGAGCCCTACACGCTGCGGCTGCTCGAATCCGAGCGATACCTCAGCCCGGCCTCGGGAGCCGACGCGATCCGTTATACGGCGAAGGCGAAGGATCAGCCTGTCCGGATCGTCAGGAGTCTTCGCGAAAGACTCGCGCCGCCCGCCCCGGGCGGGTATCTCGTGCCCCGGCAATGGAGCGAGGTCATTGCGCTCCTCGACCGGCATGGTGTTCGCATGGAGCGGCTGACCGCGCCCGTGCAGGGTGAGTTCGACACCTGGCGTTTCGAAAACGTCCGCTTCGCCAGCCGGCCGTTCGAAGGCCGCTTTCAGGTCGCCGGATTCGATGCGAAACCGGTCCGCGAGCGCCGCGAACTCCCGGCGGGCAGCGTCTGGGTGCCCGTGGCGCAGCGGGCGGGGAAGGTCGCCATGCACATTCTCGAGCCCGCGGCGCCGGATTCCGCCCTGCGCTGGGGACACTTCCATTCCATCTTCGAGCAAAAAGAGTAC
>CAYWST010000416.1:0-4874 GCA_964461075.1 uncultured Solibacteraceae bacterium | reverse complement strand
GGACAGCACGCCGCGCCGGCTCGTGCTGCGGGCCGAAGCGCTCGACGCGCGGCAGGCCGATCGCGAAGAGCTGGTGATGGGGCCGCCGAAGGCGGCCGGCGAGGGAGCGGCGCAGGGCTTTGCGCGGAAGAACGCCTGCACAATGGAAGACCTGTTGACCGAGACCACGCCGAAGGGCGAGTACTTCGCCATTCGCCGCAAGATCGAGGGCCGGGCGGCGGGCGAGATTCTCGCCGGGCTACTGCCCGCGCTGATCGCGAAGATCCCCTGGCCCAAGGCGATGTTCTGGACGGGCAGGAACGACGCGCGGTTCATCCGGCCCATCCGCTGGATTGCGGCGCTGCTGGGCGATTCGATCGTCGAATTCGAGATCGCCGGCGTTCGGAGCGGAGCGAACTCGCGCGGGCACCGAAGGCTGGGCGCGGACGAGCTCGTGTTCGATCACGCGACCTATGAGGAGCGCCTGGAAAAGAACGGCGTCATTCTTTCGGCGGAAAAGCGGCGGAAGCGGATTCAGGACGGGATCAAGAAACTGCTGCGGGGCAAGGGACTGAAGCTGATCCCGGACGCGGCGCTGCTTGAAGATATCGTCTATCTCACCGAGTTCCCGACGCCGATCATGGGCGACTTCCGCGAGGAGTTTCTGGAGCTGCCGCAGGAAGTGCTATCAACGGTGATGCGGCATCACCAGCGCTATTTCACGCTGCAGCGGGCCGATGGAACGATGGCGCCGAACTTCATCGCCGTCATGAACATCAAGGCGGACCGCAAGGGCTATGTGCAGAAGGGCAACGAGCGCGTGCTCGAAGCGCGCTTCAACGACGCGCGCTTCTTCTGGCAGTCCGACTTGAAGAAGCCGCTTCCGGCGCGCGTGCCGGATCTGGCGCACGTCACCTTCCAGGCCAAGCTGGGGAGCTATCTCGAAAAGACGGAGCGGGTGAAGAAGCTCGCGCGCGAGTTGGCAGAAGAGCTGGGCCAGCCGGCCGCCGCGGCGGAGCGGGCCGCGGAACTCTCGAAGACCGATCTCACCACCGACATGGTGAAGGAGCTCACTGAACTGCAGGGGGTCATGGGCGGGCTTTATGCGCGGGAGCAGGGCGAGCCGGAGGAAGTCTGGCGCGCCATCTACGAGCATTACCTGCCTCAGTCGATGGAGGATCCGATTCCGGCGACGGCCGCGGGGCGGATTCTGTCGCTGGCTGACAAGCTGGACACGCTGCGGTCGTGCTTCTCGATCGGCATGGCGCCGACGGGCTCGAAGGATCCGTTTGCGCTGAGGCGGGCGGCGCAGGGCGTCGTGAAGCTACTGGTGGAGGGCAAGATGCGGCTGCCGCTGGCGGGGATGCCGGAGGACCTGCGCGAGTTCATGCTCGACCGGGCGCGTTACTATTTCAAGGACATTCGAGGCTTCGCCTACGACGAGATCAACGCCGTCTTCGCGGCGCAGTCGAGCGATCTGGTGGACGCCGAAGCCCGGTTGTTCGCGCTCAAGCTGGTGCGGCAAACCGAGAACTTCGAGCCGCTGGCGGCGAGCTTCAAGCGGATTCGCAACATTCTGAAGCAGGCCGCGTTCGAGGGCGGGGACGTCACGCCCGAGTTGCTCGAAGCGGGCCCCGAGAAAGATCTCTATGACGAGGCGGGCCGTGTGCTCGCCGCGGTGGAGCAGTACAGAAAGTCCGACGATTACCTGCAGGCTCTGGCGGCGATCGCAACGCTCCGGCCCGTGGTGGACCGCTTTTTCGACAGCGTTCTTGTGAACGCTCCGGATGAAGCGGTCCGGCGCAACCGGCTCTCGCTGCTGGACCGCTTGTTCAGGCAGGTTTCCTCGATCGCCGATTTTTCGGAGATCGTGACATCATCTTCGACCGAATGAACTCATTCCCACTAACAAGGGCACTGTCCGATAGGAGAATCACAGCAATATGAGCAAATACGTTTACTCGTTTGGCGGCGGGACCGCCGACGGCGACGGGACGATGAAGGACACCCTCGGCGGCAAAGGCGCAGGCCTCGCCGAGATGTCCCGCGCCGGCGTGCCGGTGCCCCCGGGCTTCACGATCATCACGGACGTCTGCAACGTCTTCTTCGACAACGACAAGAAGGTGCCGTCCGAAGTCGACGACCAGATCTGGGCGGCGATGGAGATCGTCGAGCAGCAGGTGGGCAAGAAGTTCGGCGACGCCGCCGATCCGCTGCTGATGAGCGTCCGTTCGGGCGCGAAATTCTCGATGCCGGGCATGATGAACACGATTCTCAACCTCGGCCTGAACGACGCGACGACGGCCGGGCTCGCCGAGAAGACCGGCAACCCGCGTTTCGCCTACGACTGCTACCGCCGCTTCATCCAGATGTTCGGCGAAGTCGCGATGGGCATCGAGATGGAGCATTTCGACCATGTGTGGGATTCGCTGAAGGCGAAGCGCAAGGTCAAGCTCGACACCGATCTCACCGCCGACGATCTGAAGCTGGTCGTCGAAGAGTACAAGAAGATCGTCAAGAAGCACGCCAAGCGCGACTTCCCGCAGGACGTCCGGGAACAGCTCATCATGAGCCGCAACGCCGTGTTCATGAGCTGGTGGGCGCCCAAGGCGAGCTACTACCGCAAGATGGAGAAGATCTCCGACCGTCTCGGCACCGCCTGCAACATCCAGGCGATGGTGTTCGGCAACATGGGCGACACCTCCTGCACGGGCGTCGGCTTTACGCGCGATCCGGGCAGCGGCGCGAAGGTGTTCTACGGCGAGTTCCTGGTGAACGCGCAGGGCGAAGACGTGGTGGCGGGCATCCGCACCCCGCAGCCGATCAGCGAGCTCGAAACCTGGAACAAGGAAGTCTACAGGCAGCTCCGCGACATCACGGCGATGCTCGAGAAGCATTACAAGGACATGCAGGACTTCGAGTTCACCGTGCAGGAAGGCGTTCTGTACATGCTGCAGACCCGCAACGGCAAGCGCACGGGCCCGGCGGCGGTGAAGATCGCGGTGGACATGTACGAGGAGAACCTGATCGACGACAAGACGGCGGTGATGCGCGTTGCGCCGTCGCAGCTCGACCAGCTTCTGCACCCGGTGTTTGATCCGGCTTCGCTCAAGAAGCTGGTGAAGCTCGCCACCGGCATTGATGCGAGCCCCGGCGCCGCTGTCGGCCGGCTCGCCTTCACGAGCGAAGACGCGGTGACGATGTCGGAAACGTCGCCGGTCATCCTGATCCGCAAAGAGACGACTCCTGACGACATCCACGGCATGGACGCCTCCAAGGGCATCCTGACCGCGGTGGGCGGCAAGAGCTCGCACGCGGCCGTGGTCGCGCGCGGCATGGGGGTGCCTTGCGTGGTGGGCTGCGGCGCGATCTCGATCAACGAGCGCGCCAAGAGCGCGGTCGTCAAGGTGGGCGACAAGAACATCACCATCAAGGAAGGCGACTGGGTGTCGATCGATGGCACGACCGGCGCCGTGTACCTCGGGCAGGCGACGACGAAGGAGCCGGATCCGAACTCGCCGGTCTTCGCGAAGTTCATGAAGATGGCGGACAAGTTCCGCGGCGGCTTCGGCGTTCGCGCCAACGCCGACATCCCGCGCGACGCGAAGGCAGCCCGCGAGTTCGGCGCGGAAGGCATCGGCCTGTGCCGCACCGAGCACATGTTCTTCGCCGAGGATCGCCTCCCGCACGTGCAGGCGATGATCCTCGCCGACAACGAGAAGGACCGGCGCAAGGCCCTCATGAAGCTCCTGCCCATGCAGCGCAAGGACTTCGCGGGCCTGTTCATGGCGATGGACGGCTTCCCGGTGGTGATCCGCACGCTCGATCCGCCGCTGCACGAGTTCGTGCCCAAGCGGGAAGAGCTGATGGTGGACATCGCCAAGCTCCCCTCGGCCTCTCCGAAGGACAAGAAGGAGATGCTCAACCGCTACAAGAACTTCGTCACCGACGTGAAGTCGCTGAAGACGAAGCTGCCGGAACTGCTGCACCGCGTCGAGCAACTGCATGAGTTCAACCCCATGCTCGGCCACCGCGGCTGCCGTCTCGGCATCACGTATCCCGAGATCACCGAGATGCAGGCGCGCGCCATCTTCGAGGCGGTCGTGCAGGTGGCGCAGAAGGGCAAGACGGTTATTCCCGAGGTCATGATTCCGCTGATCGGCGGCGTCGAGGAACTCGAGAACCAGAAGAAGATCGTGAAGTCGATCGCCGAAGAGGTGCTGGGCAAGGCCGGCCTCAAGAAGCAGAAGTATCTGATCGGCACGATGATCGAGATCCCGCGCGCGGCTTTGACGGCCGATCGCGTGGCGACCGAAGCCGAATTCTTCAGCTTCGGCACGAACGACCTGACGCAGACCGCGATGGGTCTCTCCCGCGACGACTATACGAAGTTCTCGAAGGAGTACGAAGAGAAGAAGATCTTCAAGGCCGACCCGTTCGCCGTCCTGGACCAGGAAGGCGTGGGCCAGCTCGTGAAGATCGCGGTGGAGAAGGGCCGCGCGACGCGTCCCGATCTCGAAGTCGGCATCTGCGGCGAGCACGGCGGCGAGCCGAGCTCGGTGGAGTTCTGCTACCGGGTAGGCATGGATTACGTGTCCTGCTCCCCGTACCGTGTGCCGATCGCACGGCTGGCCGCGGCGCAGGCCGCGATCACAAAGAACGAGGCGAGTTCGGAGACCAACCGGACGGCGTAGGCTGCCGGTTCAATCTGTTCGCGACAACCGCCGCTCCTTCGGGGGCGGCGGTTTTGTTTTTGCGGAGAGCTTCAAGGGCCGGCACGCTGCCGGCGGCGATGGTAAAGCGGACCGTCAGGGCGCGGGTGGCGCAGACCGAGTTTTCGCACGGGCGGGCGGTGCGGGTGGCAGACCGTCTGCACGCGATGGCTGAAGAATTTG
>CAYWST010000415.1:0-4879 GCA_964461075.1 uncultured Solibacteraceae bacterium | reverse complement strand
CCTTGAATGCTGGCTCAATCCGCAACGCATTGAGCGGGCTCCCAAGAACGAAACCGCCAGTTGTCCTTGAGATATGGACACCGGGCCCTGCGAAGGCGTCGACGTAGAGGTGCTTCTTGATGGAAGGCTGCTTGGCCATGATTGTCGAGTAGGCCGCAGCGTACTTGCGCACAATCTCGAGCTTGATCTCGGACCAAGAGCCGATTACGTCGTAGTCAAGCTCCATACCTCATCGCTCCAGGCAGCCGCGCGCCGAAACAATTCCTCTTCCGAATGTTTCCTCCCATCCATCATAGGCCCATCCCCGTCAAATTCAAACGCATGTTTACTGCACCACCTGCGTGGCCATGGGCACGTCGGGCAGTGAGGGCGGGGCTTCCGGCGCGGAGGAAGCCGGAGGCTGGCCGGCTGGAGGCTTCGGAGGCGCGGGCGGATCTTGCTGCTCCGCGACAGTTCCTTGCGCAGCGGTGGCAAGCCGCTCCTGGATCGCCTTGGTCAGCTCCTCTTGCCGCTGGATTTGGATCTTGGTGTAGTGCTCGGTCATGCGCACCGAGCTGTGACCTGCGATCTTGGCGGCCTCTATCGCACTCGCGCCTACCTCTTGCCGCCAGGTGATGTTCGCGCGGCGGAAGGAGTGCGGGCCGAGTCCTTTGAAGTCGCAGCCTTCGGCCCGCGCCGCACGCTTGAGGCATTGCCGAATGGCGGAATCCCAGATTGGCAGACCGGAGCCGTCGTTGCGGCCAAAGACCCAATCCGTCGGCCTAGGCTTTTCGGCCTGTTTTTTCGCCGCGAAGCGTTCCGTCAAGTAGCCGAGCGTCAAAAGGCGCCGGCTGCGTTTCGTCTTTGGCTGATCGATGTCCCCGCGGTAATAGCGCTGCTCGATGCGGATGGTGCCCAGCTCCAGATCCACGTGTTGCCACTGAAGGCCAAGCAACTCGGAGATCCTCGCGCCGGTAGCGATCGCCGTCTCGATGACCAGCCGGTTCGGTTCTTTGATCCGTGCAAGGACACGCGCGGTCTCCTCCCAAGTGAGGATGCGCTCCGGATTCGCGTTCCACTTCTCGCCGATCTTCACGCGCGAAATCGGGTTGCGGCGATTCTCGGGCCAATAGCCCCACTCCTGCGCCTTGGTGAATACGGCCGACATGATTCCACGCAGGTCATTCATGGCGTGCCAGGAGGTGCAAGTCTCAAACAGCCACCGCTGGACCTCGTCGGGGCGAATGTCGCAGAGGCGCACGTCCTTCCATCTCGGCAGGATGTGATTGTTGAGCTGGTTGTGGTACTTGATTCGCGTCGAGATCGACAGCAGGCTTCTGCCGGCGGCGGTCGCGTCCACATAGGAATGGACGTACTTTTCCGCCATCGCTCCGAACAGGATGAGGCCCTCCTCGACGATTTTCTCCTCTACCGTCGCCTTATTCAGATTGGCCAGGATTTTGTCGCGCTCGATCTCGGCCTGCTTCTTGGTGAGCTTGTTCTCGCCGCGGCTCGGCCCCAGGCGCTGAAACTTGCGGACAGTCTTCAGAGAGCCGTCTGGCTGGATTTCATCGTGCCAATAGCGGAAGTACCAGTAGGCGCCGCCCCGGTCGGTGCGTTCGATCACCTTCGGATGTTGCACGCGCGTCTTCAAGCGCAAGCCTCCCGTCAGCGCCAGCAGGGTACCTTCATTCGCGCGCATCTATCCAGTCCTCAAGGCTCACCAGTGGAATGCCATCGCCGATTCGCGTTGGCACAAGTAGAGAGCTTGGCGGGCACGCGTGACGCCGACGTAGAAGAGGCGGATCACTGCATCGCGCGCAGACCCGGCGCGCTGGTATGCGGCGTCGCCGGCTTGGCTCAGATCCGGGAACAGAAACACGGCATCCGCCTCCCCGCCCTTCACCGAGTGGATCGTGCCTACGATGACCTTGGGCGCCTCTTCGAGGTCGGCCGGCCCGTGCTCGTACGCGACCATGACCGGAAATTTCGCCCGCGGCTGCATGCTCGCGGTCAAGCGCTTTTGCCACCACTCGAGCAGGTGCCGGTGGTCGCCCTCGAAGGCATCGAGCAGCAACTCGAGCGCCCTGGACTCAAATAGTTCGTCCAGCGACGCGATCGACACTATCGCATCTGGGTTTGCCGACGCGATTCGTGTCTTCGCACCGGTTTTGAGAACGCCCTTCGCCGCGAGCCAGTCAGTCCAAAGTGCGAGATCCGCGAACGTCCAGGGGCGGGCCGCCCCACCAACAGCAGGATGCGCCGCGAGCAGCGCCAAAACGCGATTGGCAGCCGAACCGCTCCGCCCGTTCCGGATGGGATTCCAGAAACCGTTGGCGCGCCGGAAAGGATTGTGGAATGGGATGCCGTTCCTCCGCAGCACGGCAATCAGGGGCTCGAGCATGTAGGCGCAGGGGGCGAGCAGCATCACCGTGTGTCCCTTGTCGAGGTGGCGCAGGACGGCGTTGAGGATTCCGTATTCCGGTGTTTTGTAGGTGCCGGTGCTCAGGCGCCGGCATTCGCCATCTTCCGGACGTGGGCGGTAGTCCTTGGCCTGACGGCGACCAACCTGACGGATCAGCCGCTGGGCCAAGGCATGCACCGACCTGGGCACCCGGTAGCTCTGCTTGAGGATGATCTTGTGGTCCTCGGGGATGTCGGGATCAAGTACGGCATCCGGCGTGGCGCCGGTCCAGGAATAGATGGTCTGATCATCGTCGGCTGCGAGGATGAAGTACTGCGCCCGTTCGCCCCACTTGCGGACGAGCGAAAGCTGCATCCGGTTCAGGTCCTGGGCCTCGTCGGCAAAGATGACAGACGGCTGTCCCGGTGCGAAGGGAATCTCTTCGAGTGCCGTTTCGATCAGGTCGCAGAAGTCGAGCAGACCAAGCGACTGCTTGTACTCCGTCCAACGGCGCGCAAAGGAACGCACGGCGGCGGGCCAGGCCGCTTCGGGCAGCATCATACCTCGGCAACGGTTCAACTCCTGGAGCCATCGATCGCCGTCGCTGGCGTGCCCGGACGAATCATCAGCGCCCGATTCGCCATCGAGCGCCTGCTGCTTCTTCAGCGGCGTGATGCGCAGGTTGGGGTTCGATCGGTTCCACTCCCCGAGTTGCGTTTCTGCGATCGTCGGACCTTCCAGCGCGCGCCAGCAGTGGGAGTGCAGCGTGCCGATGCGGTGCGGGTTGATGGGCAAGTCGCGGCCGGCCAGTTCCGCCGCAGCAGCGCGGGTGAAGCTCGTCACCAGCACCGAGTCCGGCCCGAAGCGCTCCACGGCGCGCCGGATCTGGCGGCTCAGATTCGTTGTCTTCCCGGTCCCCGGCGGCCCAAAGATCCGGTACTCTGCCGTCTCGGCATGGTCCCGCTCTCCGATGGTTTCAAGAGCCCCTTCAATCTCATGCGCCGGATGCATGTTCCTCCTCCAGTTCGACGGCCAGATACCGGGAAGGCGGAAACTCGTCTTTTGGCAGCAACCACCGGCTCTGGTCCCGGCACTGCGCCCCGCGCACGCGGATGTTGGTTGCGCCGATGGCGGCCAGCATCGAAGCCACGGCCTTGAGAGAAAGGTTGTGGCTGAAGACCTTGTTAATGTGCGGTTGAAGATCGCTCGTGCAGATGGCGATGTGGCCTTCGAAGACGGTCGGTTTGCGGAGGCATTGGACCGGCTGGCCGGCAATCGAGTCGATGAAGGATGTTTCCGCCAGATAGTGGTCCAGATACAGTTTGGCCGCACCGCGAAGGTCGTTCTCTTCCCCACCGTCAGTCACCGTCAATGCGTCGAGCAGCATCTGTGCGACACACTCCCACTCTTTCGGCTTGATTTTGGGAATCAACCGGTCGAGGCCGGCGGCCAAGGCTAGCCGCAAGGAGCGCTGGTCGATCAGTTTTCCAACGCTTGGTAACTCGAGCGTCTGCCCCTCGACGACCATCTGGTAAGTCGGGTCTTTGCCGGTGATCTTGCGGACTTCCTGGATCGAAACGCCGAATAGCCGGGATAACTCGCTGAGGAGCTGGCGCCTTCTCTCCCCGGCATCCTCACAAGCGTCGGGCGGAGGAGCGACGATGCTGGCGACGGCAGCTTCGGCATGCTCGCGCGCCTTAGCGATGGTGCGCTCGAAATAGTCGAGACGCGTGCGTTGCCGCTGGCCGTGAATCCGGCGGTGATGAATGAGCAGATCGACGATCTCTTGATTTGTCAACCCAGCCTCGACCCCAAAGTCGGCCAAGGCCAGGTCGTAGCCCGACTGCGATTGGTCTTTCAGATCATGACGCTGCCTGAGCCACGTGTTTCGGAAGCGCAGATCTGCCTCCATCCAGCGGGCGAGCCGCTCGTCCGGCACCGAGGCGTTCGGGTTGACGATGAGCCCGCCGTGGCCGGTGAGGGAGGGGCGCTGCGACAGAGGGATTGGCGCTGCGCCGTCGCTGACAAACTCATCGAACTCAGAGGGATCGTAGCGGCGCCCAGTGTGCGAGTGCAGGGTTACTGGCTTCCGGTTGGCAGGATCTTTGGTGTTCGTGGTGCCCGGGATGCGGAGCACTCGCGCAAGGTCTGAGAGACGGTCGAAGCTCCATCCGCGCCTCTTTGCGCTTTCCTGGATCGCCGTGTGCCAGCAATGAACCAGGCGAGCCGCACGCTCGCGCTCCCCAGCGTCGTCGAAGACCCATGGTTCCTTGAACAGCCACCACGCGTGGGCGCCGTTGCCCGTGGCGACGACCAGTGTCGGAGGAAACTCTTTCGGGACGAGGCCGACGGCTTCCTCGATTGTCTCGGGCAGACTCTTCTGGGCGTGTGCCGGAGACCGCAAGTCAAAGTCAGCCCAGAGTCCGGCGACGCAGACGACATCCTCCGATGGGCAGCGGCGCGATGGGCCGTAGTCGCGGGGCGAAAGGCCAACGC
>CAYWST010000414.1:0-4895 GCA_964461075.1 uncultured Solibacteraceae bacterium | reverse complement strand
TAGCAATCCATGGGGAGCTGGGTGAGTTGCCTCGCTTCGGGCGCACCATCCCTCAGCCGCGCCATCCACTGCTGCATCCGGCCCTCGGCGTCCGGCTTGGTGTACACCACGAAGTGCCCCTCGCTGTCTCTGGTCCACTCCGGCCCATTCGTCGAGAACTTCCTTCCCTGCGGAGGGCGGTCAAAGATGATCGTGATGTTCTCGTCCATCAGGTGGTCCCGCCCCGTGGGAGAGCGGAACAGACCGGTGTCCCGGTCGATGTCGCCGATCCAAACGCGGTTTTGAGCGTCCTGGAAAACCACTTGGCTGGCGGTCTCACTGAACTCCGGATCGACGTAGGAGCCATTCAACTGTCCCACGAAAGGCGCGTTAGGCAGGAATGGAGTCTGGCCCTGCCCAAAGCCTGCGGCCAACGCGGCGGCAACGGCAATCGGAATCCACAATCTATCGGCACGCATGCTCACTGGTTGCCCTGTTTGCCCCACCGTTGCCGCCATTGGGCTCGCCGTTGGAACCGGGTGCGCATGTTCTGCTCAATCGTTGCCATCTTGACGCGCTGGTCAGGGGTCAGCATTTGATAAAACCGTGCCCGGCCCTCGGCCCGCAGAGCCGTCAACTGTCCGGTCAAATCGCCTTGCGTGGTCGCCAGTTGCCGGATCTTGGCCATATCGTTGGCCTTAATGGCTTCCGACATCGCCTTGCGGTTCTCCCGCAATTGCTCCATGACTGGCTTGGCGTTCTGCCAGACGCCTCGATAGGTCTCCCTGGCTTGGGACTTCTGGGCGTCGGTGAGGTTGAGTTGGTTGGTCAGCCAAAGATAGGCGCGCCCACGCCAGTTCTGGGGCTGCGTGGTCCCACTCGCCGCCTGTGCCAACGCCAATCCTGTTGTCGCGGCGCAAGCCGCCACAAGAACCATCAGTGTTCTCTTCATGCTTGACCTCCGTGGATGATTGACTTCTGACTTGCATTCACTCGGGCGTGGCGAAAAGTTCCACCCTACTTTTCTTGCCCCGGACGGAACTTCCTGCCGCCCTCCGGCGAATGCACTTTGAGGACTGGAGCCGCCGGCGAGACAATCAACATTGCATGAGCTTGGCCCATGAGCCGGAAGATCAGCAACTACTCCGCCGTGCGGCAGCGGGTGATCGGGAGGCGTTTGCGGTCTTTTTTCGGCGCCATCGGCAGGGCGTGTACCGGTTTGCGCTCAACATGTGTGGGAGCGAAGCCACAGCGGAGGAAGTGACGCAGGAAGTCTTCATGACGCTGATTCGGGGACCAGGCAGCTACGACCCAAACCGCGGCTCAGTGGCGGCGTTCCTCTTTGGGATCGCTCGAAACCAAGTCTTGCGCGTCAAGAAACGGGAATGGCGTTTCGCCGAGTTGCCGGATGGAGAGGGAGACCCGAACTCAGAAGCTTGGTCGTGCGAAGACAGCACGATCCGCGACCTGATTCGCGATGAGGAAGCCTTGGCAGTCCGCAAAGCAATCCTGTCCCTGCCGCCGGTACACCGCGAGGTCATCGTGCTTTGCGAATTGGAGGAGATGAGCTACGCGGAAGCCGCGGACATTCTCGGCTGTGCCATCGGAACCGTGCGTTCGCGGCTGCACCGGGCAAGGCAGAGCCTGCGGCAGACTTTGGTGTCCATGCTGGAGGGAGATCGCAAGCGAAGGGAGGCGCCGGAGGCAGGATGAACTGCGCGGCATTCCACGAAATCGTCGAAGCTCTGGCTCGCCGGGAGCCGATCGATGCTTCCCTGCAAGGCAGCGCCCTGACCCACGCTGCGAGCTGTCCGGCCTGTCGGCGCGAATTGAACCAGGCGCAGGAGCTAACGGCGGTGCTGCGCAGGTTGGCGCAGCAGTACCGGGAAGTCCTGGCTCCAGCACGAATCGAAGGGAATCTCCTACAAGCCTTCGATGAAAGGGAATCCAGCCGGCGCGTGGGTAAGCGCGCACTCATCGTGCGCCACCGCTGGCTTGCCGCTGCCGCCGCCTCAGTTGCGGGCATTGGAATCGGTTTGCTGTCCTGGGGGCCGCGCTTGGATCCGCCGCCTGTCGGGCAGGCTGCCACGATCCGCAATAACCACGAGGAAATGATCGCCTCGGAGTTCTTCCCGCTGCAAGGAGAGGTGGAAGTGCCGCCAGGCGAGAGCAGCAGTATCGTTCGAGTCGCCGTACCTCGGGCGACACTTCTCGCCTTCGGTCTGCCCATGAATCCGGAACTTGCGATGGAGCCGCTAGAGGCGGAGATTCTTGTCAGCGAGGATGGAGCCGCTCAGGCTATCCGGTTCCTCCACGGGCGTCAGTGAAAGAGGACTTATGCGCGTTCTGGTTCAACTCGGTTTGATTGCCGTGATCTTGCTGCCGCCGGCGCTGGGGCAAGATCCTCGATCGGAGGCTCCCCGGAGGGCAGGGCAGCAGGCAAATCGGCCGGGGATGTGGCCCCTTCGTCCGGGCGACACCATGCGATTCCTGTCCGCGGAAATGGCTTATACCGGTGTCGCCGTCAAAGGCAAGCCGTTCTCCGCCGAATTCTCGGCTGAAACCATGCAAGTCCTGGGTGACGGCAACAGGATTACCCACAAGATTACCGCGCGGCTCTATCGCGACAAAGAGGGCCGGACCCGGCGCGATTCACAGCTTGCCCGCTTGGGCCCTTGGAGCGCGGGAGCGAACGGTCCCATCGAACTGTTTTTCCTCCAGGACCCGGTCGCAGGCGTGGGGTACACTTTGAATCCCCGTGTGAAGACCGCGAACAAATATGAGCTGAGGCGGGCGCCGGCCGAACTGCCTGTCGAGAGGCCCCTCTCCAAGGCTCCTTACGGAGCCCAAAGGTCTTCCCTGGGTACACGTGTTATCGAGGGTATCGAGGCGACCGGCATTCGCGACAGTCTGACGATTCCCGCCGGCAGAATGGGCAACGACAAGCCCATCGAACTAAATTACGAGCGGTGGTATTCCCAGGAATTGAGGCTCCTCGTCCTGTCTCGTTATTCCGATCCGCGGTTCGGCGAGACGGTATACCGGGTGGTGAACCTCCGGCGCGAAGAGCCCGCGGCTTCCTTCTTCGAGGTGCCGCCGGATTACCGGGTCATTGAGAAGCCGCCCGAGGGCGCGGGAGCGAAGTGACGGGATTGGATACTCCGCGACGGTCGACAGGGCTCGATGTGAGACCTGCCCTCCAATTTCGACGCTGACCGGCGCCGCAAGCGCGGCAGGAACCGCTGGTGGCATCACGGCATATCCGTGTAAGATCGCTTTCGCGTATGGTGAACAGTCAATCGGTGACGGCTACGGTCATGCGGATCCTTGTTCCGGCCCTGCTGGGCTGCGTTGGCGCGCCGGCGGCGCCGCGGCTGTTGATCGGCGAGAGTCAGGTTTTGGAACTGCGCCGCCTGGCCGCCGTGAAGGGGTCGGCACATGAGGAGATGCTGGCCCGCTTGCGCCGGAAGGTAGAGACGGGAGAAGCGATTCGCGACGCTCCGGGCAACAATTACAGCCAGGCCTACCAGGCGACCATGGCGGCCTTTCTTTATCAAATGACTTCTGAGGCGAAGTATTGCGCGACAGCGTACGATGCGCTTCGCGCCGTTTATCAGGAAGCCGATCAGGAGACGATTCTCCCCGAGCAAGGCTACGGGCTGGCCCGGGCGACCGTCGGCTCAGGCTTCGCCTACGCCTACGATTGGTGCCGCGACGCATGGAATCCCGAGCAATCGCGCTGGGTCGAGCAGAAGCTGCGCGCGGGCCTCGACGCGTGGCTGACGTTTCGGCACGCCAACGTCGAAGCCGCGCATAAAGGCTCCAACTGGGTGCCGGTCTGCCGCGGCGGCGAGTTGATCGAGATGCTCGCGCTCCGGCTCGAACAGGAGCGGGCCGGGCGCTACGCGCTGATCAAACGCGACCTGCTCCAGCACATGCGCAACTTCGACGATCTCGGCGTCTCGCAGGAGGGCGTCGGCTACACCGGCTATGGCGGTATCTTTCTCTTGCGCGCGTTGCTCGCGCTCCGCTCCGTGGGCGACACGGACCTCGAAGCGGAAGCCGCACGCCACGCCTGGTGGAAACAGGCGATGTATTCGGGCACGTTCGCCGATCAGGGCGGCGGGCGGACGTGGCTGATGTCCGGGGTCAGCAACTCCGGCATCGGCGACGAAGGCTGGGCCAGCCTGCTGTTCGCGTTCACGCCGCGCGATCAGACCGCCTTCTACAAGTGGTGGTATGAGCGTCATCTCGGGCGGCTGAGTCCGGGCCCCGCCGAACGGCGCTTCGATCCCCGGCGCGAAGGTCCGCTCTGGGCCATGCTCTACTACCCGGCGGAGGTGGCCGAACGGGATCCCACCGGCGTTTATCCTGCCGCTGTGGCGGGCTCGGGCGGGCTCGTCTTCTTTCGCAATCGCTGGAAGGACGCCGACGACGTGCTGCTCTCCCTGCACGCCGACACGCAATGGCACAGCCACGCCTGGGATCAGCCCGAAGCGCTGCAATTCAACCTTCTTGCCTACGGGACGAGCTTCGCCGGCGGCCCTGAAAAGACGCGCGAGCCAACGAACTTTTCGAGTCTCCTCGTGGATGGGAGACATGTGGGCGAGAACGCGCGGGGCACGAAAGGAAGGCTCGTGTCGTTCACGCCCACACCGCGCGGCGGCACGGCCGTAGCCGAAGGCGGCAGTCAGTATGCGTCTCTCGGTGTGGAAGCGGAGCGGACGTTCACGGTGGAGTTCCTGGAAGGCAACCGGGCGCGAGTGTTGATTCACGATCGGGTGAAGTCCCCGAAGGCGCGCCGGTTCACCTGGCAAATGAACCTGGGCAATCATGCCTCCGACGGCGGCATCCGCGCGGACAAGGGTTTCGTCTTGACCGCGGCGCGGGGCCAGGTGCGCGGGAAGGTGCTCACG
>CAYWST010000413.1:0-4896 GCA_964461075.1 uncultured Solibacteraceae bacterium | reverse complement strand
CGGCAGGTGAACCCGGGCACGCCACCACCGCCGCCCGGCGCGCCGCCGCTCCCGCCCCCGTCAGTCGTCTTCCACGGCAGGTGCGTCGTGCCCGCGTAGATCACCTTCGAATCCACCGGGTCGAATGCCACGGCCGTGACTCCCCGCAGTTCGTGGTTCCATGGCGCCGAGATCCGTTTGAACGATCTTCCGCCATCGCCGCTCAGCCATACGCCGTCCCGGGTACCCGCGACGATCTTCCTTGGGTCGCGGCTCCACACCGCTAACGCCAGAGCGGAAATGCCCGCCACGCCTGTCGACTGAGTCCAGTTCGCCCCGGAGTCGTCGCTGTACCACACCCCGCCGAACTCCGACCCCGGCAGCGACAGCGCGGCGATGTAGCGCCGCCCGTCTGCGGGGTCGATGAGCAGCGCCGCCACGGTCCCCAGGAAGTGCCTCGGGAATGGCAACCGCGTCCAACGCCCCCCGCCGTTCACCGAGTGGAAGATCAGCGAACTCCGCGCCCCGGCCAGCAGATGGTCCGGATTCGATGGGTCCAGGGCGATCGCGGTCGCCGAACCGCCCCACGGCCCCGCCGGTTGCCAGCGGGAGGGACCGTTTGCCCAAAGGGCTGCGGGGATGAGCAGCGATAAAACGAGCTGACGCATTCTTGTTTTGAGCGGACCGGAGATTCCTTCTTCTAGGTTACTACCCGCGCCCGCAAAATTGCCTGCCGTATCCGGTTTAGCTACCCTGAACCCTGAGGGACAAGAATGCGAACAACCTGGGCGTTTGTCATGCTGGCGATCCCCCCGCCCGCCGCGGCAGTCACATTCCATCGCGACGTTGAACCCGTCCTCCAGAAGCACTGCCAACAGTGCCACCGGCCCGGCGAGATCGGCCCCATGCCACTCATGACCTACGAGCAGGCGCGCCCTTGGGCCAAGGCGATGAAGCAGAGCGTCCTCACCGCGAAAATGCCCCCGTGGCACGCCGCGCCCGATACCCCGCACAAGTTCGCCGGCGAACGCCGCCTCAAACCCGAGGAAATCGAAGTCATCCGCGCCTGGGCCGATACCGGCGCCGCGAAGGGCAGCCCGTCTGACGCCCCACGCCCGTTGACCTTCACCGAGGGCTGATCCATTCATAAACCCGACGTTGTCATCAGGCCCGCCTCCCCCATGAAGATCCCGGCTGCGGGAACCGTCGAGTACACCTATTACATCCTGCCGAAGTACTTCGACAAAGACACCTGGATCTCCCAGGCCGAACTCCGCCCCCAGGCCCGCGCGCAAGTCCACCACATCATCCTCTACGTCCGCCCGCCCGGTTCCTCTTGGCTGCGCGGCGCGCCCTCCGGCGAGTACTTCGTACCCGAAAACCTCAGACAGCGTGAAGGCCGCGCTCCCGGCGAGAAGCCCTTTGAGTGGCGCGAGTTCCTGGTTGGCTACGCGCCCGGCTACACCGGCCTCAAACTGCGCGAGGGCACGGCCAAACTCATCCCCGCCGGCTCCGACCTCGTCTTCGAACTCCACTACACCGCCAACGGCACGAAATCCGAAGATACCTCCAGCCTCGGCCTCGTCTTCGCCAAACAACCCCCGGCCCGCCGCGTCATCACCAACGCAGCCATGAACGGCCGCTTCCGCATTCCTCCAGGCGACCCCGCCTACAGCGCCGATGCAATCCATGAGGTGCTCACCCCCGCCACGCTCATCTCCCTCAACCCGCACATGCATCTTCGAGGCCGGGCCTTCGAGTACCGCCTCGTCCATCCCGACGGACGCCGTGAAGTTCTGCTCAGCGTCCCCAGATACGACTTCAACTGGCAGACCACCTATACCTTCAGCACCCCTGTCGCCCTGGAGAAAGGCGCGCGCCTGGAATGCACCGCGTGGTGGGACAACTCCGCCAACAATCCCTTCAATCCGGATCCCTCGAAAACGGTCACCTGGGGCGACCAGAGTTGGGAAGAGATGATGGCCGGCTTCTACGAAATGGAATTCGACCGCGGCGTCGACCCCTCATCCCTCGTGAAGCCCCTCCGGGCCGACGGCAAAGGAAAGCCTCTGCCTATGCAGGCAGGTGCTTCGCGGCCAGCGCCGTAAACCGCACCACCTGCTCCGCCTCCCAATCCGCGCCGCGGCCCAGTTCGGCCGCCAGCAACGATGCCGTCCGCGGCGCCGCCTCCATCGCCGCACGCGCGTTCAATTGCAGAGTGCGGATTCTGCGCGCAAGCACGTCTTCCACCGTCCGCGCCATCTCCCACCGCGCCGCCCAGATCACTTCCGCTTCGATTTGCGGCAAGGCCTCATGAAGCCGCCGCGCGCGCTCCGGATGCAGCCGCGTCATCTCCTCGATCTGAATCGCATCGCTGC
Organism: uncultured Solibacteraceae bacterium; assembly: GCA_964461075.1. GTDB lineage: Bacteria > Acidobacteriota > Terriglobia > Bryobacterales > Bryobacteraceae > JACADU01. Next base: position 2,539 of record CAYWST010000413.1, on the reverse strand, counting down.
CGTAGACGGCCAGATGCCGGCGTTCGCTCGCATGATGGTGGTAGCCGTGAATGCGCAGCCTCCGCGTCACGCACGGCCGCTCCTCTAACTGCGCCAGCATCGCCGCCTGCGTCACGCAGTCTTCCGCCATGTGCCGGTAAGTCGTCCACTTGCCCCCGGCGATCGTCATCAGCCCGTTCGGGTCGATATGAATCGAATGATCCCGCGACAACGAGGACGTCGTCGGCGAACCCGCCGATTTCACCAGCGGGCGAATCCCGGCCCAGCAGCTCAGAATGTCCCCCCGTGATGGCGGATGCGACAGATACTGCCCCGCCGTCCCCAGCACGAAATCGATCTCCTCGTCGAGCGGCACGGGCGCCTCCGAGACCTCCTCCAGCGGCGTGTCGGTCGTCCCGATCAGCGTGTGCCCATGCCATGGAATCGCGAACATCACCCGCCCGTCCGCCGTGTGCGGAACCAGAATCGCCGAGTCCGATTGCAGGAAGCTGCTGTCCAGCACCACGTGGATTCCCTGGCTCGGAGCGATCATCGGCTTCGCCCGCCCGTCTGCCATCGCCCGAACGCGATCCGAAAAACACCCCGTCGCGTTGATGACCGCCCGCGCGTTCACCGTGAAGACCGCTCCGGTCTCCAGGTCGCGCACGTCCGCGCCGCACACCATCCCCGCCGCATCGGTGCGAAAGCCTTCCGCCGGACAGTAGTTCGTTAACGCCGCGCCCTGCTCGGCCGCCGTCCGCGCCAGATGGATGGCCAGCCGCGCGTCGTCGAACTGCCCGTCGTAGTAAATCACGCCCCCGCGAAGCCCGTCCGTCCGCAGCGTCGGAATCAGCGCCAGCGTCTCCTCGCGCGAAAGATTCCTCGACTTCCCGAAGCCATACCTCCCCGCCAAGACGTCGTACAAGCGCAGCCCGATCCCGTAAAACGGAGCCTCCCACCACTCGTAGTTCGGCACGATGAACGCGAGATCCTTCACCAGGTGCGGCGCATTCTCCCGCAGAATCCCCCGCTCGTGCAGCGCCTCCATCACCAGGCTGACATTGCCCTGCTCCAGGTATCGGACGCCCCCATGCACCAGCTTCGTCGATCGCGACGAAGTCCCCCGCCCGAAATCCCCCGCCTCCACCAGCGCCGTCCGGTATCCGCGCGACGCGGCGTCCACTGCGCAGCCCAGTCCCGTCGCGCCCCCGCCGATGATCAGCACGTCGAAATCCTGCGACGCAATCCGTGAAAGATGTTCTCTGCGGTTCATGACCCTTCCCGAAGGATATCGGAGCAGGTGTAACCCTGCGGCCCGCCGCAGGCGTCTTATTCACTAAGAGCCTCCTGGTAGAGCGGCTGAAAATCAAAAACAGTAAAAGGTGTTTTTTCGATGAAGACTCGTAGTGCGTCCATTCTCCTGGCCGCCGCATTGACTCTCGGCGCGGGCCAGTTGGAATCCAACAGCGCCGGCGCCCGCATGCTTGCGGCCAGCATCGCCTCCGAAGCGAGCACCCTCGCCTCCATGGCCTCCATGCAACATCTCGACTATCGCTCGCATCAGGGCCAGCTCGAAGTCCTTCGCGCCGAAGTCAACGAACTCGGCGCCGCGCTCGGAGCGAACCCCCGCGGACCGCTCGCAGACAAGGCCCGCGAAGTCGCCGCGCTCCTGTCCCGCACCATCGAGATCCTCAACGAAAACCAGAACCCCGTCCTGCCCCTCGCCTATAAGCAGACCGTGAAAAAGCTCGAAGACGCTTCGGAACAGCTCCTCTTTGAGGCCAGGCAGCTCAGAGTCGAGCGCGATTGACCGCGCTCAGCCAGCCGCCCCGCGCCTCCGCCGCACGCGCCCGGCTGATCGACGGCTCGAACGTTCGCCCAGCCCGCCATCGCGACGCCACATCGTCGAGCGACGAATACACCCCCGTCGCCAACCCTGCGAGGCACGCCGCCCCCAGCGCCGTCGTCTCCGTCACCGCCGCCCGCGTCACTGGAATCCCCAACAGGTCCGCCTGGATCTGCAGCAACAGATTGTTGGCCGATGCGCCGCCGTCTACGCGCAGTTCCTTCAGCTCCACGCCCGAATCCGCCTGCATCGCCAGCAGCAGATCCGTCGACTGATGCGCGATCGCCTCCAGCGCCGCCCGCGCGATGTGCCCCCGGTTCGTCCCCCGGGTGATCCCTGAAATCAACCCGCGCGCATGGGGATCCCAATACGGCGCGCCCAACCCCGTGAACGCCGGCACCATCACCACTCCTCCCGAGTCGGCGACCGTGCCCGCCAGCGCCTCCACCTCCGCCGAACTCTGAATCAGCCCCATCCCGTCCCGCAGCCATTGCACCACCGCCCCCCCGGCGAACACGCTCCCCTCCAGCGCATAATCCGACCGCCCCCCAGCGCTCCACGCGCACGTCGTCAGCAGCCGGTTCTCGCTCGCCACCGCCGCCCCCCCAGTCTGCATCAGCATAAAACAGCCCGTGCCGTATGTGTTTTTCGTCAACCCAGGATCGAAACAGGCCTGCCCGAATAACGCCGCCAGCTGATCGCCCGCCCCCCCCC
>CAYWST010000412.1:0-4913 GCA_964461075.1 uncultured Solibacteraceae bacterium | reverse complement strand
TTCTATTACTACACCACCCCCGGCATGACCGCCCGGAACCCGTTTGCCCTCGAACGCACCGGAGACGTCGAGCACGTTCCCGGCGGCGCCCTGGGCGGACCCGTCTACATCCCAAAGGTCTACGATGGCCGGAACAAGACCTTCTGGTTTGTGTCCATGGAGTGGGAGCGCTTTGGCAGCCCCTCCAAAGTCGTCACCAATCCGACCGTTCCCCTGCAGGCCTGGCGCAGCGGCGACTTCTCTCAAACCATCCCAGCGGTCACCATCAGAGATCCATTCGGCTCGGGCGCATTCCCCGGCAACAAAATTCCCGCGGCGCGGATCAGCTCGATCGCCCGCAGCATCCAGGACACGTTCTATCCGCTGCCGAATTACGGCGACCCGAACTCGCTCGCGGCTCAGAACTACAGGGATATCCGGCTGCAAGAGAAGACCGTCAACCCGACGGCAGTCATGCGCTTCGATCACAAATTCGGAGACAAGGCCTTCGTCTACTTCCGGCTGACGAAAACGGACTGGATCCAGCAGGGATATGTCAGCAGCCTCCCCGCCCAGGGACGCAATGACGGCCAGCGGCTCTCCCGCGCCTCCACCCTCGCCTATACCCACACCATCCGTCCGACCCTGCTCAGCGAGTTCCGCTGGGGAACGGCCTCGGACAACATCCCCTCTCAAGGCCCGATCAGTGGAAACGAGCAGGTGAAGCAGCTGGGCCTCCAGGGTCTCGCGCCGAACATCCCCGAGCGTTCCGGTGTTTTCAACATCTCCTGGCAGGGGCTTGCGCTCACCGGCATCTCGGGCGGCGGCTTCTGCAACCCTTGCGCCAACTACATGAAGCACGTGTTCTCCGAGCATTTGACCTGGTTTCAGGGGAAGCACTCCATGAAAGCGGGCATCGCGGTCACGCGGGGCTCTTACAAGGACGTCCGCGAGGATGCGGCGCTGTTCGGTCTCAATACCTTTTCCAATCGCTACACCGGGCACCCTTACGCCGATTTCCTTCTTGGCGTCCCCACCTCCGCCCGGCGCGCTTTCCCGACGCTCGGCCAAAACACCTGGACATGGGACTATGCGATGTTCTGGCAGGATGAGTACCGCCTGAGCCGGTCGCTGACTCTCAACCTAGGTCTGCGCTATGAACTGAAACCCGGCTACAACGCCGCCGACGGTATGCAGTCGGTCTTCGACATCGGCTCCGGCAAGATCGCCGTGCCCGACGGCTCGCTTTCACGGGTCAATCCGCTGATGCCGAAGGGCTACGTTGACGTGATCGAAGCCGGCTCCATCGGACTTGGCAGCACGCTGATTCGCATGGACAAGAACAACTTCGCGCCCCGGTTCGGCTTTGCCTGGCGGCCCATCGACAACAACACCGTCGTCCGCGGCGGCATCGGCTTCTATTACGACATCGCCGCGCGGAACCCGGCGCTCTCCTCCGTGCCCTTCAACATCGCGGAACCCACGTACAACAATCCCGCCGGCACGCCCGCCCTCGTCTGGCCGCAGGTCTTCCCCTCTACCGGAGTCGGCGGCCCGAGCACCGTTAGTATCCCCGGCGCCATCAACCCGGACATCCGCATCCCCTATTCCATGCAGTACACCTTCACCCTCGAACACCAACGCTGGGAAACCGGATTCCGCGCCTCCTACACCGGCACGAACACTCGGCAGGGAGTCTGGGGCTACGACTATAATTCTCCCGTCGCCGACACCCGCGCCTATATCGACAAACCGCGGGCGTTCCCCCAATACCCCGGCATCAACTACGTCACCAATGGCGCCGGGCACCAGTACCACGCCTTGACCCTGGAGGCCGAACGGAGAATGAAAGGCGGCTTCCACGGCCAGATCTACTACACTCTGGCGCGCGACATCGGCGACCTTGAGGACGGCCAGTCGCCCGAATACGCCTACAACCGCACCCGCGAACGCGGAGTCTGGATCGACATCCCCACGCATCGCATCAGCGGCAACTTCATCTACGAACTCCCCTTCGGCAGGAACAAGCCCTGGATGAACACCGCTCATGCCGTGGTCGACGGATTGTTCGGCGGATGGCAGATCGGTGGAATCTACAACTTCGACACCGGGAACTTCCTCACGCCCACCTGGACCGGCCCGGACCCCACGGGCACTCGCTACACCGCAAACCGCACCGCGCCGAACGTCACCATTCGGCCGGACCATCTGCGGAACGGCAACATCTCCAATCCCGACATCCTCAAGTGGTTCGACGTGACCGCCTTCGGCGCGCCGCAGCCCGGCAACTTCGGCACGTCAGCCCGGGGTGTCATCAAGGGACCCCACAGCTCTGTGCTGCACTCGACTCTCTCGAAGAACTTCCTCTTCCGCGAGCGCTACCGTCTCCGCTTCGAGGCCGTGGCGACAAACCTGACCAATACGCCCAACTACCAGGATCCGAACATGAACATCAGCAATGTTGGCGGGGCCGCTCGCATTACCGCGGTTCATAACCGGAACACGAAGATGGACATGGCCATCCCGCGCGTCATTCAGTTTATCGTCCGGCTGCAGTTCTGATGCAAGGTCGAAGCCGGCCCATGCTGACGAGAAGGCAGGCGCTCGCGACCGCCGCGCCCCTTTTCATCCCCGCCTCGGCGCTGGGCCGGGGCGGGGGCGCCGCACCCGCAAACAGCCGCATCAACATGGGCTTCATCGGCGTCGGCGGCATGGGCTCCGGCCACGTCCGCGCCTTCCTCAACTACGCCGATGTCCGCGTCGTCGCCGTCTGCGACGTCCGCGACGAACACACGCAGCGCTCCAAACAAATCGTCGACCGGCGCTACGGCGACACCGCCTGCGCCGCCTACCGCGACTATCGCGAACTGCTCGCCCGCGCCGACGTCGACGCCATCCTCATGGCCTGCCCCGACCACTGGCACGCCCTCGTCGGCCTCGAAGCCGCCCGACGCGGCAAGCACATGTATTACGAAAAGCCGATGAGCCTCAGCATCGCCGAAAACAAGGCCATGCGCGACGCCGTCCGCCGCTCCGGCGTCGTCTTCCAGTTCGGAACCCAGCAGCGCTCATCGGAAAACTACCGCCGCGCCTGCGAGCTCGTCCGCAACGGCAAGATCGGACAGCTCAAAACCATCATGATCGGCTCCGCCACCGCGCCCCCCAATCGCGTTCACCCCATCGCGCCCGTTCCTCCCGGTCTCGACTATGAAATGTGGCTCGGGCCCGCGCCCTGGGCGCCGTACTGCGACGAACGCTGCACCCGCAATTGGACCCATATCTCGGATTACTCTCTCGGCTGCCTCTCCAGCGCCTGGGGCATCCACGACGTCGACATCGCCCAATGGGCCCTCGACGCCGATCACACCGGCCCCGTCGAAACCGAAGGCCGCGGCGAGTTCATGCGCGGCGGCCTTTATGACACCGCCGAGTGGTGGGAGGTCGAGCACCGTTATGCAAACGGCGTCACCCTCATCCACATGGATATGCCCCACGCCCTCAAACGCGCCTGGCAGTTCCGCCTCCAATGGATGAGCATGCTCTTCCTCGGCTCCGAAGGCTGGGTCCACGTCAGCCGCCTGAATCTGACCACCCACCCCGCATCGCTCGCCCGCCTCACCATCGGACCCAACGAGAAGCGCGTCATCTTCAGCAACGACCACCGCCGCAACTTCCTCGACGCCGTCCGCTCCGGCTGCGAAACCATCTCTCCCATCGAAGCCGCCGTGCGCGCCGACGCCGTCTGCCATCACGCGCACGTCGCCCTGCGGCTCGGCCGAAAACTCCGCTGGGATCCCGTTCGCGAAGAGTTCATCAATGACCCCCAGGCGAACCGGATGCTCACCCGCCCGATGCGCTCGCCCTGGCAGATCTGATTCAACCGGGACCCCCATGCAATACACAACCCTCATCTTGATCGCCGCCGGATCCCTCGCTCTCGCCCAAATCCCGCCCCTGCCGGAAGTCGCGCCGGAGGAACGAAACGCGGTGGAATCCGCAGCCCCTTCCAAGGCGCCGGCCAGGCCGAAAAAGCCGCGCAAACTGCTCGTCTTCAATCGCGATGTCCGAAACGGCCAGGTGGTCAAGGTCCACCACGCCTCAGTCGCCATCGGCAACTACGCCCTCGAAACCCTCGGCCGCAAAACCGGCGCCTGGGAGACGACCCTCAGCGGCGACCCCGAAATCTGGCGCCCCGATTCCATCAGGCGATTCGACGCCGTCTGCTTCATGAACACAACCGGAGTTCTCACCGAAGATAGGGAACTCCGCTGGTCCCTGCTCGACTTCGTCCGCAACGGCGGCGGCTTCGCCGCATTCCACGCCGGCGGAGGAGCCACCTTTGTCCAGTACCCGAAATACGACCATTTCCCTGAATTCGGCGTCATGGTCGGCGGCTACGAAAACGGCGGCCACCCATGGACACACACCGACACCTATCCCGTCCGTGTCGAGGATCCCAAACACCCGATAACGAAAGTGTTCGGTGGCAAAAACTTCAACGTGACCGACGAAGTCTTCCAGATGATGTCGCCATACTCCCGCGAGGCCATTCGCGTGCTCATGAGCATCGACACCTCCGACCCCAAAGTCACCGCCGGCCGCCGCATCCTCCCCGAACGCCAGAAAGACCTCGACTTTCCCGTCTCCTGGATCAAGCGCTACGGCCAGGGCCGCGTCTTCTACACCTTCCTCGGCCACAACAAGTCGACCTACACCGATCCAAAGCTCCTCGAGCACTTCCTCGCCGGCCTTCAATACGCCATCGGCGACCTCGCCGCCGACGACACCCCCAGCCGCTTCATTCAATCCCGCAAGTAAATGCTCCCCCGCCGCCGGTTCCTGAAATCCTCCCTCGCCCCCGCGGCCCTCCTGCGCGGCATGCCCTCCGCGCAGGTCGCCGTCGCGCGCTCCCGCACCTCATCGGTGCCAGGAGC
>CAYWST010000411.1:0-4971 GCA_964461075.1 uncultured Solibacteraceae bacterium | reverse complement strand
GAGAGCGGGTGGGAGTACCTGTGCGAATTCAAGAATTGGCACTACTTCCGCAGTCCGGTTTCTGCCAACGCGCCGGACATTTATACCGATACGGAGTCGAGCATCGAGATGTACCGGCAGTTGCAACGTGTGCTGATCGCGGTATTGATCTGCAGCGTTGTGGTGTTTGGAAACATCTCCGTGCGAGGCCGTTCTGAGGTGGCCAAGGCTCTGGTCTTCACGGTGATGTGCCTGTTGGCCTATGGAGTCTTGCGGCTCGGGGCGAGGATGAAGAAGCTGTGCGCTACTGGTGCGCGCTGAACTGCGGTTGGGGCGGGTTGAGTTTCACTTCGATGGTGCGCTCAGGTTCGTTGACCTCAAAGGTCTGGCCGAAGGTCTGGTAGCCCTTGGCGATGACCTGGATGAGGATTTCGCCCTGCGGCAGGGCGGGTATCTTGGCGACGCCTTCCTGATTGGTCTTGACCTGCCAACTGGTAACGGTCTTCTTGCCGAGCTTGAGGTAGTTGCGGCCCTTGACGAACTTGACGACGACGCTGGCGCGGTCAAGCGGGCGGTCGGTGTGGGTCTTGACTTCGACGCGCAGGGTGGTCATGGGGGTGTCGCCGGCGGCGGGGAGCGCGATGAGAGCCGCGAACGCGGCTGCGAGAAACCGGACCCGGGTCGCAGTGCTCATACCGTCATTCTCTCACGGCGCTATGCGAAAGACAGCCCCTGCCGGTTCAGGACGCCGGTCTGCATGTAGCCGTCCTTGATGACGAAGATGCCGGGGAATTTCGCCTCCCACGCCTTGTTGGCCGCGGGGACATACTGCCGTGCGTTGGCTTCAATGGCGGCGACGCCGGGGACGTGGGCGGCGAGTCCGGCGGAGTGGATGAGGGAGGCGCCGGGGCAGGTGAGATCCTGCACGCAGAGAAACATCTTGAACTTCTGGGCGGCGGCGGCCATCAACAGCGCCTGGGCCTGGCCCTTGCAGGCTTTGAGCGCGGCGCCGGTGTAGCCCATTTCGCGGGCCAGCAGGAGGTTCTCGAGGTCGGTAAGGGACTCGTCGATCACCACGGGCCGGAGCTTGGAGGCCTCGTGCATGACGTTCTGGCGGTTGGCCTTGAGGTCGCGCGCGGTGGGCTGCTCAACGTACTGGATGCGATCGAAGCCAGCCGGCGTCTTCTCCTTGATCTTGCGGAGCATGGCCAGCAGGTACTCGACGTTGGGGCACTTCTCGTTGAAGTCGAGCGAGTAGAACCACTGTTTGGTCCCGCGCTTGGCCATGGTCGCGGCGGCGGTGCTGTCGACTGCGAGGACGCGATCGGTGTCCCAGTCCAGGTTGTCGCCGTTGAGCTTGATCTTGAGATGCGTCAGGCCGTTGTAGTGGATCCACTCTGGGAGGGTTTCGGGGAGTCCGTCGCCCACGCGCTTCCGGATATCGGTCTCGGTGATGGGATCGACGGCGCCGACGAGGTGATAGAGCGGCATGCGCGGCTTCGGTTCTTTCAGGACGTAGCGTTCGAGGTGGTCGCCCTTGAATTCGGGGCCGAGGTAGCGGTCGAGGCCTTCGGTGAGGTATTCGCGCGTGTAGGTGTGATACGTGGAGACCTTGTGGAGCTTGCCGTAGGCGTCGTGCAGCGCGGCGTCGAACGGGGAGCCGACGACGAGCGCGGCGAGCTTGGGGACGGTTCCGGAAGCCTTGAGCCACTGCGGCTCGATGAGGTGGTTGAGTTCGATGGGGTGGCCGAATTCGCGGCAATCGGCCATGATGCGGCGGAACTCCCGGGCGAGATCCTGCATCTGCTTGAGGGTTTGGTCGTAGGTAAGGGTTTTGGAAGGATAGCTCCAGACGTTGCCGAGCGGCATGGAGCCGAAGCCCTCGACGCGGCGGCCGTCGCGGCCGCTGGCCTGGAGATTGACGTTGAGCAGGGTGACGCGGTCGACCACAGTGCCGCCGAACTTGATCGGCGTGCGGTAGGTGTAGCTCTCTTCGCCGATGGAGACGGATTCGATGCGGATGTCGCGGGGATTGGCCTTCGAGGCCATCGGGGCCGCAAGGAGGGAGCCGAGGAAGGCTCTCCTGTTCAACTGCGAGGGGTTCATGCTGCTGACAGTTTATCGCGCCGGGTTGAGCCGTCTCTTTTCGCCGATCCGGATGAGCAGGAACAGAAGGCCCACCAGGGCGAGCGCTCCGCCGACGAAATGCCAGGTGTGGGCCTTGATCCAGGCCATCGAGTTCGTGCCCAGGGTTCTGCCGAGCCAGGCCATGCCGAGGTAACGCACGGTGCGCGCGCCTCCGAGGACGGCGAGGAAATGGACCGCGTTGACGCGCAGAGCGCCCGAGCAGATGACGAAGAACTTGAGCGGCATGGGGATGGGGATCAACGCCGGAACGAAAACGGTCACAAGGCCGTAGTGGTTGAACCACTCGCGGAATCTGCGCCCCCTCTCTCCTTCGCTGTGTTTGCGGAGGTAGATCTCGCCGCCCTTGCGAGCGAGCGAATAGAGGATAAAGTTGCCGAGCATGGAGCCGGCGACGCCGAGCAGGGCGGCGAGGAAGGCATTGTTCGGGTCGGCGGCGGCGTAGAGCGTCAGCATCAGGTCGGGGCCCGAGGGGTTGGGCAACCCGGCGCCGTCGACGACGCAGATCACGAATATGCCCAGCGGCCCCCAATTCGTCAGGACAGCCTTGACCTGTTCAAGAAACGGCTTCATGCAATCTTCCGGCGAAGCTCAGCTTCGTCCCAAATGAGGATACCGAGTTCGCGGGCCTTCTCGAGTTTCGATCCGGCTTCATCGCCGGCGACGAGGACCGTTGTCTTCTTCGAGACTGAGCCCGACACCTTGCCGCCGTTGGCCTCGATGAGGGCCTTGGCTTCTTCGCGGGAGAGGGTGGGCAGGGTTCCGGTGAGGACGAAGGTCATGCCGTCGAGCGCGCCGCCGGCGGGCCTGGCGGGCGGGATCCACTCCATGACGACGCCGGCCTGCTTGAGCTTTTCGATCAATTCGATGTTGCGGGGCTCATCGAAGAAGCGCCGGATGGATTGGGCCACCTTGGGGCCGACCTCGTTGACGGATTGGAGGCGGTTTTCATCGGCGGACCGGAGTTCTTCGATCGAGGGGATCGCCTCGGCGATCAACTGCGCGGTGCGTTCGCCCACGAAGGGGATGCCGAGTCCGGAGATGAGGCGAGGCAGCGGCCTGGAGCGGCTGGCATCGATGTTGGCGAGGATCTTGGAGGCTGATTTATCGCCCATTCGTTCGAGGCCTCGAAGCTGGTCGAGGGTGAGCGAGTAGAGATCGGCGATGGAGTGCGCCAGTCCAAGCTCGACGAGCTGATCGACCAGCGCCTCGCCGAGGCCGTCGATATCCATGACGGTCCGGGCGGACCAGTGGAGAAGTGACTCCTTGAGTCGCGCCGGACAGCTCGAGTTGAGGCAGCGCCATGCCACTTCGCCTTCAGGGCGGACGACCGCGGAGCCGCAGACCGGGCAGGCGGCGGGCATTTTGAACGGTTGTCTGCCATCGGGGCGGCGCACGACTCTTACGATCTTGGGGATGACGTCGCCGGAACGCTCGACGAGCACGGTATCGCCGATCGCGACGTCGAGGCGTGCGATCTCTTCCTCGTTGTGGAGCGTCGCGCGGGAAACGGAGACGCCGCCCACGACGACGGGGCGGAGGCAGGCGACGGGGGTCAGCACGCCGGTGCGGCCCACCTGCACCTCGATCGACTCGAGCACGGTTTCGGCGGCGCGGGCGGAGAACTTATAGGCGATGGCCCAGCGGGGCGCCTTGGCGGTCCAGCCAAGCTGCCGCTGTAAGGGGACGGAATCGACCTTGGCGACGACGCCGTCGATTTCGAACGGCAGCGCTTCGCGCCGCTCTTCCCAGTTTTGGCAGAAGGCGGAAAGCTCTTCGACGCCGGCGCAGCGGCCGCGGCCCTCGGCGATCTTGAAGCCGAGGCGAGCGAGGGTCTCCAGCGACTCCCAGTGAGAATCGAGGGCCGGCTGGCCGCCGACGAGCAGGAAGTAGGCCATGAACTCGAGTTGGCGGGCGGCGGTCACCGTGGGATCGAGAACGCGGAGGCTTCCGGCGGCGGAGTTTCTGGGATTGGCGTAGAGGGGCAGGTTCCGGGCGGCGCGGTCGGCGTTGAGCGCTTCGAACGCCTTGCGGGTCATCACGACCTCGCCGCGCACTTCGAAGCGAGGCCAGGGGGCGCCGGACACACGGAGCGGCAGCGTGCGGATGGTGCGCGCGTTTTCGGTGACGTCCTCGCCTTCCATCCCGTCGCCGCGGGTGATGGCCTGTTTGAGCAAGCCGTCTTCGTAGTGAACGGCGAGGCTGAGTCCGTCGAGCTTCAGCTCGGCGGTATAGGAGAAGGGCTGGCCAGCGAGGAGTTCCCTGGCGCGGCGATCGAAGGCGGCGAGCTCTTCGAGGTTGAGCGCGTTATCCAGGCTCAACATCGGCGCAGAGTGGCGAACCTTGACGAAGCCCTCGCGCGGCGCGCCGCCGACGCGCAGGGTGGGGGAATCGGGAGGAACGGGGATCGCGGGGTTTTCGTCCTCCAGCCGCTTCAACTCGCGCATCAGGCCGTCATAGGCGGCGTCGTCGATCTCGGGTTGGTCGAGGACGTAATAGAGGTATTCGTGCCGTCGCAGCGACTCGCGCAACTGTTCGGCTTCGCGAGAGAGTTCGTCACTCATCCGGATTCACTATAATGATATTAACCTGAGGTAGAAAACCGCCATTACCCGCTACCGGAACAGTTTCCTGATTTACAACCCCCGCGCCGGAGCCCTTATGCGCTCGGGCCGGCGCGCTTTGACCCAGGCAATCGAAATCCTGCGCGAGGCCGGACACGTGGTGCACGAGCAGCCGACCACGGGACCGGGCGAGGCAAGCGCCATCGCGCGGGAGTGCATCGCATAGGGGGCTGATCTCATTCTGGCGGCGGGCGGCGACGGCACCATCAATGAAGTCATCAAC
>CAYWST010000410.1:0-5007 GCA_964461075.1 uncultured Solibacteraceae bacterium | reverse complement strand
GCGCCAGACCCTCTGCGACGGCCCAGACTCGAGAGACCGCCGAGACAGCAATCCCCGCCGCTGCGGCTCGCAGCATCCACCGGGGCGGCAGAAGCCAGACCGCGAGCGGCCACAGCAGGTAGAACTGCTCCTCCACTGCCAGCGACCAGAAATGGCCCAGGATATGATTGGCCTGCCGCTCTTCAAGCAAGGAGATCCAGTTGTTCAGGTAGAGCCAATAGTAGCCCTGGTCGCCAGGCGGCGGCTTCCAACCGGCCGGGGCGATCGCCAGTAGCAAGGCAAGACTGACGAAATAGAGCGGAAAAATCCGAAGAACGCGGCGGGCCCAGAACACCGGCAGGCAGCGAGCCGAGTCCCTTGTTTCCAGCAGAATTCCTGTGATGAGAAAGCCGGATAGGACAAAAAAGAGATCGACCCCGCACCAGCCGATACCCGCCCCGGCCGCAGCCCATCGCGGCAGTTCCGGTGAGCGGAAGTGGTACACCATGACGAGCAGGATGGCCAAGCCCCGCACGCCGTCCAGCGCGGGCATATGACCCGGCAGCTTTCGATCCGCACCCACATAGCTAGAGTGCGAACAGGAGGAGAAAGTTCTCAGCCTCTCAGGCCTCGAAGCACTGCAGGCGCTCTCGGCCCCTCTGGCCGCTTGACTTCCCTTGGCGGGCCCTCGAAGGCTGCGATGTAGAACAGCAGCCCCAACGCCCCGGCGAATGTGCCGAGGAACAGCATGATGATTCGCCGGCCAACCCGCTCCCGCCAGGCGTCGAGCGCGTTGATTTCGGCGATCAGCTTGCGGATGGCTGCGCTCTCAGATTCATCCCTGTGTTGCATCGATCCCTCTGGAGCAGCCAGACGCCGGACCCCCACAGTGGAACTGGCTGCTCTTTCAAAGGTACTCTTTGCCGGTCCCGTGCCGCAAACAGCATCGGCTCCCCGTTAGAAAATCAGCCGGATGCTGCCCAGCATCTGCCGCGATCCTGAAGCGCTGTTGATCACCCCGAACGTCGCGGCGTTCGACATGTTCGTGCCTGGAGCGCCGAACATCGGAGTGTTCGTCACCGCAATGGCGTCCATGCGAACCTGAAGCCGCAAGCGCTCGTACAGTTGGAACGACTTCATCGCCGTCATGTTCAATGTCCACCCCGACGGCGCCCGAAGCTCGGCGAAGTAGGGGATTTCCGGCGAGACCGTGTACTGGTTTGGCAGCGCCTGGAACGCTCCGATATCGAAGTAGGGGTTGATCACCTTCCCGCCCGAAGTCCGATCCCCCAGCCTCTCTTCCACCGGGCCTTCCAGCTTGGGGTTCCGGATTCGCACCGGCCGGCCGTTGGCTTGCGTCACCGTCAGCGGCGTCCCGGTTTCGTAGGCGTAATAGCCTGTGACCTGCCAGTCGCTCACGATGGCGCGCAGCGCTTTGTTCGCGGGTCTCCACGGAAGTTCGTAGACCGCCGCCATCCGCAGCACGTGGGTCTGGTTCAGGGGTGAGACCGATCGATAGTGGCGCTCATTGACAACGCTGGTCGTGTTGTTGTCCATCAGCTTTGAAAACGTGTATCCCAGCAGCATGCTGAAGCCCTGGGAGGTTCGCTTCTCCGCCTTGAATTGCAGCGCATGGTAGCTCGCCCTGCCCGTGTTGGCCCCGTTGACGGTCAGCGTCGTGTATTGCGGGTATTGCGGCCACAGCCGGCTCTGCACGATCGTGGCGCCCTGCCCCAACGTCGAATTCGACGGAGCAATGCCCAGAAACGGATTCGGGACCCGGGTGTTCTCGGCCGCCCCCAGCGCGAGGTACCTGTCCGGCTTCTCGTTCAGATTGAAGCTCTCGAACTGCTTCACGCTCAACATCCCGAGGTACGCCGCGTCCACCAGCACGCGCCATGGAAACTCCCGCTGCACATCGAACTGCCACTGCTGGTTATAGGGGTTCACTCTGTTGGCGTCGTAGTACGCCAGCGCGTTGCCGAACTGCGTCGCCAGCCCCAGCGAGGAGCCCACCGGTTTCGCCGTGCCGTTCGGGAAGGGGTTCCGCAATGTGTTTGCCACCGTCGCGCCGCCATCGATGGTGCCCACGTACGGCGTGATCGCGCCGAACGTATCCACCTCGCCGAGGAAGCTGCTGTTGAATGTCTGGGAGCTGTAGAACAATCCGTAGCCGGCGCGCACCACGGTCTTCGCTCCCACCTGCCACGCGAGCCCCGCGCGCGGGCCGAAGTTGTTCCCGTCCGTCGGTCCGCCTCCGCGCGGCCGCCCGTTCTGCCCGGCGAACTCCAGTCCGCCTCGCAGCGTCAGGCCCGGCACGGTGGCCGGAAACGGAACCGCCGAATTGAAACCGTAGCTGATCCGGTCGTAGCGTTCCACCCACGGAGTTTCCAGTTCATAGCGCAGCCCCAGGTTCAACGTGAGCTTCGGCAGGATCTTCCAGTCTTCCTGCACGAACGCCCCCGTATAGTGGTTCTGCATCGAAACCGGACTCACCGCCCCGATCGATCCCGACGCCGGAGCCCCCAACAGCAGCGAAGCCATCGCGGTTCCGCTCCGATCCGCACTCGAATTCGTGAACGGATCCTGCTGCGTGAATACGGCGTTGAAGGTAAAGTCTCCCGGCCCCGCGTTGCCCGGCACGAGCCGGTTCCAATTGGCCAGCCGGTAGTCGACTCCGAACTTGGTTGTGTGGCGCCCCCACTGCTTGGTCACCATTGCCAGCAATGCGTGCTGCTCGGTCGCTTCGAGGCTATAGAAACCCCCGATGGTCGCCATGTTCTCCCCCATGCGGAACAACGGGTACGCCGTGAAGCTCTGATTGCCGAGAATCGCCGGCGGCAATTGAATCGCCGTCCCGTCCATCCCGTAGGCCCCGCGCTTGGTCTCCTGCGAGCGCCGCGAGAAGCCGTAGCGGAGCGACCCTGCCAGCGTCGGGCTCAGGATCAGCGTGTCGTCGAGCACAAAGGAGTGGAACTTGCGCGAGATGATCGCGATCGAGTCCGTCCCGTTGATCGGGAAGTCGTTCGGACCAGGGAAGAACACGATCCCTCCCTGATCCCGGAACAGGCGGCTGAATCGCCCGAAGATCCGGTGCCTGTCGGTGAAGGAGTGATCGATCCTCACGTTGGTGTTGTAATTGTTCGTGCCGGACGCTCCCGAATCCCCCCAATTCAGCCTCCCAACCTGCGCCGGGACCTGTTGGTTGGGGAGCGCGTAGGTCTTCAGCACGCCGACTCCAGTCGGGTCCAGCCTTGCTGAGGGGATTCGGTTCCCTGGAAACGCCTGCCGCTCGGCCCGGCTTCCCGTCACCACCGTCGTCGCCGGGTCGTAGATCGTTAACGTCGTCCCCGTCCGGCTCAGCGTCTGTGAGAAGTCGCCCTGCCGTTCGAGTTCGGTCGGCACCCGGCTTTGCCGGCTGACTGAACTGGCCGACGAGTCCTGTTCCCGCGAGAAGAAGAAGAAGGTCTTGTTCCGGCCGTTGTAGAGCTTCGGCAGGACGACGGGACCTCCAATCGTGAAACCCCACTGGTTGTAATTGGCCGGCGGTTTGGGCAATCCCAGCTTATTGTTCACCCAGCTATTGGCGTCCAGCGCCGCCCATCGCTTATAGAGGTACGCCGTCCCATGCAGGTCATTCGTGCCGCCCCGCGTCGTGATGTTGACTGCTCCGCCGTTGGAATGTCCCAGGGAAGCGTCAAACATCGTCGTGTGAACCTTCACGTCCTCCACCGTGTCCAGCGAAGGGACGTAGACGATGTTGCCACCGCCTTGCGGCACAGTGTTGGGAATGCCGTCCAGTGTGAACTCGTTGCGCGTGTTCGTCGACCCGCCGCCGGAGATGCTGATGTTGGCCTGATCGTTGCTCGAAAACGTTCCCACGATGCCGGTCACGCCCGGCGCAAGCCGCGCCGCCGCAACTACGTTCCGCGTCAGGGCCACCGCTACGGTTGAAACGTACCGGCGGTCGATCACCTGTCCCAGATCCGCGCCCGATGTGTTTAGCATCGGCGCCTCGCTGGTCACCGTAACGCTTTGCTCTATCGTGCCCAACTCCATCCTGATGTCGAGCTTCACCGTCGCGTTGGTCAGCACTTCCACGCCCGGCCACTCCGACCGTTTCATCCCCTTGGCTTCCACTTTGATGTCGTACAGCCCGGGCAGAAGGAACGGCGCCTGGTAGGCGCCTGCTTCATTGGACAGAGTCTCCTGGGCAACGCCGGTCGCCCTGTTCTGTATCCGGATTGAAGCGCCAGCCAGCGGAACGCCTTGCGGGTCGCTAATGACCCCAATCACCCGTCCGCGAAACTCCTGGGCGTGTGAAAAGACACAGACCAGACAGGCCACCGTGCAGATCCTCATGCGGCGTGAGTCTAGCAAACGCCGGTTTCGGCTTCACTTCAATGGCGTTGCGTGCGGATGACCGCCGTCGCGCGCGGGCACGGGATCCGAAGCATACTGGCGCACGCTATGTGGCCGTATTGATCCGGACCTCCATGGATCCGTGTGACGCAGCCGATGTCCAGGCGGCCCACGCTGTCCAGGATGCGATCCGGGTGACACAGGCGCACCCCGGCAAGTTCGAAGTTCCCGATTGGGAGCAGGAGCAACGAGCGAAGTTGAGCGCAGCGATCGGTGTGCTGATGGCTTACGCGCCGGACAGCCTCCGTATGTTGGGGAAGAGAGACGCCGTCGATCCGGTCCGGCGCCTCATTGGCACAGCCGCGGGATAGGGCGGCGATCCCATGGAGGACGCCAGGTACGTCTCACGCGTGGTGAAACTGAACGACGGAAAGACGCCGCATCGACTTACGGTCAGAGACGTCCCGGTGGACGGTTTCTGGCCGGTCACCATCTACAATGCGAAGGGCTTCTACGAAGAGCCGGAGAAAGCCATCTCAGCCAATAACGTCACAGGGAAGCGGAACGCCGATGGCTCCATGCCGATCCGGTTCGGAGGGGACCCGGCGGCGGCCCTCTGTGCCAACATGAGTGAGACACCTCCCCCGCCCGCAATTACTGACGCTC
>CAYWST010000409.1:2145-5010 GCA_964461075.1 uncultured Solibacteraceae bacterium | reverse complement strand
CGATGGAGCAGGCGGAGGCGGCGGGCCAGGCGGCTCCGCCCCACCCGGCGCGGTACACGGGGGTCAAGGAGCCAGGAGAGGCGTTCCGGTTGAAGTTGCCCGACTTGAGCGGGAAGACAGTCTCGCTGGACGACGAGCGGTTTCGGGGCAAGGCGGTGATCGTTTCGATCACGGGGAGCTGGTGCCCGAACTGCCACGACGAGGCCCCGTTTCTGAAGACCTTGTATGAGAAGTGGCGGACGAAGGGGCTGGAGGTGGTGAGCGTCTTTTTCGAGTACACGGGGGAGCCGGCGCGGGATCACGAGCAGGTGCGGCTATTTCTGAAGCGGCATGGGCTCGCGTGGACGGTGTTGTACGCGGGGATCATCGAGGACGGGGCGGTGGAGCGGACATTCCCGCAACTGGCTGGATTCGGGGCGTTTCCGACGACGATCTTCCTGGGGCGGGACCATCGCGTGGCGAGCGTCCATGCGGGGTTTGCGGGCCCGGCGAACCGGGAGGAGCATGAAGGGTTGAAGAAGGAGTTGGAGGAGTTGACGGAGCGGCTGGTCGCGAATCGTTAAACCGTCCGGAGGGCTTGCCGATGAGGCAGGAAGATGGATTCGCGTCCACCTTCCGCCGGGGGGTATGCCGCGCAGCGGGAGTTGCGGGCGAGGGCGGAGTACGAGTTGGCGCTGCGGTCGAGGATGTCGTCGGTGGGGCACATCCTGCTGATTGCGATGCTCGGGTGGGGCGGAGATTACCCCCGCGACATGCCGTACCATTTTTGGGGATTTCTCGGTGGGTTACTCCTGTTGGGTGGTAGCCGTGTGCTGCTGCTTTGGAGGTTTCCTGAAGAGTCGCATTACAGGAGAGGCGACGCGTTGTTGTGGCTGCACTTCAACGCAATCTCGGTTTCGATCGGCTGGGGCTGGTTCTTTTCGAGCCTCGTGGGACGGTACCCAGTGACGGAGTGGAACTCGAGCTTCGCGCTGCTGGCGTTAATGGGGGTGGCGGCGGGCTCGGTGGCGACGTTGGTCTCGCACTTTCCGCTGCTGGCGTTCAATCTGCTGGCGATGCCGATGCCGTGCGCGATGCACCTGGTGTTGGACGGGCGCCAGGAGGGGCGGGCGGGTGCGATGGCGCTGCTTCTCTGCATGGTGTTTATGGCGTTTCAGGGCAGGCGGATGAATCGCAGCTATTCGCGGGGGCTGGAAGCGAACATTCTGCTGCGGGCGAGGAATCATGAACTGGAGTGGGCCCGGAAAGAAGCGGAACGGGCCAATCGAGCCAAGAGCGAGTTCCTGGCCAACATGAGCCATGAGTTGAGAACGCCGATGAATGGAGTGCTGGGCATGACGGAGCTGGCGCTGGATACGGAGCTGACGGCGGAGCAGCGGGAGTATCTGGTGACGGCGCAATCCTCGGCCCACTCGCTGCTTCGGTTGCTCAACGAGATTCTGGACCTGTCGAGGATTGAAGCGGGGAAGTTCGTGGTGTTTGATGAGCCTTTCGAACCGCGGGTGGTGGTCCGGCAGGTGGAGGAAATGTTCCGCCCGGCGATCGAGAAGCGCGGAATCGAGTTCCGCGTGGAGGTGGAGGAATCGGTGCCGGAAACGATGACGGGCGACGCGGGGCGGATTGGGCAGGTGCTGATCAATCTGGTGGGGAATGCATTGAAGTTTACGGAGGCGGGCAGGATCTGGTTGAGGGTAAGAGCGGATGAAACCGTCCGGTATGAGGTTGGCGACACGGGGCCGGGAATCGCTCCGGAGATGGCGGAGCGGGTGTTTGAGGCGTTTGTGCAGGTGGACGGGAGCTTACGGAGGAAACAGGGAGGGACGGGGTTAGGACTGGCGATTTCATCGCGGCTGGCGGAGGCGATGGGAGGGAGACTGAGGCTGGAAAGCGAACCGGGCAGAGGCAGTGTTTTCACGCTGGAACTTCCGCATCGGGAAGGCGACGTCAGATTCGCGGAACAATCGGCGCTCCAGATCCGTTCACTTATCGGTGAGGAGCGCCGCAATGAATAACCGAACCTGCTTGACTCTGACCCTGCCGTTCGCCCTGCTGCTTGGGGGCTGCGAGTTTGATCCGGCGGATTGGGGAGGGCCGTCAGATCGCTACAAAGAGGAGTTTAAGTCGAGTCACAAGCTGCCGGCGGGCGGGACAGTCTCGGTGGAGGGATTCAACGGAAGCATCGAGATCGTGGGCGGAGAGGGAAGCGGGGTGGAGGTTTCGGGAACGAAGTACGCCCGGGAAGAGGACCGGATGAGAGGGATCCGCATCGAGACGAGCGAGAGCCCGGGAGCCCTGCGGATCCGGGCGATCCGGCCGGTTGAAAACAACTGCAACTGCGGGGTCAAGTTCACGCTGCGAGTCCCGCGGCAGGTGAAACTGGACGATCTGGTGACGTCGAACGGGAGTGTGAGAGTGGAAGGCACGGAAGGGCCGGTTCGGTTGAAGACGTCGAACGGGAGCGTGAAGATGTGGCGGGTAACGGGAGACGTGAGTGCGAAGACATCGAACGCGTCGATCGAAGTGCTCGATTCACGCGGGGCGGCGACGCTCGAGACATCGAACGGCAGGATCAAAGCGGACGGCGTGCGGGGGAGTTTCGACGCGCAGACTTCGAACGCGAGCATCGACGCGACGATCGTGGAGCCGGAGGCGGGGCGGCCGGTGCGGGCGGTTTCGTCGAACGGGACATTGAACCTGCGTTTCGAGAAGTGGAACTCGAACTCGCTGCGAGCGTCGACTTCGAACGCAAGCATCAACCTTCGGCTGCCGCCGGGGGTGAACGCGGAGTTGCGGGCCTCGACGTCGAACGGCGGGATCAGCACCGACTATGAAGTGGCGACGACGCAGGTGAGCAAGACAAAAATG
>CAYWST010000409.1:0-2135 GCA_964461075.1 uncultured Solibacteraceae bacterium | reverse complement strand
GATCGGCTCGGGCGGGCCGCTGCTGGACGTTTCAACGACGAATGGGAGTATCAGGCTGGTGAGGCAGTAGGGGGAGCGCCCTCCGACGGCGGCGGCTGAGAAGGGATGACGGGGAATTCAATCTGGAATTCGGCGCCTTGGCCGGGCTCGCTGCGGACGGAGATGTATCCGTTGCTTTGTTTGACGATACCGAAGACGCTGGACAGGCCAAGACCGGAGCTTTGGCCGGTGGGCTTGGTGGTGAAGAAGGGCTCGAAGGCGCGGTCCCTGACTTCGGGGGTCATCCCCCTGCCGGTGTCGGAGAAGAGAAGCCTGACGTAATTCCCTGGGGGCAGTGGGGAGTTGGGCTCGGCGGGATTGGGAATAATGAGAGGTCGGGTCCGTATTTCGATTTTGCCCGAATCGTCGATGGCGTCCCTGGCGTTGACCGCGAGGTTGAGCAGGACCTGATGAAGCTGGGTTGCATCAGCGAGGATCCTTGCGGGAGCGGGGTCAAGGTCGATTGAGATCCGGATCCGGTCTCCGGCGATTCGCTCAAGAACGGGCTGAGCGGCGAGAACGACTTCGTTGAGCGAGACGGGCACAGGTTCGAGGCGTTGGCGGCGGGCGAAGGCAAGGAGGTGGCGGACGAGAGAAGAAGCGCTTTCGCCTGCCTGCCGGATGGAGAGGGCAAGTTTGCGGCTGCGGGGCGTGGCGGCCGAGTCGGACTCGATGAGGGCGGCGTTTCCGTTAATGACGGTAAGAAGGTTGTTGAAATCATGAGCGATGCCGCCGGCGAGCCGGCCGACGACTTCGAGACGCTGGGAGCTGTGGAACTGGTCTTCGAGCTTGCGGCGTTCCGTGATGTCGCGGGTAATGGCGATAATGCTGGATTCGCCGCCTCGGCCGGGGGTGGCGAGGCGGCTGGTGGTTTCCACCCAGTTCCAGGCGCCGTCCTTGCGGCGAATGCGGTAGGCGGCGATGGCGGCGCCCTGCCTGACGACGGTGTGGTGGGAGGCGCGAATCGCAGGGAGGTCGTCGGGATGGAAGAGCTGGTAGGCGCTCATGCCGGTCAGTTCTTCAGGGGCATAGCCGAGGAGGCTTTCCGCCGAGGGAGATGCGAACTGATAGACGCCATCGGGGGAATGGACCGAGATCATATCGGTCGCGTTGCTGGTGATGAGGCGGTATCTGGCTTCGCTCTCCTTGAGGGCGAGTTCAGAGCGTTTGCGTTCGGTGATATCCGAGAACATGACCGCGATGGAGCCAGGAGAGAGGCGGAAACAGACGACGTCGAAAGCGCCAGCGATGCGATCGTCGGCGTAGGTGATCTCCTCGCGGCGGAAAGAACGCCCGGTTTGCATGACTTCGCGATAGGCGGCTGGGACATCGGAAGCGGCAAGAGCGGGAAAGGCTTCAAGGATGGTCTTGCCGGCGAGTTCGGCATGGGAGATGTTGAGGATTGCGTCGGCGGCGGGGTTGGCCCCGGTGAAGATGAGTTCTCCGCCGGGGCCGGCATGGTAAAAGTGGATGCCAAGGGGCGCGCGCTCCACCATCTTCGAGTAGTTCCGCTGAGCGTCGCTGGCTTCCCGAAGGGCGAGCAAGCCGACGCCGAGGACAACGAGGCAGCCGAGAGCGCTGCTGACCGCTGTGGCGACGGGAGAATCCCAGGAGTCATAGATGCGCCACCCGGAGAGAGTCAAGCCGTAAAGGAACAGGTTGACGGAATCAGCGAGGATCAGGGCTCCCCCGAGCATGGCTTGGGGAGCGGAGGGTGTCCGGAGCCGGACGAGGCCGAAGGCGAAGGCCGCCGCTCCGATCGAACTGGTGAAGAACACTCCGGCGGCGGGGCGCGTAAGGTTATCGACTCCGGGGAGGCCGAAGAAAACGGCGGTCCAGCCAGCCGCAAGCGCGAGGGCGATCCAGCCCAGGCGGTGCGCGATCTTCGGGGCGCCGGGGGATGCGCCGAAGATCGTGATCGCCGCGGCGACGATCGAGGAGTGTTTCCACCTCGTCGTCACCGCGCGCAAGCTGGCCGAGGAGTTCCGCGGTCCGGTCATCCTGCTGACCGACGCGAACCTCGCGACCGGCGTGGCCCCGTTCCCGCGGCCCGAGCCGCGCGCTGCCTGCGCGGGACTCTCCATCAGTGCCCACCC
>CAYWST010000408.1:1917-5012 GCA_964461075.1 uncultured Solibacteraceae bacterium | reverse complement strand
CTGGTTGCTCCAGACGCAGGTGCGCGATGCGCAGGCGGTGAAGACGCTCGAGGTTTCGGGGTTCTGGAGGCGTCTGGTCGAGAGTTAAACCGGCCGGCAGCGCGCGGCCGGCCGATTCATAGCGAAGGCGGATTTCCACGGTCTGCTCCACCTTTGTGCCCGGCTTGAGCTCGACCGGATATGGGAGCGCGAGCGGAGTCGGGTAGGTCTTGAAGTTGGCGTCGGACCAGTTGCGCTGATCCTCCATCTCCCAGACATCGCCGGCGAATTCGATCTCGGCGGCGCGGCCTGGAGCGAGCGGGTACCGCATGGCGCGGATTCCCAGTACCGGCTGATGCGGCGAGATCAAGCGCGGGAAGGCGGCGTTGCCGCTCTTTCCGTCCGGGTGAGTGATGCCGATCGCGCGTCCGGCGTATGATATCGGATGGTGGATGCAGAGGCCGATACGGTTGCGCTTGAAGCCTGACAGCGCTTCTCCGGCGATGCGGTATCGCACGACGCTTTCGGCGCGGCCCTCAATGTCCCCGCGCCATTTGAAGCGGATTCCGCCGCTTGCGTGTTCGGCGTCGAACGAAAGAGTGAAGCCTCCCCCAGCGGCCTGAATCCGCGGCTCCGAAATCCTGAATGGGATCGTGCCCCATTGGTCATCCCGGAGCGCGAAGTAGATACGCTCGACCGCTTCCACGCCCGCGGCGCGAACGTGCCAAAGATCTCCGTCGCGAAACTCCAGCGACCACTCTCCTGCCTGCAAGTGCATGGGATTCTCTCCGAAGTCGAAGTCTATACGGCCACTGCCGCGCCCCGTGCGGCCGACTCGTAGGCAGCGAAGATCAACCGCACCGTTTTGAGGTTGTCGTCCCCCGAAGTCTCGATCTCCGCTTCGCCGCGGAGGCCTTTGAGGATGTTCTCGTGGCACGGCACGATGCTCGAATGGACGACGTCGTAGGCGGGGTTGGCGCACTGATAGCGAGGGGGAGGAATCCGCTGGATTTGCGTCCCGTGTTTGGTGGTGAGTCTCAGCCAGAAGTCCGGCCCCAATTCAAGGGAGCCCTTGCTGCCTTCCGTGAAGATGTAGGTTTCGGGGAACCGGTCGCGCTCCAGGTAGTTCTCGGCATAGCCCATCTCGACCGTTGTGGTGCAGCCGCTCTTCATGCGAAGCATGACGGTGGCGACGTCCTCGCCCTTGATGTTCGTGTGAACGCGCTGGGTTTGGCAGTAGAGGCGGTCGGGTTCGCCGCCGAGGAACCGTGCCACATCGAGCACGTGGCTTCCGATGTCGGTGAGGATGAACTGCTTCAGTTCCGCGAGGAACGGCTGGTTCTTGAAGACAGGAAAGCCCGAGACCATCGTGATCCTGGTGCGGAAGACCTCTCCGATGGCTCCGGTATCCATGGCCTGCTTGAAGGCGCGAATGGGCGTTTGCCAGCGCCAGTTTTCGTTGATAGCGAGTTTGACTCCGCGTTCACGGCAGAAGCCCACCATGCCTTCGGCATCCTCCAGACTCGGAGCCATAGGTTTCTGACAGACAACCGGATAGCCCATGCCGGCCGCCAGTCGCGTGTACTGAGCATGGGTGTCGACATCGGTGAGGACGTCGACGAAATTCGGCTGCTCCCGGGCGATCATCTCCGCCGGATCGTCGTAGACGCGCTCGACTCCAAACTCGCCCGCCAGGGTTTCCGCCTTGGCGCGAGTGCGGTTATAAATCCCCACGCAAGCGGCGCCGCCCGTTTCGAGCCATCCGGCCAATTGATACCGCGCCCAGAATCCGGCGCCAATCATGACAAAACGCAGCTTTTCCATCTGTGATTCCGAATTAGATCGACAACACGACATCATACCCGCGCTCCGCTGTCAACGTGCCTGACGCACCGATTCGGCGTGGTAGGGTTTGTGAAGATGCCTGAAACAAGAGTCTGGTGGAAGCACGAAGACTGGCTGGCGGTGTGGCTGGGGGCGGCGACGCTTGCGGCGATTCCGCTCGGGTTGAGGCCGGCGTTGCCGGCCTTCAAGTGGGATTGGGCGGCACTCGAAAAGCCTTTTCAGGCGGGGAATCTGCAGGCTTCCCTATGGCTGCTGCTGATCCTGGGAGTGATGGCGCTGCCAGGCGCGCTTGCGCTGGGCGCGCGCGCGGGCAGGTTCCTGGCAGGGTTCGGAGTGGTGTATGCGCTGGCCTGGGGGGCGCAGTGGTTGGCCGGCAACGGGCTGGCCTCGAAATGGGGGATTGAATACGTTATCTTCGCCCTGCTGATCGGGCTGTTCATCAGCAATGTGACAGGCGCCCCGGCGTGGCTGCTGGAGGCGGCCCGAACCGAGTACTACATCAAGACCGGCCTGGTCATCATGGGCGCAACGATTCTGTTCAGCGACATCGTCGAGGCCGGCTTCCTGGGAATGCTGCAGGCGGTGATGGTGGTGGGCGTGGTGTGGTACTTCACGTTCTGGGTGTGCCGGAAGTTCAGGCTCGACGACGAGTTTTCGGTGATGATCTCGACCGCGGTTTCTATCTGCGGCGTCAGCGCGGCGATTGCGGCTTGCGGCGCGATCCAGGGCGACAAGCGAAGGCTCAGTTATGTGGCGAGCATCGTCCTGATCGTGGCCGTGCCGATGATCGTGCTGCAGCCCTGGCTGGTCAAGTCCTTCGGCATCCCGGATGCCGTAGGCGGCGCGTGGCTCGGGGGCACGCTCGATACGACAGGCAGCGTGGTGGCGGCGGGCGCGCTGATCAGCGAGGGCGCGATGAAAATCGGGACGATCGTCAAGTTCGCCCAGAATCTGCTGATCGGCTTCGCGGCGTTTGCGTTGTCCGTATGGTGGACGATGAAGAAGTCCTCCGCGGCGGGGCAGAAGGCGGATCCCAAAGTGATCTGGGAGCGCTTTCCTAAGTTTGTGATCGGCTTCGCCGCGGCCTCGGTGGTTTACTCGTTCCTGGTGGATGCGGCGGTGGTGAAGGAGACCAAGGCGGCGATTGGCGCGTTCCGGACGGCATGGTTCGCGATGGCGTTCGTCTCGATCGGGCTGGAGACGAAGTTCACGGATCTGCTGACGATGGAAGAAGGCAGGCCGCTCTACGCCTTCCTGACGGGACAGGCGGC
>CAYWST010000408.1:0-1817 GCA_964461075.1 uncultured Solibacteraceae bacterium | reverse complement strand
TTCAAGGGAGAAGACTTCAGTCAGACGGACCTGAATTTCCGCCTGGACACCTCCGGAAAGCGCTTAAAGTGATACTTGTTACCTCGGGCCGGCGGCGGGCCGCGATATGCTCGACCTGAGAGGTGCAGCGTGCGGCTTCCGTTTCTTCTACTCGCGACGGCTTTCACTGGTTTTGCTCAATCACAGGACGATTCGCCGTTCATCTTCAGGAACCCTTCGATCAGCCGGAGCGAAGTAGTTTTCGAATATGGCGGCGATCTTTGGATCGCGCCCCGAAGCGGCGGGGCGGCGAGGCAGCTCACATCCGGGCCGGGCGTGGAGGCGAATCCGATCTTCTCGCCGGAGGGGACCCAGATCGCATTCACAGGGCAGTACGACGGCAGCGTCGATGTCTTCGTGGTTCCGGCCGCCGGGGGCGTTCCGAAGAGGCTGACGTGGCATCCCGGAGCGGATCAGGCCGTGGCCTGGACGCCCGATTCAAAGCGCGTCGTCTTTTCGTCGAGCCGCAGCGCCAACTCGCCGCGTTACGCGGAACTGTTCAGCATCTCCGTCGATGGCGGGCCCGAGACCAGGCTGCCGGTTCCAGCGGGCTATGAGGCCGCCTTCGCGCCGGATGGGAAGCGGATGGCCTACGTGCCGATGGGCAGGGCTTTCGCTGCGTGGAAGCGGTACCGCGGCGGGATGACAACGCCGGTCTGGATCGCCGATCTTGAGACGTCGAAGGTGGAAAAGGTCCCGCGGGACAACTCCAACGACTACTGTCCGATGTGGGCAGGCGGAAAGATCTGGTTCCTCAGCGACCGTGAAGGCGTGGTGACTCTTTTCAACTATGACCCGCAGTCCAGGAAAGTGGCGCGGGCTGTGGAGAATAAGGGCTTGGATTTCAAATCGGCCTCCGCAGGGCCAGACGCGATCGTGATTGAGCAACTGAGCGGGCTGAGTCTGTTCGACATGAAGACAGCGAAGATGTCGCCGCTGAAGGTCACGGTATCGGGCGACCTGGCCGAGGTGCGCGAAAGGTTCGTGAAGGTGGGCGCCCGGCTGACCGGCGCGGACGTTTCGCCGAGCGGCGTGCGTGCCGTCTTCGAGGGCCGGGGCGAGATCCTGACGATACCCGCGGAGAAGGGGGATGCGCGGAATCTCACCAACACGCCAGGCGTCATGGAGCGCTACCCGGCATGGTCGCCGGACGGCAAGTGGATCGCCTACTTCTCGGATGCGGCGGGAGAATACGATCTACACCTGGCGCCGCACGACGGCAAAGGCGAGGTGAAGAGGTTCCGCATCGAGGAAAAGCCGACATTCTACACGGGGACGGCATGGTCGCCCGACAGCAAGAAGATCTCGTTCAGCGACGCGCACTTGAACCTTTGGGTGCTGGATATCGAGACGGGGAAGCCGCAAAAGATTGACAAGGAACGCATCTGGGGCAGGCGGATCGGGGCGGCATGGTCGGCGGATTCGAAGTGGCTTGCCTACACGAAGACACTCAAGAATTACATGGGTGCGGTGTTCGTGCACAACCTGGCGGAGGGGAAGAGCACGCAGGTGACCGACGGGATGAGCGACGCGCGAAATCCAGTGTGGGATCGCGACGGGAAGTATCTTTACTTCACCGCGTCGACCGATTCGGGTCCGGCCCTGCAGCCGGACATCCAGTCCGGGGCGCGGACCGTGACGAGCAGTATCTATCTGATCGTGCTTTCCAAGAGCGACCCTTCGCCCTTCGCGCCGGAGAGCGACGAGGAGAAGGCGGCGGAGGAGACGAAGGCGGATGCGCCGAAGCCGGATGCGCCAAAAGCGGAAGCGACTAGCCC
>CAYWST010000407.1:0-5044 GCA_964461075.1 uncultured Solibacteraceae bacterium | reverse complement strand
CGGATCCTTGCCCGAGAACGCGCCGCCGCCGTGGCGGCCCATGCCGCCGTAGGTGTCGACAATGATCTTGCGGCCGGTCAGCCCGGTGTCGCCATGCGGGCCGCCGACCTCGAAGCAGCCGGTCGGATTGATGTAAATCTTCGTGTTCGCGTCCACCATCGCCGCCGGAACGACGGCGCCGATGATCTTTTCGCGGATCGCCTCCACCAGCCCGTCGGGCATGGCGTTCGGCTTTGTGGGATGCGGATCGTGCTGCGTGGAGACCACGATGGCGTCGATGCGCGCCGGCCGGCCGTTGACGTATTCCACCGAGACCTGGCTCTTGCCGTCGGGGCGCAGCCCGGACACCTCGCCGGCGTTCCGCGCGTCGCTCAACCGCCGTGTGAGCTTATGCGCAAGCATGATGGGCAGAGGCATCAGCTCCGCCGTCTCGTCGCAGGCATAGCCGAACATCAGACCCTGATCGCCCGCTCCGCCCGTATCGACGCCCATGGCGATGTGCGGCGACTGTCCGTGAATCAGGTTGATCACCGAGCAGGACTTATAATCGAACCCATAGTCGGAGTGGGTGAAACCGATGTCCTTGATCACGCCCCGCACCAGATCCGGCAGGTTCTTAAAAAAGGTCAGATTCTTCGTCGTGATCTCGCCGGCGACGATACAGGTCCCGGTGGTGACAAGAGTCTCGCAAGCGACGCGCGCCATAGGATCGTCGGCGATGATCGCGTCAAGGACAGCGTCGCTGACCTGATCGCAGATCTTGTCCGGGTGGCCTTCGGTCACTGACTCGGAAGTGAAAATATGGCGGCTGTCGTCGGCCAAGGTGTTTGCCCTCCAAATGTGAAATCAACTACCCGGAAACCCTGGCCGCAAAGGCGCGGGCGCGCGCGTAGGACGTCGGAACTCCCCGGAGGAGGAGTCCAATCTTTTAGTGTATGGAAGCGCGCCGGGTTGGTCAAACGGTGTTTGTCGTGCAGCGCCCTGAGTCGGCGAACGGTGAAATACGGCCTCTGAATGGAATCAGGGCCCCGGCTTGAGCCAAGGCCCTGAAACGTTTGGCTTGCGGTAAGCCCGGTCGAAAAGCGGACTCCTACTGCGCCGAGATGTGCAGAGTCGAGCTGTTGGCGTAGAACTGCTGGCCCGGCGCCGGCTCCATCACCAACCCCAGCGGGCGGTTGTTGCCCACCGTGGCGTCCGCCGGAACCCGGAAGACCACCTCATAGACGGCGAACAGATTCTCCGCCATATGGGCTGAGATCGGAGTGATGCCACGGTCGTCCAACCCCACGGAAACCGCGGCGATGACCTTCTGATCGATCATGCCGACGCGGTTGGTTTCGGCTGTGGGCGTGGTCTGACCGAGGCCGATGACGTAGAGGCGGATGATCTCGCCGCGTCTGGCCGGTGTTGAGGGGGTGACGCGAAGACCGTCGCTGCGAATCGCGATAGCCGCGCGCGTCCCGCCGAGAGTGTCCTCCAGGATGCCGGGCCCGACCGGGCGGACCTGCACTCCGGTGACGAGGACATCGCCTCCGCTGACCACGCGGACATCGGTCGTGGACGCCCCAGCCAGCTCATAGGGAGCCTGGATGAGAGCGGTCTCCACCCCGTTGATGTTGGACACTGTCATGATGGGCGCGAAGGCGCTCCTCCCCGCCCAGCGGAACTCAACCGTGACGCCCTCGATTTCGTAGGGCAGTTGAGCCGTCAGCAGGTTGGCGTTGCGCTCGCCCTTCACGTTCGGAGCGATCCCGGGCCCCGTGATGAGCACGAGACTGCCGGGAACCACGCCGACTTCGCCGGTGGCGAAGTTGGTGAAGCTCTGGGCGGTCAGAACCGGACCCGGGAGCCGCGAATTCAGCGACCACGTGATGGGCGTGAAGTTCTGGAGCGTGGCCTGAACGGTGATCGGCCCGGCTTGCGGGCCGGCGGTCACCGTAACCGACGCCTGGCCTTGTGCGTTGGTGGTCGCCACCGCCGGGCTAACGGTCGCAGAGCCGGACGCGACGGCGAAGTTCACCTGCACGTTCGGCACCCCTCTATTGGCTTGGTCATAGACGAACACGACCAGCGGGTTCGGGAAGGCGGTGTTGATCACCACCGTCGGCTGGTTGTCGCCGGACACCTTGCTGAAACCGGTCACCACGTTGACGACGCTGACGTTAAACGTCGCCGAAAGCGTGGTCCCCGCGATCGTCACCTTCACTTGATAACTTCCGGCGGTGTTGCCGCCGCGGACCCGCGTGGAGACGCGTCCGTTCAGGTCGGAGGTGCTGATGGTGTTGAACAACGTGAGCGAATTGGGGGTAACGACTTCCCAGGTCACCTGCTGACCCGAGAGCAGATTGCCGCCCGCATCCTGGATGATGGCAACCAGGCTCTGTGGAGCGTCCTCGCCCGGGCGGACCTGCTGGTTATTACCGGAGGAAATGACCGGAGCGACTGGGGCGCCCGGCTGCACGTTCACGAAGAAGGTGGAGAAGACCTGGTGGCCCCAACCCACATCGATGTTGAAGTAGGTGGCGCCCGTCTTGCCGGTTGCGACGAGGTTGCACGAGGCGACGCCGTCGGCCGCGGTCGAAACGTAATCGCCTTCGCAACTGATCACCGGACCCAGGTTCGGGTCGGTGTTGTTCGAGAGGAGCCGGACAGCGGCGCCAGGGATCGGCGCGCCGATGAAGCCGGTGGTTCCGCCGGAGGAAGCAACCGCGACGCGAATGGCGTCGGGCAGCTTCTCGCCAAGCCTTAGCGTGAAGTTCCTTTGATCGCCGTCAGGCTTCGTGATGAATGCGAGCGGCGAGGCCGAGGACGATCCGATGCTGAACGGGTAGCCAATGATGTTGAACGTCGCCGTGCCAAGATCGCTGGTAGCCGTGGCGACATAGTTCCTGACCGGGCTGAAGATGTCCACAACGCCGGTAAGCAGCACGCCGACTTCCGCGTAGCCATCGGCGTCTGTAACCGAGGACCCGAAAGCCCCGCTGTAGATGAACTGGAGCTCGGACGGGGAAGCCCAAGTGATGACTTTACCCGCAATCGGCTTGCCGTCAGCGCCAACGGCCCTGACCTTGAGGACCAGCGGCACTGTCGCGTCGAGAATCTGACGAATCGCGCCGTCGCCCTGCGTTTTCCGCAAGCCCGCGCCGGTTGGAGGAGGTTCAGTTCCGCCGCCACCGCCCCCGCCGCCACCCGAACCGCTGCCGCTCGTCAGGCTAATGGTCTGCCCCATGATGTTGAACGTGACTGTGAACAGTCCTGCTGTCGGTGGGGCGATCGCGTTGACGTAGGCATAGCCTAAAGCATTGGTGGCCGTCGACTGGCCGCTCAGCGCGATCCCGCTGGGAGTGGTGGTGATCGTGACGGGCGCATTGAAGACGGGGCGCCCAAAGCTGTCGAAAGCGCGAACGTAGTAAGGCCTCGGGAGCGGCTCTCCCGGGTTGACAGTCTGTCCGCCGTTATAGCCGCGCAGCGTCGTCAGGCTCGTGGTATCCGTGTTTGGAAGCGTCGCCGTTGTCGTTGGTCCGGCGATACTCGGAATGCCCGGCGAGACGGTATTGGTGGTCAGATCGACCCGGTAGAGCCCGCCCATCTGGTTGTACCAGAGGGTTCGCGCGCCAGGGATCTCATTGGAGATCGCCACGCTTGTCACGTTGCTGACGACGGCAGTGCCGCCGGGCGTGTAATCCGTGACGGTCATCGTGGGGTAAGAGATGAGGTACATCCGGCCGGTCACCGAAGAGAAGCCGATGGCCTGCAGTTCGTTGATGATCTGCACGCTGTCGAGCAGTACTGGCGTGGTGGAACCGGTCTGCGGGATGGCCACGCCGGCCAGCGGCGTGCCCGCCCCGTTGCCGATTGCCGGGTTCCGGGTATTCAGGTCGACGCCCACGGCGGAGAAAGTGGCCGGCTGGCCGCGCTTGTCGATCATCAGCCCGTACCGGCCATCCGGGGAAAAAGTGAGCCGCCCCGGCCATGCCGAGATTTCACTGATGCCAAACAGATTGAAGGGAGCACGCCCCGCAAACTCGAACAGCCTGAAGACGCTCGACACATAGAACGACCCGTTGGGACCTACGGACAGATAGGCGCCGTCCGAGCTCAGGTTGATCGGGGAAAAGGTGTAAGTCGAAAGGACAGAACCATCCTCAACACGAACAAACTGAAGTTGAGTGTGCGTGAGAACCGCCAGCGTCTCGCCATCGTTGCTGAAGGCGACATCTTGAGGCACCCCCTGCTGGAAGAGCTGAACAGAGCGCCAGGAGATGAGCGCTCCGGTGTTCGCGTCGAGCACATAAGCAGCCCCCCGGGTGTTCGGATTAAATGGGTCCACGGCCAGAACCGCAATCCGGCCCCCGGTCGGGCTCAGACGCCAGGTCTTGGCGCGGAATCCCTCCGAGCCCAGCGACAACCCCACCATCGGCCCCGAAAACTGATTGTTCACGATCTGGACGATTCCCATTTGGAAATTCGTGCTGGTCGTGACCACGAACGCGGCTGTCCCGCCGTAGTTGCTGAACGCCTCCACAGGCGCCGCCGGCGTGGTCACAGCCGGTCCCATCGACTGGCCCGTCTCTGTGTATCCAAGAAGTTGGTTCGCTGAGCCGGCGGACGGCACAACGAAAACATAGCGGCCGAAAGCGGTGGCCGGGAAAGTAACAAGCGCGAGAACCGCAAGCCAAAGCCTGAGTAGATTCATGCTCACCTCAAAATTAGTGCTGACGCCAGAGGACACAAAGGGTGGGAACGCGGCAGGGACTTCCTCAATACTAACACCAACCGGCGCAGAAGGTCGTGGAGATTGCGCCCACAAATAGATCGAAGGGGGTTGGCTTGCGCCAACCCCCGTCGAGTTGCGTTGCAGTCACCTGCAAGAGCTTTGACTCAAAGGCCTACTGGCCGTTGACCTCGCTCCTGCTGCCCGTCCGCGTCAACCTGTTCTGGAGCGTGACCGCGCCAGTAATCAGGTCGACCGTGCCGGTGTAGGCGCCATCCTTGCTGGCATCAAGCACCAGGGCGATGTAGTTGCCCAGGCTCTGGATGCTGC
>CAYWST010000406.1:3642-5059 GCA_964461075.1 uncultured Solibacteraceae bacterium | reverse complement strand
CCTTCGCCGCGCCAGTAACGCAGCGTGGCGACGGAGACGCGAATCCACCGCGCCACATCCCGCTCGTCCAGCAGGGTTTGAATCGCCGGCTCGCCTGCTTCCCGGCTCTCAGCGCCTGTTCGAATCGGTTCCACGCGCCCATGATGGGGCAGAGGATGTGTAGGCGATCAATGGAGGCGAGGTAGGCGAAAAGTGTAGGCGACGCGCCTACACTGGGCCGCTGCTCTGGGCCGGAGTCCGGAGAACTTCTTCGATCCGCTTCGATTTGCTCGACTTATCGCTCAGCTTGCCAGTGAGCCATTTGTAGAAGTCCGACTTGTCGACTCGCGCCGCGCGGTAGATGTCTGCGTCGGTTGACCCATTGCGCTCGTGGTGGGCATCGACTGCCGCCTGCCGGTCAGCGACGGGAGTGGGCAGACCCTCGTCCTCGCCGGCTACCTGCAAAGGCACGAAGCGGCCATCGTCGTCTACACCAACCGCCTCCTCCAGGGAGAAGAAGTGGCTCTTGTGCCTGTCCAGGAGCCGGAGATGTTCCGCTATCAGGAACGTGCTGGTCGGGGCTAGGAGGAGGAGTGGGGTGGGATGCGAGAGCAGGAGTTCATGGAGAAACCGTTGAAGTTGGTCCACGGAGTTGACGACCGCCAGAAACGCCGGGCAGTTGCGTGTTGCTGGAGAGAACGAAACTCCGATTTCCTTCAGGCCGCAGAACTCCCTTATCCTCTGGGGACGGATTTTCAGGACCGGCGCCAGGGCCGCCGCCAACTTGGCCATGTCGAGCGTGTGAATCAGCGCTTCTTTCGAGGTCAGCCGGATCCGCTCACAGAATTGATGGCGGTGCTGGCAAATGGCGGCAAACTCGCCGTCGCCGTAGTCGATAATTCTTCGGGGGCATTCGGCATCACGGGGGTAAAGAGGACAGGGATAGCGGTGTCCGCAGACGTTGGTGGGCAACAGGTAGGGTTGGATCAGCGGAAACTCGTCCCCGCAGAAGTGCTCCCACCAGGCAGGAACCTCCAGGAGTCCGGGGATACTCTCAAGCGCACGCCAAAGCCGGGTAAGTGGGCGCATCCTGGGCCCGCTCCTCAGTAATTACGAAGCCGCGGGCACGCAGCCAGCGTTCGATCAGCATCGCCTCATCCCCGCGGCCATAGCCGGAGCGATTGCCCGCCTTGATGGTCACGGTCCGCCCTCGCTTTTCTCCGGAGAGCTTGATCTCGAACACGGCCTTGCGAATGACTGGCTCGCACTCGAGTCCGCGCCGGATCAGAGGCAGGGCCTTGAAGAGGTCGGCGGCGCGGTGCGTTTCAGTGTGCTCGAAGGCACCGCCCCAGGCGTATTCCACCTCCTTCAGCTTCACAGACTCGATCCCTTCGACGTCGCGGCAATTCAACGCCATCTCGCCTGCTTTCTGGAGCGG
>CAYWST010000406.1:0-3542 GCA_964461075.1 uncultured Solibacteraceae bacterium | reverse complement strand
CGTCTTTTCGGATCACGCGCGAGTGGCCGCCGCGCTTCTTCGATTCGAAGTAGCGGTCCAGGTCGGCCTCCAGCGGAGTTAGGTTCGCGGGGAGATTTTCCGCCTCCATGCCGGAGGTGGGATCGGCCAGCCGATAGCTTTCAAAGGTCCGCCGCCGGCCGCAGAGCTGCTCCCGCAGTTTGCGCTCGAGAAGGTTGGCATCGTGGAGGTACAAGCGCACGGCCAGGTCGACCGTCGTCTCTTCGTCACTGACCTCCAGCCCCGCGGCCTCCGCCAGGGTCAGCAGCTCGTCGAAGTGCAGGTCGTCACTGAAGCTATCGATCGCGTAGAGCGCTTCGACCAGTTCGGAGGGCGTTTCTTCGTCCGGCTGCGCGAGGATACCCGCCAACGCCAGGCAGTCCAGTTCTTGCTCCGTCCCGGCAGGCACGCGGAACCCCCGGCCGTCCAGGAAACGCCGGTGAGGCTCAAGCAGGCTGGTCAAGTGGCTTGGATGGATGGTCTTGAGCAGGTCGGGCCGGGCGAAGCTCTTGAACTGAAGTGGCATGGGTGACACCTCGCAAAAGGGGAGTTCAAGCGATTCGATACCGCAGGGAGTGCCCTGGGGAGCAACGCCCGACGGGGCAGCCTACGGTTCAATCTTTTGCGATTTTACCACGGCGAATATGAGGCGAATAACGATCCACAGGCCATCAGCTTTAGCCCGCAGAAGATTCGGCGCTTGACGAGCGCAGGGCTGTGGACAGTTGTGCAAATCTGCGCAGCGCAGCCGCCCGAAAGAGATACGGCGACCGGCGTTCAAGGGAATCGGTTGCACCCTTCAACCCAGGTTGATATTCTGTAACAACCGTGCGCGCCCGGGCGCTGAGCTATGCCACGCATCTTGCTCACTTTCGTCGGATTCCATGACCCCTACTCCAGAGGCCTGATCGGCGACGAAGAGCAGCCCGGACCAATTCTGTCCTTGGCTGGCGCCCGCTCGTTCGACGAGATCGTCTTGATCTCCACTCCGAACACCAAGGCACACACGGAAGCCACCGCCGCCGCCGTTCCGGCTCCTGTGGTCCGTACGGTCCACCTTCCGTTACAGGATCCCACTGATTATGGTGCGATCCTCACCGCCCTCCGTCGTGAGATCCTTCCCTCAGTCAGTGAAGCTGAAGATGCCGAGATCTTCGTGGCCGTCGCATCGGGCACCCCCCAAATGCACGCCTGCTGGCTGCTTTTGGTCGCTTCTGGAGAACTGCCCGCGAGAATCTTGCATGTCCGGCCGCCGAAGTTCGTGACGAAGGACCGGCCGCTTGTAGCCGACGTGGATCTGTCTGCCCCGGAGTTCCCAGAGGTCCGATATTCTGTTCATCGCGAAGACCTCCCACCGGTACCAGAGACTGATCCGCAGACTGCGGCGGCAATCCTAGGGCTTGTGGGAGACCATCCCAAGCTGCGCAGCGTTATTGATGCGGCAGCGGCGATCGCTCCAGCAGCTGCCCCGGTGCTGATCCACGGAGAGACGGGTACCGGCAAGGAGCTCATCGCGCGCCTTATCCACATGCTCAGCGGACGGCCCGCAGACCGGTTCGAGCCAATCAACTGCGGTGCCATTCCAACCGAGCTTGTTGAAAGCACTCTTTTCGGGCACAAGAAGGGAGCATTCACAACGGCAATCCAAGATCAGCCCGGTAAGTTTGAACTGGCGCATGGAGGGACGCTGTTCCTGGATGAGGTTGGCGAGATTCCGTTGGCTGCTCAGGCAAAACTCCTGAGAGTGCTCCAAGATGGCGAAGTAGAACCGCTCGGAGCGAGAAAGCGCCTCAAGGTGAATGTCCGGGTTGTGGCGGCCACCCACCGCAATCTGCGACGTATGGTTCAACAGGGTAGTTTTCGCGAGGACCTCTATTACCGCCTCAATGTCGCTGAGATCAAGATCCCACCGCTGCGGGAGCGGCGCTCCGATATTCCAAAGATCGCGCTGGCGGTCCTTGACAAGATCAACAGCTCGCTGCGGCACTCTAAGCGGTTATCGGCTGAGGCGTTGATCCGGCTTCAACAGCAACGCTGGCCCGGCAACGTGCGTGATCTACAGAACACGATCGAACGCTCAGTCTGGCTCTGCCGGAAGGCCGTCCTCGGTCCAGAAGATCTCCTGATTACCGAACCAGAAACAGACGGAGACCTACTTTCAAGCCTCCCGGAGCCGAGGGAGGGCTTCTCACTGGAAGAGCTACTCAGAACAATCCGGCACCAGATGATCCTGCGAGCATTGGATGTCGCAGGCGGAAACCAGAGCAAGGCCGCCCGGATGCTGGGGATCTCCCCGCAAGCGGTCCACAAATTCCTGCGGAGGCCGGGCAAGCGGGTTTCAACTCAGGTTTAACATGCCATCAACGATAGTTGAAGACTTCGGGCTCGCTGCTGTGCATCACGCAACAGCAAAGCGTGTCCTCTTAATAACTTATGAGAATCGACGCATTTTGGCACGCGCCGTGCCCTTTCAGCTCTGGTGTCTGCCAGCTAGGCGGTGCCAGAAGGGAATCGAGACGAGATGGCAACGTTCACTGTCACATCGATCGTCGACGGGGACACCTTCGATGTTTCTCCGTCATGGCAATGGAACGGTCAGACCGGGAACCGTGTCCGGCCCGCGGGGTACAACACGCCAGAGTTGCACCAGTACGGTAGTCAAGCCGCCACGCAGAAGCTCGCCAGGCTCATCCTCGGCAAGCAGGTTGAACTGTGCAACCCACATAAGATTGACCGTGGGCGCTTGGTTTGCGATGTTTTTGTCGGCGGGAAGAACCTGGCCAATTACTTTCCGGCATACCGCTAACGGCGTAATCCATAGCCTGCTTTGCGTGTTGAGCCTTGACCGCTCGCCGTGCCAGTTGGCACAGCACGGTGCCCGGATAGTTCTGGAAGACGCATGAGCCGCAACGAGACACAAACCTGCCGCGAGCTGATCGAACCGGCGCTGCGCAAAGCCGGCTGGGCTTTCGACCGGCAACTCGAACTCGGCCCTGGCCCTGTCAACCTGTCCGGCGGCAACATGTACGATGAGTC
Organism: uncultured Solibacteraceae bacterium; assembly: GCA_964461075.1. GTDB lineage: Bacteria > Acidobacteriota > Terriglobia > Bryobacterales > Bryobacteraceae > JACADU01. The sequence goes on along the minus strand of CAYWST010000406.1, from coordinate 488 downwards.
CCAGCGGCTCGTCGTCGATTACCTGCTACGGCTGGGGCCCTTGCCGTTAGCCGTACTCGAGGCCAAGGCCGAAGGCATTGCCGCAGCGGACGGAATGCAGCAGGGCTCGCGGTACGCCAAGCGGCTGGGCCTTCGTTTCTCACTCGCGTCTAACGGCACCGAGCACATCCTCACCGATAACCAGACCGGCGCGTACGAAGCTCTGGCGGCGATCCCCACCCCCGCTGAACTCCTGGGGCGCTGCGGCCGTCAAATCGCCTGGGAATCCTGGAAGAAGGCGTTCGAAACGCCATGGCATATCGATCAGGTCTCGCAAAAGAAGGTCCGGCCTTACCAGCAGATGGCCATCTACGAGACAATTTTCCGCTTTGCTGCGGGCATTGATCGCGTGTTGCTCCTGATGGCCACTGGGACGGGGAAGACGTTCACAGTCTTTCAGCTCGTCTGGAAGCTCATCAACGGCAACGTCCTCAGGAATAACCATATCC
>CAYWST010000405.1:0-5069 GCA_964461075.1 uncultured Solibacteraceae bacterium | reverse complement strand
CATTGTCGGAGGCGGTACCAAGGCCAAATCCAATCCGACGGAAATTCAAATCGCGGCGAGTCGAAAAGGCGGTCAAGTAGCTGTGCGAACGTCAATTCCGGCTGTCACCCTATGCGATAGCCGGACAGTAGTGACTTCAGGAGTACAAACTGTCCAATAAATAACACAAGACAGTGCAGAATAACAAAACATTGACTTGAAAATCGAATGCGGGTAGGATGCGACCCACTCCTGTCCAAAACGTTTGAGTGCCACCTGAACGGGGTGTAGGGAGCGACGGGTGGGCCGACTCCAGTAGAGTCGAGTTGATCAAACCAAAACCAACTGGAGGATCAACCCACCCATGGAACGAGTATCGAGCATTTTCAGTCAGGTTGTCCGGCTGGTGCCGCGCGGGCTGTTCGACGAAGCCGTGTCACGCCACCAGGGCGAGAAACACGCCAAAGGCATGACCTGCTGGAGCCAGTTCGTGGCGATGCAGTTCTGTCATCTCGGCGGAGCGCGCTCGCTGCGGGAGATCACCGGTGGCTTGGCTGCCAGCGAAGGCAAGCTGCGTCACCTCGGCGTGCAGCAACCGCCGACCCGTTCGACGCTGTCCTACGCCAACGAGCACCGCTCGTGGAAGATCTACGAGGACGTGTTCAACCGATTGGTGTCGATGTGCCAGTCGGAAGCGAGGGGCCAGAAGGCGCGGTTCCGATTCAAGCATCCGCTGCTGAGTCTGGACTCAACAACAATCCCACTCTGTCTGTCGATGTTCGAGTGGGCCAAGTACGTCAGAACCAAGGGGGCGGTGAAGCTGCATCTGGTGTTGGACAACCAAGGGTTTCTGCCGCAGTATGCGGTGCTGAGCGAAGGCAGGCAGGCCGACGTAAAGGTGGCGCGCCAGATGGAGTTTCAGCCGGGCACGATGCTGGTATTCGACCGCGGCTACGAGGATCACAACTGGTGGCGGAAGCTGGCCGCCGGCGGGGTGGACTTTGTGACCCGGCTGAAGGACTCGACCGGCTACACGATCCTGGAGGAGCGCCCGGTGCGGGAAGGTTCCGGCGTCATCCGCGACGAAGTGATCGTCCTCGACAGCGAGAAGGACCCGCAGAATCTGATGCGGCTACGCCGAATCGAGGTCTGGCTGGAGGACAAGCAGGAGACCATCGCCTTCGTCACCAACAACCTGAATCTGGCCGCCTCGACGATCGCGGCGATCTACCGCGACCGCTGGAAAATTGAATTGTTTTTCAAGGCGATCAAACAGTCACTCCGCATCAAGACCTTCATCGGGACCAGCGAGAATGCTGTGCGGATCCAGATCTGGACGGCGCTGATCTCCATGCTGCTGCTTCGCTACTTGCATGTGCGGTCGACCTGGCGCTGGAGCTTCTCCAACATGGTGGCGCTGTTGCGGCAGCAGATCTTCGTCTACCGCGACTTGTGGAAGTTGCTCGATCAGCCCGGCCAGCCGCCGGTTGACCTCGACGACGTGCAACTGGGCTTTGCCTGGCAGGGCTGAGCGGCGAACGTTTTGGACAGCAGGCGGGGAGCTGAGGGAAATGAAACAGATGAAGAGGAGCAAATGCGCGAGCAGCGCCAAAACGTCTTGGACAGCAGCCTGAACACCTGACGCGGGTGCTCACACCAACCACTTCGGCGGATTCGCCGTCACGCCCGATCTATGTCTTGTGTTTTCAGCGAGGCCTCACCGACTGCCGAAGGGTCTTGGACAGTAGTGGATGCGACCATGACGATTCCGGACTTGTTTCAGAAAACGAGAACCTGGGCGCTGTGCCTCGTGCTCATTGGCCTGATTCTATTTATCAGCGTTGCTTTACTAAGCCCTGCGCTGTCGCGCTGGGGTCCGGCAAAGCACTGCTCAAATGCGCTTGCATCTATACAGGTTGTTGATGAACATGGTGTCCCTGTCGCAACACTCTTTGAGGGCGCGAGGCCGTTGAAGCCTCTCGCTAATCCGCGCCGCGAGAGGCGCCGCTCGCCATGCAATAACACAGAAAAGAGATCTCTGTGGTCAAATATCTCATCGCAGTTGTCAGGAACTGTCCGTGCGTCGGCTTGCCCGCCCGACGAGTGTGCCGGCTCCTATATTTCGTTTGAAGTGAGGATCTGCAATAACTCCTGGCCGGGCTGCAGCAGCAGCACCTATAAGTGGCATTACACGGACCCGTTCGCGCTTGAAAACGTGGGCTGGCGCTATAGCGGCGCGTGGAACTGTGATCCGTGTGAGAACTGCGAAGAACAGACCTGCACGACTCCCTAGTCGGGAACGTCATAGATAATGAGGGGTGGATTTAGTGAAGGGGAAAAATCATGAAGAATGTGAAGCTTGGCATTTTCGTGGGCATGCTTGTCGCTCCAATCGTGTCTGCGCAGGGAACACACGCGGCTGCCTCACTGGTGTTCCAAATCGAGTCGGAAGTCGCTGTCAGCCGGGGGATCAAGGTCATTCCCGAATATAGTAATGGATTGCTGGTGACGTATGACTTCGACAGCGCCAGCATCTGGGCGGCCGACGAGAACGGGCAGGTCGTCATGCAGTTGACGCTGGCGGTTCCTGGCGTATCGTCGTTCCACATCAAGGATGTGGCGTCAAGAGGAGATGGCATGATTGCGGTTGCGGCATCGGCAGTCAGCGAAGGACGGTGGTCTGGCCTTATCCTCTGGTATTCGAGGAGCGGATCGCTTCTTCGCGCGGTAAAGACCGCGCACTTCGGGGTCTACTCTCTGGCATTCACACCCGACGGAACACTGTGGACGGTTGGCCACCAGACTGACGAATTCTACAAACCCGTTAGTGACCACCCTCTCATTCGACGGTATGACAAGGAGGGGCGCCTAGTCGATTCGCTGCTGCCCGTGTCCTCAATAGCGCCGACTACCCGTGGCCCAGTTCCTCCGGGACACGAGTGCCGGCTGGCGCCTGGGCCTGACCGAATGGGGCTTTTCTGCGCCCAAACGAATGACTGGCTGGAGATCAACCTCGCCGGTGAAATCGTGAAACGCCTGAAGATCATCGGCGCGCCTCCGAAGGTTGATTTCCTGAGCGCGGCCATGTTGAACGGCCAAGTCTACCTTTGTGGACAGTTACCGGCGCATTGGCCCGAGCCAGGAATCAAGTTGTACCGGATGGACAGAGAGAGCGCTCGCATTACGCCAGTAAATCCCGCCAGAACTGAAGATCAGGGGCGAGCCGCTCTGATTGTCGGTGCCACAAATGATCGATTGGTCACTTTAAGCAGCAACAAGCTTGCTTTTTCTCGGATCGATTGACACACGGACGCAGCATGATCGGCCAGAAGGCGGTGTGGACCCGATGCGTTCGTTCGCTTTACTATGCCCTGTTGGTAGAATCCAACTGAGGCCCTCCTGAATGAATTCAATTCCCCGGCGAGCGCTGATCGCGCTAACCGCCTGCATTCTTGCCATTGCGGCGTGTGGCGCCAAGGCGCCGCTCGATGCGCCGAAGCAAGGGCGCGCCTTCACGGCACAGCCCGTCAAGGAGGGCGCGGCGGCGCCAGACTTCGAGTTGAAGGACGCCGACGGCAAGACGGTCAAACTGAGCGACTACAAGGGCAAGGTGGTCCTGCTGAACTTCTGGGCGACGTGGTGCGCGCCTTGCAGAATCGAGATCCCGTGGTTCATCGAGTTTGAGCGCGCGAATCGCGACAAAGGCTTCGCTGTCCTGGGCGTCAGTTTCGACGAGGACGGATGGGAAGCCGTCAAGCCATACCTTGCCGCCAATAAGATCAACTACCGGATCGCAGTCGGCGACGAGAAGGTGGACCGGCTCTACGGCGGCAGCGAAGGCGTCTCCAGCCTGCCGACGACCTACATCATCGACCGGGAAGGCAAGATCTCCTCGATTCACGTCGGGCTTGTGCCCAAGAAGGAGTACGAGAATGACATTCAGAAGCTTCTTCAGTAGCGCCCTCATAGGGGCGTGTGCGGTGTCCGCTCAACAGGGAGGCGTCCTCATTGTCGAACCGCCCGCCAAGCTGGTGGTCAAGCGGAATGAGCCTCCGGTGCAGAAGTTGAAGGTCGTCATCCAGCAGGGCTATCACGCGAACTCGAACAAGCCCGCGGAGGCGTATCTGATTCCGTTCAAGCTCACCTGGGAAGCAGGTCCGCTGGAGGCCGCGGAGATCGTCTACCCGTCGGCGAAGATGGAAAAGTTCAGCTTCTCCGAATCGCCGCTTTCGATTTACGACGGCGCCTTCGAGGTGACCACGAAGTTCAGAAAGACCGCCACCGCTCAACCCGGACCCGCTGTCATGACAGGCAAGCTGCGTTATCAGGCGTGCAACGACAAGATGTGCCTGCCGCCGAAGACGGTGGAAATCAAGCAGACTCTGGTCATTGAATAGCCTTGCGAAGACTGGCGATCCGCCCCGGGGCCATCGGCGACATCGTCTGCTCGCTGCCGGCGATCGAGTACCTGGAGCCGGCCGAGATTTGGGCGCACGCGCCAGTGTTGCCGTTGCTGCGGCACATCGCCCCGGCGCGCTCGATCGCCTCGACGGGCATCGACCGTTTGGAGATCCCCGGCCAACCGGTGGCCGACGTGATTGAGCGGCTTTCGGGCTTTGACGATATCGTCTCCTGGTACGGAGGCAACCGCGAGGAGTTCCGCGCCGCCGCCGCCGAGCATGGACTGCGCGTTCGCCACCTGACGGCCCTGCCCGGGGCCTCCAGCGGCGACGAAGTCACCCACGCCACGGACTTCTTCCTGCAATCTGTTGGCGCGGCTCCCGGAGGGATTCCATGCCTGCCTTTCCGTGGTGACCCGGAGCCGTTCGCGGCAATTCATCCGTTTTCGGGGAGCCCACGAAAGAACTGGCCCATCGAACGTTTTCGGGAATTGGCGCTGCTTCTCACTGGGGCGCTGAACGTCGAGTGGTGCGCGGGACCGGAAGAGGAACTGCACGGAGCAAACCGCTTTCAGGACCTCGCGGCCGTCGGAGCCTGGCTTTCGCGGGCGGCGGTCTACATCGGCAACGATAGCGGCATCTCGCACATGGCCGCCGCCTGCGGCGTCCCCGTCATCGCAATCTTCGGAC
>CAYWST010000404.1:0-5082 GCA_964461075.1 uncultured Solibacteraceae bacterium | reverse complement strand
TTGCGGGAGAGGCTGGAGAAGGCGGAGAAGGCGTGATGTGGGAAGCAAATGCTGGAGCAAGGATCTTTTTGAGTGTGTTAGCGATCAGCGGAAGTTTGATGATTCTAGTGGTGCTGCTGCCGGGTGTTTCCGCGAAACTCTCGGGCCGGTCCGGGTGGGTACGGAGGATTCTGGCAAAGCTGATGGGCGAGGACCGCTCCTGAGCGCCGGTTGCCTGCCGGATCAGGAGGCCTTGGCGAGGAGTTCGCGGATTCTTGCCTGGTCGCGCGGCGTAGGTTTGGCGGCGAGGGCGGCTTCGAGTTCAACTTTAGCGCGGGCGCGGTCGCCTTTTTCGAGGAGGGCGCGGCCCATGTGATAGCGGTAGATGGGGTTTTCGGGTTCTGCGCGGACGAGTTGAGAGAAGGTCGCGATAGCCCCATCCTTGTCCCCTTTGAGCAGTTGAATGTAGCCAAACGTATCGAGAGTATTTGAGTCCTTCGGAGCGATTTTTCGCGCCTTCTGTATGAGACTCAGCGCCTCGTCGAGATTCTGGCCGGCTTCGGCGAGGTGGAAGGCCACATTGTTGAGGTTGCCGGGATCTTCCGGCGCCAACTGAAGCGCTTTGCGGTAGTAGGTGATGGCCTCGTTCAGGCGCCCCTGATCGGCGGAGAGCTGCCCCTGGAGGGCGGGAACGCGCGGGTTCTTCGGGGATTGCCGGGCCTCCTGTTCGAGGCTGTTGAGCGCCCCGGGATAGTTGCCTGCCTGGATTTGGAGGTAGGCTTTCATCCAGAGGAGGCCGGTCCGATTGGGGTTCGATTTGATCTCGTTGTCCACGAGTTGCTCGGCTTCGCGGAGTTTCCCCTGGTTGACGAGAAGGGAAGCAAGGCTTGTCAGGACGCGCAGATCCTGAGAACCCGGCTTATAGAATTTCCTGAACCCCAACTCGGCTTCCTTGAAGCGCCGTTCTCTGGCGTTGAGCATGGCCAGTTCGAGCTGCGCCTCCGGGTAGTCTGGCTTTTCCTTGAGGAGCGCATTGAGTTCGAACCGGGCGGTCTGCAGGTCGTCCTTTCCGGCCAGGGCGACGGCCTTGAGGAGTCTGGCTCTCTCATTGCGGGGCTGGACCGCGAGGATCTTCGAAGTGGAGTCCTTCAAGTCGTCGTAGCGCTGCAACCTCAGGCTCAGCTCCGCCAACGCGCCAAGCGGCGCCAGGTAATTTCGTGCGCTTCTGGAGGCGGCGCGAAACTCCTGCATCGCGCCCTCAATGTCGCCCCTGGCAAGCAGGCTCTGACCAAGGTTGTATCGGAGGATTGCGTTGTTGGGGCTTTTCTCGACCAGCGACCGAAACTGAGTGACAGAAGCCTCAATCTGATTCGGATCGTTTGTGGATCTTGCCAGACTGGCTCTTGCTGCAAGAAGACTCTCGTTCTCCGGGTCTTCCTTGAGAAGCCCGTCCACTACAGTGACCGCCTCGGCCTCTTTCCCTTCGGCCCGCAGCACGATGGCGAGTCTAAGACGATAGTCCGCCTTGGATTTGGGCTCCGCCTGTTCTCCGCGCTGCAAAGCTCGTTTCGCCTCATCGTAGCGTCCGGAGGCGGCATAGTAGTCGGCAACCGCCAACATTGCGCCCGGAACCGCCGATGGGTTATCCAGGAGGGGTTTTACTGTCGCTTCGGCTTCAGCCGTTTTCCCTGTCTTAAAGTAGTGGCCGGCCAATTGCACAAGCGCCAAGGGCTGATTGGGATTGCGATCAGCCTTTTGTCTCAGGATCCTCTCTGCCTGCGCCGGCTGATTGGCTCCCAAATAGTGCAGGTAAAGGAAATCGTAAAGGGGCGCGTAGGAAGGCGTGGCGTCCAGAAAGCTTGAGGCCAGCTTTTCCGCTTCTGGAAACCTGTTCGCCAAAGTCAGCATTTGCACCAGCGGCATAACGATGTCTGGCTGCCCGGGGCGGAGATCATTCGTTTTTGAAAGAGTGGCGATCGCTTTATCAGTCTCTCCTGCCTGGGCCTGAAGGTGTCCCATGATCCGAAGCCCGTCGTACGAGTTCGGGTCGCGATCGAGGAGAGTCTGGGCAAGCTGCCTGACCTGTTCGCGCAGCGCGTCCTGATCGGCCGGATTGGCCGTGACCAGCAACGCATTCATGTAGAGATCGGCGAGCTGCTTTTTCGCCTCGGCGTGATCGGGCATCAACTGGATGGCGCGACTGAGCGCGCCAGCGGCCCTGCGCATATTGTTGCGTTTAATCTCGGCCAGACCCAGCCGGTAATAGGCCTCTCCGAAGTTCTGGTCCTTGCGAAGCGCGTTACGATACTCGACGGAAGCGTCTTCGTAGTTGCCCGCCGCATAGTGTTGGTTGCCCTTCTCCAGAAAGCGCCGCTTGGCCGATTCTCGATTCAACGTGCAGCCGCAGGACACCAGCAGGAACAAACCAACACCATAGAGGCGGAGTTTTTTCATCTCGGTAGATATTGTATTCGGACCGGTCGCTTCCAGTCCAGCACATTGGCTTTCCGCACAAGTTGAAAGGAATCCAAAGGGCTTTATGACAATCGGTGACAAATGTCAAACTCGTGTCCACTAAATTTGGGTACTGCCGCCATCATCGCACTAATCCTTTCCACCCTGGGGCTGACTGCCCGAATATATACCGAGGGGCTGTCTAGCTCGCCGAACCTGAGTCAGCTGCTGACATTTGTCACTTTAGACAAATGTCAGATATACCTCTTTGGGCTGGTACTTTTTTGCTGAGTTTTTAACCAGAAAGCTCTTGCGGCATTCCATTCCAACCTCTAAGCTATCTGAGGGGAAGAGGCCCGACCTAAGGTCTACCACCAAGGTCTGTCCGATCAGACTTCCTCAATTGAAATGGAGGATGATTCTAATGACAAGAAAACTTATGCTGCTTCTTGTTATGCTCTGCTCTGCAGCTCTGGTCGCCTCGGCGAGCCAGACGATGCTGCAGGTGCAAATCTTCGACGTACCACCCGTAAACCCTGGAACGGATCAATACACTGCTGCAGTTCCTGACACGGGTTATGCGGGCGTCAGAACACAGGTCCGTGGGGGAAGTGGGACTGTGAATCCCAACTACGCCAACGATCCCGAAAACAAGTACACGGGGTTCAGCTCAACCGTTGACTACCTCAACAGTGGTGCATACTGTGTCGACCCTGATCAAGTGTGGACTCAACAGATCAAGGATGCTTACCTCACCACGCTGGACGATGCCGTAGCCTTGGACAATGTGAATACAAAACTAGGCAGGGGTACCGAGCGCAATTACACAACCAACACGGGGTCGAGCGGAAACCTGACCGCTCAAGCTCGCTATCAGATGGCAACGTATCTGACGACCTTTCTTGATGCCAGCACCACGAACATCCGAGGCGCGATCTGGGGGGCCATCTGGACTTTTACAGATGTTGTGGGCGGACCGGTGGATATTCCTGGAACGGCAATCTCCGATCTCGATTCGGTTATCGCAGGTGCGAACACTGACAAAGAATACTGGATCGCTCGTGCGCGAGATGCCCGAATCAACAACGATGCTGGTTACAACGCTATGCAGTGGCAGAGCTATGTGCTGATTTCGCAGTACACTAATTCTGCCCCGTACTTCCAGGAGTTTGTGACTCAGATCCCCGAACCAGGTGCCTATGCCTTGATGGGCACGGCGTTCCTCGGCGTGTTTCTGGTGGTTCGCCGGAATCGCCGGATGTCCAAGCAAGTCGAAGTCTAGACAGGTCACTGGAGCCTGAGAAGCAAACATCCTCCATGACGAATGGCAGCCCCCTGGGGGCTGCCATTCGTTCATAGGGGAGAAATTTTAGGCAAATGTATCGTGCCGAAAGACAACGGCGTCTGGCTGACAGGTTGACGTGGCTGTGCGACATTGAACGTTCACCGGCATGCTGCCCGCCTCCTCCCGGCCGGGCTCTCCGGCCTTCACCTGAAAGGCAGCGGCGGTACCGCCGGTTAAGCTAGTCATTGAAGGGATTATTCTCGAAGTGAAACCATTCCGCCCACTCTTTTGCGTGGCAGCCCTGCTGGGTTGTGGCTGCATCCCATCTGCGGGAGCGCCTTACCCATTGCGCGATCCGCAGCATACGAACTGGTCCACGTTCGACGGCGCTTCGAATTACTTATGGAACCGGGCCGAGTTTGCAAACTACAAGATCGGCGGTGATACCGCCGCTGACACAACTGAAGAGTTCTTCAAACACGAACAACTCGCCAAGTTCACGTGGGGCCTGAATGATCTTGGGACTCAGCAGAGTCTCACGCTGCGGCTTGAAGTCGCAGGGAACGCGCCCCGCAACACATTCGGCGTGTACGCCATCGCCACGGGCGGCGGCATCGACATGACAAACGGTAAGATCGAGATCTTTCCAGGCAGCGCATCGCCGACGAGCGGGCAGTACGCCACCATGACTCTGTCGGCGGGCAGCAATGGTTCACTGATCATCAGCATGGGGAGTCAGTCGATCACGGCCACTTCTGGCCAGTTCGGTTGGTACATCAACCCGAACGGCGCGAAGTCAGTCAATAACTACTCGGGATACTTCTACAGCGAGGATTTCCGCAACCCGGGGACTGCCGGGAACAAAATACAGATGCTCTCCTATGCGACACCGGCAAACTTCCAGTACGACACCACGCCGCCGTTCGATGTCCTGCTGGCATGGGAGGACCTGGTACGAGGGGCTTCGGGGTCGGACGCGGATTACAACGACCTTGTGGTGTCGATCGGCACCGTGCCCGAGCCTGCGTCGATTCTGCTCAGCCTGACGGCCGCGCTTGGCGTGGTTGGGGTGGTTCGCCGGCGCCGCCGGATGAGCAAGCAGACCGAGTTATAGCATCAGCGTCTCTCACCGCGACGCAGTTCCCTCAACCCGGTTGGGGTTCGCCCCAACCGGGTTTCCAGTTGTCCCGGTTCTGTATACTCGCTGACGCCATGAGACGCAATCGCCTTCAGATTATCCTTCTTTGCGCGGCGCTCACTCTTGCCGCCGGCTGCAGCGTGGGCCGCGAAGCGGCGCGGCAGCGTTTCATCGAGAAGGGCAACGACTACTTCGAGCAGGTTCAGGCCGGCAAGGTCGCCTCCTA
>CAYWST010000403.1:0-5095 GCA_964461075.1 uncultured Solibacteraceae bacterium | reverse complement strand
GCAGCGGCATGGGCCGCCGCCGCTGTGGCCCTGTCCTTGCTCGTGTGGACTCAGGTGCTACGATGATTGCCTCGACTCAGAACCAATCGGAGACCCTGGCAAAGGTCTTCGATTCGATCACGTCGTTCTCCAAATCCATTGATTCCAAACAAACTTCGGAGTTTCTCTCAGAACTGCAGGAGCTATTGAACAGATTCCGCGCCGACGCGGGAGGGAGCCGGCTGAGTTCCGCAGGTGTCCCACAACAGGAAACCCGTTCCGAAACGGGAAGCGCCGGCAGCGGCTATTTCGCCGGAATGATCAGGCTGCCGCCCGCAAGCGGAGGCGCGCCGGGGCAAGACCCGGCCAAACCGGTGACTCCGAACAGTCCGGCGATGCTGACCACCTCGCCGGATTCGGAACCGTACGCAAAACACTGCCGGGCCGTGGTCGACTCCGCGCTCGAAGCCATGGGTCTGGATCCCAGGGCGTTTCAGATGTCGTTCTGGGAGGAAGTGGTCCCTTATCCGGGCGGAGGGTACATGAACCGATGTATCACGGTCCAGACGGCTGCGGGCTACAAGATGGATTTCGACGCCGCCGCGACGCTTCGCGCCCCCAACGTCACCGCCGAAAGCATCCGGATGCTGGCGGAGGGTTACTGGGACGCGCCATCGGCGGCGCCGAATCGCTTCAACTCAGAGATCAGAAGTTGACGTTGAGCTTGCGGCCGATGGCGATCAGCAGGTCGCGATCGAACTTGCTGAACTCCACGGGCTCGGGCAGCAGCTTCTTGTTGATGACAACGACTCCGGCGAAGGGGTCGAAAGCCAGCTCTTCATCCTCATGCAACGCCCGCAGCGGGACCGGGACCGCCGGGACGGAGGCGCCGGGCTCGTTGGCCACCTGCTTGAGGGGAATGTTGACCGATGCCGCTTCTTCTTTCTTCAGCAGCAGGGGCTCGAGCATCGGACGGCCGTCTTCCCCCTTCAGGACCAGCCCGCGCTCATTGTAAGCAAGCGCTCTCTCGTAAAGGATTGACCGTTTCTGCGAATGGGCCGCTTCAGGGTCGAACCAGTACTTGGGCGGCTTGTCGGGGTTGAACGGCGGCGGCTCCACTCCGGTTTCGGCCAGGAACCGCTCGCGGGTGTCGTAGTAAGGGAACAGATAGAGTTCTCTGATCCCGTATTTGGGAAAAGGTAACGCTGGCATAGCAGCACCTCCAGCAAAAAGCTGCACCGCTGATGTTCAGAACCTATGCTGTATGTACGCAATCCTTTGATTTGACGCGAAATATTCTCTTACAACCCTTGTCACGACGCCTTCGCGACCCGATAGACTGAGTTCTTGGACGAGCGAAGATCCCGCCCGTCGAGGAGCACTCAATGCGAACGATTCTGTTTTTGGCCTGTGCCGCCCTGCTTGTCGGCCAGGATTCCCAACGCCCGGCCGCCCCGAAAAAAGCTCAGTTGGCGGGCGACGACATTCGCGGCTACAGCGACACCCCTCAACTGCCCGGGCAGAAATGGAAGGTGCACGACATGGAACGGCCGCGCCCTCCGAAGGTGACGCCCGGGCCGCCGGTCTCCGCCCCGCCGCCCTCGGACGCTATCGTTCTATTTGATGGCAAGGACCTCTCGCAATGGGAGCAGGTGATTCGCGGCCGCGACGGCGGTGTGCAGACGCCCAAATGGAAGGTCGAGAACGGCTACATCGAGATCGTGCCCAAAACGGGCCGCATCCGGACCAAGCAGCACTTCGGCGATTGCCAGTTGCACGTCGAATGGCAGATCCCGCCGGAGGCGAAGGGTAACGGGCAAGCAATCGGCAACAGCGGCATCGAGTTGATGAGCCGTTACGAGATTCAGGTGCTCGAATCGGCCGATCACCTCACCTACGCCGACGGCGGCGCGGGAGCCATCTATGGCGTTTGGCCTCCCCTGGTCAACCCGGCCCGCCCGCAGGGCGAATGGAACTCCTACGACATCTTCTTTGAAGCTCCCCGGTTCGAGGGCGACAAGCTCGTTAAGCCCGCTTACGTCACGGTCCTGTTCAACGGCGTTCTCGTACAGCACCACAAGGACTACCTCGGGACCACAATCTGGAGAAGGCTCGGAACCTACACGCCGCACCCGCCCGAGCAGCCGCTGTCATTGCAGGACCACAGCCAACCGGTGCGGTTCCGCAATATCTGGATCCGCCGGCTCGGCGTTCAATAGGCCAGAATCCGGGCCCTGTCGGCAGGGCTCATCTTCTCGGCGGCATAGCGGAGCGTGAGGCGGGAGGCGAGGTGGCGGTGAGCCATGAGGAACTCGATCGTCTCCTCGCGGCGGGCCGGATAGGTTTCCTTCAGCAGCCAGCCGACGCCCTTCTCGACCATGTCGTCGCGATCCGGCAGCAGGGCGGCGGCGATCTCGAAGATGAACTCCGTGTGCCGCCCGTGTTTGGCTTCATGGATCAACGAAACGGCGGCGGCCCGGCGCTTCCAGCGGTTCTTCGACAGGGTCCAGCCCCGGAGCCCGAAGCGCAGTTCCGGCTCATTGGCCAGGCAGGCGGCGACCAGAAACGTCCCCACGCCGTCACAGTGCGCCCAATTCCGCACATAACGGTCGATCCAGCGCTCAAAGAGCTTGAACTCGCAGGCGGCGCAACTGCGGGCAAACCGCCTGTAGACATGACAGACGAGGGTCCCGTCCTCCAGTTGACCTGTCTCCCAGAGGAGTTTCATGAGGGCGTTGCGGCTGTTGACCGGCCATGGCTTGATGCGGCGGGCGACATCGCGGATCACCGGCGCGAGCGCGGCCATGCGGCCGCCCCGCGTCCGCACATCGTGACGGAAGAATGCGCGTTGCCCTTGCGCCCATTCCGGATCGGCCAACGATTCAAGCCGGGCGGCGATCTCCTCGAACAGTTCCGTCACAGGAGTCATGCAGCCAGATGATACACTCCTCGGTATGATCACGGCTGGGAGTCCCTTTCCAATCGTCGGCTCGGGCTATTCCACGCTCACCGTGGACGGCCCCGCCCCGCGCATCACTTCGCTGTTGATCAAGCCCGCGTCGGCGGTCTGCAATCTCGACTGCAAGTACTGCTTCTATCTCGACCGGGAACTCGACCCCTACGCCGACCTGCCGGCGCGCGTGATGACTCTCGAGACTCTCGAACGGCTCGTCGACACTTACCTCTTTTACAGCTTCCCGGCCGCGACCTTCGCGTTCCAGGGCGGCGAACCCACCTTGGCCGGCCTGCCTTTCTTCGAGAAGCTCGTGGCCTTCCAAAAGCGCTACGGCAGGGACGGGCAGGCCGTCTCGAACGCGCTTCAGACCAATGGCGTCCTCATCGACAAGGACTGGTGCCAGCTTTTTCGCGAGTACCGTTTTCTGATCGGCCTCTCGATGGACGGGCCCGAGGAGGTCAACGACCTCTACCGCTTTAACAAGGCGGGCCATGGCACATGGAAGAAGGTCATGGCTGGCATGGAGGCGATGCAGAAGGAGAAGGTGGACTTCAACATCCTCTGCGTCCTCAGCCAGTCCAACGTCCACAAACCGCGGGAGATTTACAAATGGTTCCGCTCCCAGGGCGTCGAGTATATGCAGTTCATCCCGCTGGCTGAGTTCAACGCCGACGGGACGCCGATGGAATTCACGATCTCGGCCGAGGAGTACGGCCGCTTCATGTGCGAGGTCTTCGATCTCTGGTGGCCCGAGCGCCGGAAGGTGCGGGTCCGCTTTTTCGACAACCTCGCCGAGTCGGTGGCCGGAATGAAGCCGGGCTCGTGCACGATGCACGAAACCTGCGACAGCTATGTGGTGGTGGAGTACAACGGCGATATCTACCCCTGCGATTTCTTCGTCGAGAAGGATTGGAAGCTCGGCAATATCACCATCGACTCCTGGGGCGAGGTGAGCCGCAGGCTGAAGCGCTACAGCTTCGCTTCCAAGAAGACGCTGGCCCACCCCGAATGCCAGGTGTGCCAGTATCAGTCCATCTGCCACGGCGGCTGCCCGAAGACGCGGCACGGCCCGCATAAGAACTTCGAGGATCTGGATTACTTCTGCGGCGCCTACAAGATGATCTTCGACAAGGCCGTGGGCCCGCTGCGGAAGGAAGTCGAAAAGCTCACGGGCCGCTCCCGCGAGCTCGTGCCGCACTCCATCAGCCCTTACTGAGGCGGTCCTTGCTGAGCCGCGGGGGTGCCTGCGGCCGGCTCCAGTCTCTCCACGAGCACCCGGGCCACCCGGTTGAAGTCCATCTCGAGCACTTCGAATCGGGCCCCTTCATGCAGCACAACGTCGCCCGGCGAGGGGATCCGCCCCAGCTTGTACATCAAAAATCCGGCCAGAGTTTCGAAAGCGGCTTCAGTGGGCAGTTCGATGCCGAACTGCACATCGAGGTCGCGAATCGGGGTCGTGCCCTCCACCTCGAATTTGTCTTCGCGCACGCTTGGTAAAGCCTGCACTGCGTCTAATTCGTCTTCGATCTCCCCGAAGACCTGCTCTAAGAGGTCTTCGGTCGACACCATGCCCGAGATGGTTCCAAATTCGTCAACCACGAAAGCGACGTGAGCCGCTTGAGTCCGCAAGTCGTCCAGCGCGAGATGCAGCTCCCGGCTTTCCGGCACGACCGGCGCTTTCCTCACGATCGCGCCCAGATTGAACGGGGGCACCGGTTTGCGCCGCTGGTTGGAGAGGCGGCGTTGAGTCCAGTAGTTCAGCACGTCCTTGACGTGCACAAACCCGATCAGGTTCTCCGGGCTTCCCTGATAGACCGGGATCCGGGAGTAGTGGGACCCGCTCATCGCCTCCAGAACGTCGTCGATCGATGAGTCGGCCGGCACGCTGACCAACTGATTGCGGGGAACCATGACCTCTCGAACGTTGTACTGCGGGAGGTCGAGCAGGTTGTTGATGGCCTTGCGCTCGAAGGCGTTGATTTGGCCGGACAGCTCGCCGGCGCTCACGATGAACTGCAGCTCCTCGCGGGAATGCCCAGCCGCGTGGGCTTCAGTCCGGATGCCGATCGCCCGCGAGACCCAGATCGAGGCGCGTTCGATCGTCCAGACCAGCGGCTCCACCAGCCGGAAGAAGACGAGGAGAACCGGCGACACGAGGAC
>CAYWST010000402.1:0-5123 GCA_964461075.1 uncultured Solibacteraceae bacterium | reverse complement strand
ACTGTGGCGCTCCACACCCGCCCTGTGGACCCCTTTTCTGGATCGCAGCGTCCCCGCGCTCGTCAGCTTCGGCGTTCCGCTCTTCTACGTCTCCAACGGACTTTACGTTCGCGACGTTCAGGTCAATGAACCGGGGACGGAGATGCAGAGCCGTATTGAGCGGGTCAGCAAAGCCATGAACCAACTGTTCCGCCCTCAAGACGACGTCTACACGGGAATCGGCGAGACGGTGAGCACGTACGAAGTGGGCAGGTATCTGGAGTCGCGTGGAGCCGCCGTGCAGATCGCGAACTCGCATTACCTTGGACCCTCCGACCTCCGCGGAAAAAACCTCGTCATCATCTCCAGTTCGCGGTTCCAGACGCCGCTCCACCAGTTCAAACTGCCGGAAGCATTCACGTTCGACGCGCAACAGATGAACGGGGGATATCTGAACCGGAGACCTCTGCCCGGCGAATCCTCGCGCTATGACACGAAAAGCGCCGGTGCGGGCGGCGTCAGCACCTCCTACGCCACTGTCTGCGTCTGGCCGGGAACCAGCGAGAGCCGGCGTCTCATCCTGATCAGCGGAATCAACTCCTGGTGTACCCTCGCCGCCGCGCGGTACGCTCTCGATGCGTCATCGCAGGCCGATCTGGAACGGCGTATGGCCGCCGACCCTGACGAGGGTCCGCGGGGAAAGAAAGGACCATACTTTCAGGTTCTCATCCGCACAGAAGGCAAGTACGATCAGGTGAGGTCCTACGAATACGTCGCCCACCGCTATCTCGACGCCCGGCCCATCCGGGCCGAGTGAACCGTTTACACTAATGAGGCGATGCCTCTCCTTCTTCCTGACACGATCTCACGCCGTCTTTTTCTCGGCGCTGCCGCCGGTGTACCGCTGCTCCGGCTTGAGGCGCAATCGGCCACCGAGACCCATTGGGCTCTTTTGAGCGATACTCACATTCCCGAGGATCCCGCGAACGCCTACCGCGGCTTCAAACCCCGCGAGAACCTGCAGCGTGCCGTGCCTGAGATCGCCGCTTCGAATCCACAGGGCGCGCTCATCTGCGGCGACCTGGCGAGGCTGGAAGGCCTGCCAGGGGACTACGCCGCGCTCAAGAGCCTGCTCTCGCCTCTCACGGCCAAAGTCCCGGTCGCCGGATTGCTCGGCAACCACGACAACCGGAAGAACTTTTTTGCCGAGTTCGGCGCCCAGCAGGGGGCGCAGGCGGTGAAGGACCGGCACGTGACGGTGATCGAGACCCCGCACGTGCGCTTCGTGCATCTCGATTCCCTGGTTGCGCCGAATTCAACGCCCGGGTTTCTCGGCAAGGCGCAGAGGCAGTGGCTTTCTGCGTACCTCGCCTCGGACCCGAAACCGCCCACGGTCATCGCCGTCCATCACACGCTGGACGACAACGACGGCGCGCTGCTGGACGCACCCCGGCTTTTCGACGTGATCGCCCCGCACGCGCACGTCAAGGCCGTGCTTTACGGACACTCGCACGAGTACTCCTTCAAGACATGGGACAGGCTATGGCTCATCAACCTGCCGGCGGCTGGCTACAACTTCAACGACCGCGAACCGGTGGGATGGGTGGACGCGAGGTTTCACGCCACGGGCGCCGCTTTCACCCTGCGAGCATTCGGCGGCAATCTCTCGGGCAATGGCAAGACGACCGCGGTTTCCTGGCGGCCCTGACGGGCTTTACTTCGGGCTCGCGGGCTTTTTCGGAGCGGCGGTGGGGGGTGTGGCGGGCTTGGCGGAAGCGGGCGCCGGAGCCGGAGTTCCGGGAGCCGTCCCGCCGGCGCCGAATTTCTTGTCGTAGAGCTCGACGATCGGCTGCGTGATATCGATTCCATTGGCGGCCCACAGGACCGGGCTCTGCTGGGCGCTGACATCAAGAACGATGGAGAAACCGTTGGCCTTGGCGTACTCGTCAACCACCTGCAGCAGCCGCTGGCCGATGGAGTTGACCAGCTTGCCCTGCTCCTGGTCGATGTCGTTCTGCATATCCTCGCTGTCCCACTGCAGCTTCTTCTGGATGTCATCAATTTCGCGGGAGAGCTTTTCGCGCGCCTCAACCGACATCGTGTTGGCGCCGGCGGTCATGCTCTGGCGTTTCTTCTGAAGTTCCGCATTGCGGCCCTCGATCTCCTTGGCGCGCGGCTCGAACTTCACGCGCATCGCCTCCCGCGCCTTCTCGCCGTCCTTGGTCGCAAGGATCGCGCCCTGAACGTTCATGATGGCGACCTTGCCGCCCGCCTGTTGCGCCTGCGCCGCGGGCGCAAGAAGGACCACGGCGGCCAGAAACGTCCCGGCCTTCTTTACATCAATCTTCACTGGGTTTCGACTCCTGAACATTCTGATGCTAACATGCCTCGATTGCGCCACGGTGAATCGCCAATCGCCAGCCCGGTTAGAAGGTCCTGCTGATGGTGAACCTGAACATGGTTTGCCGCTCGAGGTAGGGTGTAGGGCGCGCGAAGGTCAGAGCCGACGCCGCGAATGTGGTGTAATTCGGGAACATCGACCTGTCCGCCGCGATCGGAGGCACGAAGACGTCCTGGACGCGCAGCGGGTTGTAGGCCCAATACAGCCGGAATGGGGCGTTCACCACCGGCATCATGATCTGAAACTCCACGCCGGTGGACATCCTGATCTTCTGCGACTCGCTAATGACGTAGGCCTGGTTGGCGAAACCCGCCTGAGGGAAGGCGCCGTTGAGGCTTTCCAGCCGCCCGGGGTTCAACCGCAGTTGGTTTTGCAGCGTGATCCGGTTCACGCCAGCGTCGGCGAACAGCGCCAGCGTCAGCGGCCCGAAGATCGGAATCCGGTATTCGTAGTTGGCTACCACTTGCGTGTCGCCGCCTGGGAAGACCAGCTGGTAAATCGGAACCTGCTGGAAGACCGTCTGGTTTTCCACCTTGCCGTCGACGATTACCTTTTGCGTGCGCGCAGAACCGTCCTCATTGAGCACCGCCACGTTCGCCTCGCTTGGGATGTAAGCGAACGGGCCGATGCCCCAGATGTCGAAGCCGCGAACGTCCTGCTCGCCGCCCATGAAGACGCGGTTGAAAGGAGGAGCGGCCTTGCCGCCGTAGCCGATCACCATCCGGCTCAGGACCCGCCAGCCCATGACGTGTTTCGGATAGATGCCGCGCTTGAAGTGCGTGTAGCTCAAGGTCGGCTCCACGAGATTGACGTTGCCTCCGAGCGGCCCGCCGGCGAATCCCAGAGAAAAGAAGATGCTCTTGCCGCGCGAGGGCGTCATCGGATGGTCGATGGTGTTGTACGTATAAGACGGCGTGACGCGGCTCGTAATGATGCCGTCGAGAGAATTCGGTCCGTCGAAGTTGAGGAAGTTCGAATAGGAGAAGTAGCTGGAGGACGAGTTGTTGAGCGGCACCACCGTCGAACGGTCGAGTCCGTAGGTGAATCCCAGCCGCGCGAAACTGCGCCGCAGCGGATAGCTGATGAACACCGTCGCGCCGTATCCGTTGGTGGTGTAGTTCAGAAGGTTTTCGCGGCCGATGGCGTCGTAAAGCGGAATCAGGTTCCGTCCGGAGAACAGCGAAACCTCTCGCGCCTGATCGTAATTGAATCGCTGCGTGTAGACCGTAAAACCGAGCTGCATCGGTTTGTCCAGGAAGTACGGCTCGGTGAAACCGAAGGTGGCCGAGCGGATGCGGTCGCCGAGTTCGGCGTTGAAGCTGAGCACTTCGCCGAGGCCGAGGAAGTTGTTGGTCGAATACCCGAAGCCGATGAATGAGCCCGAGATGCCGCTGACGCCGCCGTTGAGGCTGACGCTGTTCTTTCCGCGTTCCTTCACCTTCAGCGTGATGTCCACCGTATTGTTCTTTGTGTCGCGATTGATGGTGGCCGCTTCCTCTTCTTTCAGCGCCTCGAAGTAGCCCAACTGGTTCAGGCGGAGGATAGAGAGTTCCCAGAGCTTGGTGGAGTAGACATCGCCCTCGTCGATCAGGATTTCGCGCCGGATGACTTTGTCGCGCGTGGTTGTGTTGCCGGAGAAATCGAGACGCCGGACGAAGAACTGCTTGCCCTCGTCGACGTTCAACGTGAGCTCGACGGTGCCGTCGGGGTTCGGAACAGGCTCGGGTTCGGGCACGGCGTCGATGTAGCCGAACTCCCCGTAGAGTTTGGTGAGGGCCTTGAGACCCTTGCCGAGTTTTTCGGTGGAGAAGATGTCGCCTTCCTTCATGCCGAAGATGGGTAGCATCAGCACGTCGGGCGTCTTGAACAGCTTGACGCCGACGAAGTTCACCTTGCCGAGCCTGTACAGCCGGCCTTCGTCCATGGTGACGGTGATGTCGGCTTTCTTGCCCGGCTTGGTCTGTTTGAACGGCCAGATCCAGAGCCGGCCGCCGCCGGTATCCCTCAGATTCACCGAGCTGTCGGTGGCCCGGGCAAGGAAGTACCCATTCTGCGAATAGAACATCCGGATGCGGTCTTTATCCTCTTCGAGCTTGGTGGAGTCGAAGGTTTTGGAGAAAAGGTTTTCAAGGAAGATCGAGTGGGGAATGCCGATCGGTTTCAGGTTCTTCATCGCGCGCCGCACGGCGCGGTCGCCGTAGACCTGATTATTGAGAATCTCGATCTTGCCCACCTTCACCTTCGCGCCTTCCTGAACCCGGAAGGTCACTTCGACGCTGGATGGAGGGATCTGACGAATCTCTGGGGTGACGACAGCAAACTGCCGGCCGCGCTCGGCGAGAAACTCCTTCAGCACGTTTGCGGCGCGCTGGACGCGTCCCTGCTCGTATTGCTGTTCGACCGCCAGACCCACGCGCCTCTCCTTGAAACGGTCGAGGATCTCGCTGACTGTGACGCTCTTGTTCCCCTCGTACTTGATGGAACGGACCACTCTCCGCTCGACGACGACGAAGCGCACGATCCAGCCGGCCTTGCCCGCCTCCCGCTCCAGCGTAATGTCGTCGAAACGGCCGGTGTTCCAAAGAGCCATGAAGTCGCGGTTGAGCGCTTCCTGATCGTAGCGGTCGCCCTTCTTCGTGAAAATCAGGGCGCGCAGCGTGTCCTGGGGCACTCGCCTGGCTCCGCGAAACTCGATCGCCTCAACGATGTCCTGAATCGTGCGCGGCTGCTCGGCCTCCGGCTT
>CAYWST010000401.1:0-5136 GCA_964461075.1 uncultured Solibacteraceae bacterium | reverse complement strand
CCTCTGTGGTCCCGGTCTCATCGGTCCGCATGCAACTAAGAACAGCGGATTTCACCACCTCTGCGCGATTGGCTTCCGTCGTCAACAAGAAATTCGGAAGTCCGCTGGCCCGCTGTGAAAGCGCCGGCGTCGTAGACATTGCGATCCCTCCCGGCTGGGCCGACCGCCGCGTTGAGTTCGTGGCTGAACTGGAAGGCCTGACGCTGGAAACCGACCGCCGGAGCAAGATCGTCGTGAACGAGCGATCCGGCACTATCGTGGCCGGCAGGGACGTGCAGATTCGCCCCGTCGCCATCCTGCACGGAGCCCTGACCGTCCAGGTCCAGACTTCGTTCGACGTCTCGCAACCCGCTCCCTTCAGCCAGGGCAAGCCGGTCACCACTCCAGACATTGACGTGAGCGCGAAGGAGGAGCAGGCCAAGAGCATTCAGCTCAAGCAGGGCGCCACGGTTGACGACCTCGTTCGCGCGCTGACCGGCATCGGCGCAACCCCCCGTGATGTCATTGCGGTTCTGCAAAATCTCCAGTCGGCCGGAGCCATCGATGCCGAAATCGAGGTGATCTGATGCAAGTCCTCGCAGTATCGCAGCCGCTTCAACCACAAGTCCAGGCTCCGGAAGACAAACTCCGCGAGGCAGCCGCGGATTTCGAGGCGCTCCTCATTTCACAGTTGCTGGAGGCATTCCGGGCGGAAGCTTCAAGCGGGTGCTTCGGCTCCGGTGAAGACTCTGCGTCGGCCACCATGCTCGAGTATGCCGGCCAGCACCTAGCGCAGGTCATCAGCCGCCAAGGCGGACTCGGCCTGAGTCAACTGATCGTGCAAGGCCTGAAGCCGAGTGCGAACTCATCCGGTGAAGCTGAAAGCGCTCAGACCAGAATCGTCCCCCCGGATTCCCGGAAGCCCGGCGCCGCTTGCGGAGAGGTTCTCCCCGCTGCCGCTCAACTCCTGCCACGCGCTCGCTAGCGGCGCGATCACGGCCTCGGCGTTTTCGAAGCCAGCGATGATCTGCTTCGAGTTGCCTTCCATCAACTGCTCCAGCGCATACGCGTACAGTTGCCGTAGACTACGGCTTAGTTCGCCTCCGCGCTCGTGGTCGAGTGAGTTCATCAACTCGACAACGATCTCGATGGCCCTGCTTGCGCTTGCGTTTCGAGCGGCTGCCTCCCCCTGGCTCAGGCAGTGCTTTGCCTTCCGGACCTCGCTCAGCAGCTTTTCAAAGAGCATGTTAGTCAGTTCCATCGGGCTTGCCGCAAGAACTGTCTCCTCCAGGAGATTGCCGTAAGGGTTCACCATCGTTGAGTTCCTGGTCCGCGGCTATCCCCGCTCGAGTTCGCCTGACAGCCGCAGGACGTACTCCGGGGGGATCTGCCGGATGACCTCTTTTGTTTCCTTGTCTACGATCTTCAGTACCGGCCGTTTTGTCTCGCGATCCAACGAAAACGTCAGTTCACGCCCTTGCCCAAGCAATCGCGCCTCATTGACCGATTGCACGGCCTGAACAAGTTGGTTCTGTTCCATTCGCTGTTGCGGAGAGAGTGGTTGCGTTACAGACAGGGCTGGCAGCTCCGTCATCGGGTTGATCTTGCCAATGTCCATGGCCTTCTCCCTGGGACGTTCTCTCGTCCCATCAACCCTATCGGCCAGGAGGATCTGCCATTTGAAAAGAAATCAGGATCGGGAATTCTAGGAGAGATTGAGGACGTCTTCAATGACGCCTTTCTGCTTCTGAATCTTCTCCTGAAGCAGCATGATGGCATAAATGAGCTGCTCGGGCCGGGGAGGACAGCCCGGAACGTAGATGTCGACCGGAATCACCTGGTTCACAGGAATGAGGGCGTAGTTGCTGAACACCCCGGTCGACGTCGCGCATGCGCCCATGGAAATCACCCACCGCGGCTCGGGCATCTGCTGGTACAACTGCCGGACCACCGGCGCCATCTTATTGGAAACACGGCCCGCGATGATCATCAGATCCGCCTGGCGCGGACTGCCGCGAAAGACCTCGGCCCCGAAGCGCGCGATGTCGAATCGCGATGCGCTCATCGCCATCATTTCGATCGCGCAGCAGGCAAGCCCAAACGTCATCGGCCAGATCGAGTTCTTTCGCCCCCAGTTGATCGCCGCATCCACCGTCGTCAGGATGAAGCTATCCCGGAAACTGTCGGCCACGTCCTGGTCAATCTTCGTGTAGAGATCGGCAGGCGCCTCGCCAAGCTGGATCTGGTTCTCGCGGATTGTGCTGTCCATATCCCCTCTCTTGGATTATCCCATGCTCCTCGCGGCTTCGTTTTCTGCGTCGCCGCGCCTCGCTAAGCCGCTACAATTAAAGGAGTCACTCATGCATCCTCCTTCGGTCGAAGCGCTTCGCCCGCTTTGTCTGTCCCTCGGAATTCAGACTGAGTATCATGACATCTGGGGCGCCCGCCACATCGTCCCCGACTCAACGCTGCTCGCCATCCTGGCCGCCTTCGGCTACGATACCTCCTCACCCCAGGCTCTTGCCGCTTCCGTTGAGGCTCGGGAACTCGAGATCGCCCGTACCCCTCTCGATCCCGTGAAAGTGCTTTCGGTATCAGACCCGTCGCCGGTTGTATCGCTGCGGCTTCCCACCCTGGACGGGTATGCCATCTCGGTCTCCCTCGCGATCTATCTCGAAGACAATACAGCTCTTCGCCGCGATATCGAACTGAAGGCGGAGAAGGCCGGCTCCCTTCCCCTGCCGACGGGTCTGCCGCTTGGCTATCACGACCTCGAAATCGCCGTCACGCACGCGGGGCGCGATCATGTTCGCGCATCCATGCGCCTCATTGTCGCCCCGGATCGCGCCTTTTTGCCGGCGCCACTCGAAACCGGCGGGCGTTCCGCGGGCCTTGCGGTCTCTCTCTACGGCGTCCGCTCCGACAGAAACTGGGGCGCCGGCGATTTCACCGATCTGCGCCGCCTGGTTCAATGGACCGCCCAAAAGCTCAACGCCGGATTCGTCGCCTTGAATCCCCTGCACGCGCTGCACAACCGCCAACCCTATAACATCAGCCCCTATCTGCCGCTATCCGGCTTCTATCGAAACTACCTCTATCTCGACATCGAAAGGGTTCCCGATTTCGAGTCCTGCGCGCTGGCGCGCCGGATCGCCGCCAGCCCTTCGTTTCAAGCGCGCCTTCGCCGCCTGCGGGAAGCTGAATTCGTTGAGTACGAGGAAATCGCCCGCCTCAAGCGGCGGATGCTGTTGCTGCTGTTCCGCTCCTTTTACCGGCAGGAGTGGCTTCGGGACTCCTACCGAGCCAAGGCTTTCCGTCAGTACCTTGCCGAGGAAGGGGAACTGCTCGAGAGCTTCGCCACGTATTGCGCGCTCGACGAGGTCCTCCACGCCCGCGACCGCCAACTCTGGATCTGGCCCGACTGGCCCTCGTGCTACCGCGACTCCAAATCCAGCGCCGTCAAAAGCTTCTCCCGCCAGCACCGCCGCCGCGTTCTCTTTCACATGTATGTTCAGTGGCAGATCGACAAGCAGTTGGCCTCCGT
Organism: uncultured Solibacteraceae bacterium; assembly: GCA_964461075.1. Classification (GTDB taxonomy): domain Bacteria; phylum Acidobacteriota; class Terriglobia; order Bryobacterales; family Bryobacteraceae; genus JACADU01. The sequence goes on along the minus strand of CAYWST010000401.1, from coordinate 1,613 downwards.
GCAGGCCGCAGCTCTCGAAGCCGGCATGCCCATTGGCCTTTATCATGACGTCGCTCTGGCCACCGACCGTTGCGGCGCCGACCTGTGGGCCTATCGCGACTATTTCATCCGCGGCTGCCGCGTCGGCGCGCCTCCCGATGACTTCTCCCCTGAAGGCCAGGATTGGGCCTTCCCGCCGCCAAACACGCTCCACCACCGCGCTCGTGAGTATCGCCTCTTCGCTGAGTCCATTCGGAAAAACGCCCGCCACGGCGGCGCCCTCCGGATCGACCACGTCATGCGTTTCTTCAGGCTCTTCTGGATACCCGAAGGCCTGACCGCCAAACAGGGAACTTATGTCCACGAGCCATGGCAGGATCTGCTCCGCATTCTCGCTCTGGAAAGCGTTCGAGGCCGCTTTCTCGTCGTCGGCGAGGACCTTGGAACCGTCCCGCCGGAATTGCGCGAGGCGATGGAGCGCTTTGGCATGTTGAGCTACAAGCTCTTCTATTTCGAGAAGGACGGCTCAGGGATGCCTCGCCCTCCGTCGGACTACCCGAGGCACGTCCTCGTCTCCTCGACCACGCACGATCTGCCCACTCTCGCAGGCTTCTGGGCCGGCCGCGATCTGAGGGCGCGCCTCGACGCGGGCGTCTTCCCGAGTGAAGAATCCTATCGGGCCCAGGTGAATCAACGCCGCGTCGAGAAATCGAAGATGGTCGAGGCTCTCATCCGAGACGGATTCCTCCCGCCCGAGTTCCCCCGCGAAGCCGCCGATTGGCCCGAACTCACTGGAGAGCTGCATAACGCCATCATCGGCTACCTCGTCTCCACGCCTAGCATGCTCATGCTGCTCAACGAAGAGGACCTGACCAAGGAACTCGACCAGCAGAACCTGCCGGGCACCACCTGGCAGTACCCCAACTGGAAACGCAAGATGATGTTCAGCCTCGAGGACCTTGAGCGCCTTCCACGGGCTCTCGATTTCGCCGCAATGTTCCGCGCGTGGCTCGAAAAGACCGGCCGCGCTATCGCGCCGCGCCCGTAGCGCGGTCCAACTCCTCGAACGAGTCGTTTCTCACCGCGTACTTCTCCCAGCCTTCAAAATCGTAGTGCCACCACTCCATGGGGAAGACCTTGAAGCCTTGCCGCTCCATCTCCCGTCTGAGCAGATCGCGCAGCCGCCGCTGTTCAGCGCTTCCTCCCCTGTAATCCGCCGCCGCGCGCGCGGACATTTCGTCGTACAGCGATGGCATCTCCACCGGCTTGCCCGTTTTCCGGTCATAGAGTGTCAGGTCGACCGCGCATCCGCGGTTGTGCCGCGACCCCTCGAACGGCTTCGCGACAAAGTCGCGTTTTTCAGGCGGCGTCGCTTCCCAGAAGATCCACGTCACGCGCCAGGGGCGATAGGCGTCATGGATCAGCAGTCCGTAGCCTTGCGCCCAGAGTGCATCAAGCGCCCTGACAAGCGCTGCGGACGCTCCCTTCTCCAGGTAAGCCCGCGCCCGGCCGTAGACCGGCGCCCCGAGGAAGTTCTGCGCCGTCGCGTAACGGATGTCGAGCCTGATCCTGGCGTCCAGCGCTCCGAGGCTGACCAGTTCCGGGACCTGCAATCCTTGTGTCAGCCTTGGCGG
>CAYWST010000400.1:0-5146 GCA_964461075.1 uncultured Solibacteraceae bacterium | reverse complement strand
GCCGGAGGCAGCGCCTGAATCAGATTCCCGTCGTCCTCGCAATCCACCTCGCCCTCATGCCCATCCGTGTCGTACCCGAACAACTCGATCCGCGCGTTGATCCAGCGCGCCCGCAGCCGCGTCGCGGCTACTGCGGCGGCGGGCAGAAACAGCAGCAGCCCCTCCACCGGCGCGCCGCCACGGCCGCGCAAATAGTCGAGCCAGATCAATCCGAACGTCAACGCCCGGCCCGCATGATCCGAATCTTCAGGCGCGGCCAGCACCGCCCATCGCGAACCGCCTCGCCGGATGCAGGCCCGGCTGAAAACCGGCGAGAGCGTGTGCTCCAGATCCGCCCCGTCGGTCAGTTCCTCGATCTTCCACCCCGGAAACTGCCGCGCGATCCACCGTCGAAGCCGCTCCCGAAGGACGTGACGGCGAGCGCTTCTCAACGCAGGTGCGGCCCGCGGCGCATCCAGATCCACAACCTCCAGCAGACCCTTCTGCCCGCCGAATTGCTCATACTTCAGAATCAGCCGTCCCCGCGATTCCGACTCCACCCTAATGACCCTTCGCGCCAGCGTCCGGCTTTCGTCCCACACTTCAACGAGAACGCCCTTGGCCTGCCGGCTCAGAACATGCGCGCCCGCGACCAGCAGAATCGGTTCATCACCAGGATGCAGAATCGCAGGTTTGCGCGCGGCCAGCAGAAAGGCTTCCAGCCGTTGCGCTACCGCCTCGACCGGCGATGGCTGGGCCGCGTCTCCTTTGGGCATCACGCTCAATGGCGCATTGTCATCATTATAAAATCCATTCAGGTGATTCAACGAAACGTCGGCAATAGTCTGCTGCTCCGCTTGGAGGAACTCGAGCAGAGAATCTCGCGCGCATGCGCGCGGTGCGGCAGGCCCCGCGAAGATGTGCTCCTGCTGGCGGTCACCAAAGTCTTTCCGGCCACCGTAATCCAGGAGGCCTACTCTCTCGGTCTTCGCGATTTCGGCGAAAACTACGTCCAGGAATTTGAAACCAAGGCGCCTTTGGTACGTTCGCTCGACGGCGCCCGCTTTCACCTCATCGGCCACCTCCAGTCCAACAAGAGCCGAAGAGCCTCCGATCTGTTCGATTCCATCCAGACCGTCGACACCGAGCGCCTCGCACGCCGTCTCAACGAGTGCGGCCGGCCGCTCGACATCATGATCGAAGTGAAACTCTCCGCTGAAGAGGCCAAACACGGATGCGCCCCCGATGACCTGCCCGCGCTGATCGCCGCCATCCAACAGCTCGGCAACCTCCGGCTGCAAGGCCTGATGACCATGCCGCCCTGGTCCGACGACCCGGAAACCGCGCGCCCCTACTTCAGAAGGCTGCGCGAGCTGGCGGCCGAGCACCGGCTGAGCGGCCTCTCCATGGGCATGTCTGGCGATCTGGAAGTCGCCATCGAGGAAGGCGCCACCATCGTCAGGGTCGGCACGGCCCTGTTTGGCTCTCGCCGTCAAGCATGAGTCTCGCTGCCGCCCGGCTTGCCCTGTTGCTCCTGCTGGCCTCCGCCGCTCAGCCCCAGGCCATCACCCACTGGCATCTGAAGATCCCCATGCGCGACGGCGTCGAACTCTGCGCGAATGTGTTTCTGCCCGCCGCCACCGGCGCATTCAGTACGCTCCTCCACCGCACTCCCTACGGGAAACCCGCCGGCGTCACGCCCGCCATCCAACCCTTCATCCGCGCCGGTTACGCCGTCGTCGTTCAGGACGTCCGCGGCCGCGGCCACTCCGAGGGCGTCTTCCATCAGTTCGACCAGGAGCAGAACGACGGCTTCGACACGATCGCCTGGATCGCCCGTCAGCCCTGGTCCAATCAACGGGTCGGCCTGTTCGGCGGAAGCTACACCGGCATCGCCGCCTGGCGCGCCGCCATCGCCAGGCCCCCAGCCCTCAAGGCGCTCGCGGTTTCTGTCGCGGGCGGCGACGAATACATGGACCGCTTCTACTCGCCCGGCGGCGCCCTCCGCCTTGCCCACCGCATCCGTTGGATCGCTGAGAACTTCTCGCCCCCTGCCAAACCCGTCTCTGATTTCCGGAAAACCGTCCACTGGCTCCCGCTCCAGACAGCCGACCTCGCCGCCACCGGAGCGCAGATCTCCTTTTGGCGGCGCGCTCTCGAACACCCCGCCTACGACTCCTACTGGGCTCAACTCTCCACCCGCTCGCGCATCGATGCCGCCTCCCCTCCCGCCCACTTGTCATCTGGGTGGTATGACCCCTTCCTTGACGGCGACATCGACATGTTTCTGCGCCTGCGCCGGATGGGCCGGCCTGCACGCATCGTTATCGGGCCGTGGGGCCACAGCCAGACGCAGCAGATGCCCAATTCCTTCTTCGGCGCCGAGCCCCTCCCTTCCACCAGATCCTCCGAACTCGATTGGTTCAACGCATTCCTCGCAGAAACCGCCGCCGCCCCGCCCTCAACCATCCGCTACTTCCTGATGGGCGCCAACGAGTGGCGGGAGTCGCCCTCTTGGCCTCCTCCCGGCTCTGAGAGCCTCCCCCTCTACCTCAACTCTCATCGAGGCGCCAACAGCCTCAACGGCGACGGCTCTCTCGACGAACAGCCTCCCGCCGCGCCCCGCGTCGAGCGCTTCACTTACAATCCGAAAAACGCCGTCCCCACCATCGGCGGAGCCCTCTGCTGCAACTTCAAACTCCAGCCATGGGGCCCTCTCGACCAGCGCCCGGCCGAAGGCCGCAAGGACGTCCTCGTCTTCACTTCAGCACCGCGCGTCAAACCCCTCGACATCGCCGGACCCGTCCGCGCCGTCCTGTTCGCCGCCTCCGATGCGCTCGACACCGACTTCACCGCCAAGCTCGTCGACGTCGCCCCCGACGGCAACGCCCGCATCCTCTGCGACGGAATCCTGCGCCTGCGTTTCCGTCAGGGCGTCCAACGCGAAGTCCCTTACCGGCCCGGTCAGATCGAGCGGATCGAGATCGCCCTCGGCTCCATCGCCCACCGTTTCCTGCCGCGCCACTGCATCCGCCTCGATATCTCTTCGAGCAACTTCCCGCGCTTCGATCGCAACCTGAATACCGGCAGGCCCCAGGCCAGGGAACGCGAATTGCGCTCCGCGCGGCAGTCGATCCATCTCAGCCGCGAAAGGCCTTCCGCGCTCCTCCTGCCCGGGATGTAAGCCGTTTCCAAACGCGCTACAGTGAGTGGAGCCTCATGACAAAGTCCGAAGTGACCATTCGCACGCCCTCGGGCGTCATGCGCGTTGTGCCACTTGAAGGGGACCGCTACACGCTCGGCAGGGCCCCGAATAATGACCTTTGCTTTCATGAGGATGCCGGGCTTTCGAGGAACCACCTGGCGCTCGAACGCTCCGGAGCCGTCTGGAGCGTCGTCGATCTCGGCAGCCGCAACGGCACCAAAGTCAACGGCGTCGCCGTTTCCCCCAAGCGGCTCCTGATGAACGGCGACCGCGTAACCGCCGGCTCGCTCCTGCTGGAGTTCAAGTCCGAAACCATCGATCGCCCCAGCAGCGTCGAGTTCGTCGATTCGCCGCTTGAAGATCTCGCCGGGGCCACCGTCGTCGCCAACCTCGATAACATCATGCGCGCCGGACGCGGGCTCCTGAGCACCCAGTCCGGAGGGCCCGCCGGAAAACCACAGGTCCATCCGCTGGTCCGCGCAGGACAGGAACTGGCCGGACACCGCCCGCTGAACGAACTCTTTCCAACCATCATGAACCTCGCCATCGAGGCCGTCGGCGCTTCCCGCGGGGTCCTCATGATTCTCGAAAACGGTCAATTGGAAACTCGCGCAGCAAAAGGCGACGGCTTTAAGATCAGCAACACCGTCCGCGAGAAAGTCCTCGACAAGAAGGAAAGCCTGCTCGTCCGCGACGTCCGGCTCGACGAATTGCTGCGCGCTCAGGCCAGCATCGTCGCCCAAAGCGTCCGCAGCATGATGGCGGTTCCGCTTCAGACTTCCGACACTGTGCTCGGCCTCATCTACGTCGATTCGCCGCACATGGTCCGTCCCTTCACCGCCGAGGACCTGAACCTTCTCACCGTGATGGCCAACATCGCCGCCATCCGCATCGAGCACGCGCGCCTGCTCGAAGTCGAAAAGCACGACATGCTCATCGCCCGCGATATGCAGCAGGCGGCCGAGATTCAGAAAAGCCTTCTGCCGGGCAAGGCCCCCGAGATCGAAAGCCTCCAGGTGGCGGCCATGAGCGAAGCCTGCCGCAGCGTCGGCGGCGATTACTACGACTTCTTCGCCCGACCCAACGGACGCCACGTCTTCCTCATCGGCGATGTCGCCGGAAAGGGCATGCCCGCCGCCCTCCTCATGACCAGTCTGCAAGCCCGCGTTCAGGTGCTACTCGAGGAAAACCTCGAGATGGCCACCCTGGTCACCCGCCTGAATTCCTCCATCACGCTCTCCTGCCCCGGCAACCGGTTCATCACCTTCTTCATCTGCGAAATCGATCCCGCGACCGGAGAGATTACCTACTGCAACGCCGGCCACAATCCCCCGCTGCTGTTCAAGCCCGGCGGCAGCGTTCAGCGTCTCGAGGATGGAGGACCGGTCCTCGGTGTGCTTCCACGATTCCCCTTTACCCAGCACGCCGCGCACATGGGAGCCGGCGATCTGCTCGTTCTCTTCACCGATGGCGTCACGGAAGCCGAACGCGCCGGCGGCAGCGAGGAATTCGGGGAAGAAGGCCTGATGCGCGTCGTGCGCCGCTGCCACGATGATCCAATCCAGCAGATTCTCTTCGAACTGACACGAGAGGTGGGCGAGTTCGCCGGCTCGGTGACCGCCGCCGACGACTTCACCGTCGTGATGCTCCGCCGCACCAGCCCCGGCCAGACCTCCTGAGAAGTAATACACTCGCTCCTGAAGGACTTCAATTCCATGCGCAGGATGCTTCTCTTTCTCTCCATTGCGGCCGCCATGTCTCTTGCGGCGGCCCCCAGAAAGGCACTCATCGTCGACGGCCGCAACAACCACGATTGGAAGGCGACCACCCCAGTCCTTAAGCAGATCCTCGAGCAGGACGGTCTGTTCAGAGTCGAGGTCGCCACCGCGCCGCCCGACAACGCCTCGCTCGCGTCGTTCAAGCCGGACTTCGCCGCCTACGACCTTGTCGTGCTCAACTACA
>CAYWST010000399.1:0-5152 GCA_964461075.1 uncultured Solibacteraceae bacterium | reverse complement strand
GACCTGGCCCGTGCTGCTGATTCTGTTGGGGCTGCTGAAACTCATGGAGCGGCTGGCGGTGCGGCCTGCCGGTCCCAATGTGGCGGGGTAAGACGAAGGGGTGAGTGTCATGAAGAAAGCTTCGATTGCGGGACCGCTGATCCTGATCCTGATCGGCGCCGCGTTTCTGGTGAAGAACCTCTGGCCCGACATCCGGCTGTTCGAGCTGGTGATGAACTACTGGCCCTTTGTGCTGATCGGCTGGGGCGTGCTGCGGCTCGGCGAAATCCTGTTCGCCTACACGAGGGGCGACAACCTGCCGGCGGCCGGCATCAGCGGCGGCGAGTGGGCGCTCGTCGTTCTGTTCACGGTGGTCTCATCGAGCATTTGGGGCATCGACCGCTGGTCGCGCGAAAATCTCGGCAGGATCCGCGTCGGCGGCCTCGAGGTGTTCGGCGAAACCTTTGAATACCCTGTGGATCAGGCCAGCGTGAAGTCCGGCGCCAAGCCGAAGCTGATCATCGATAACCCTCGGGGTTCAGTGCGGGTGACGGCGGCGACCGGCGAGGAAGTCACCATCAGCGGCCGGAAGGCGATCAAGGCTCTCGACAAGGAGAAGGCCGAGGAGATGAACCGCCAGTGCAAGGTGGAATCGAAGACGGCGGGCGACACGGTCATCCTGAGCGTTTCGGGAACCGAGCAGGACGGCTTCACGGCGACCCTGGATCTGGAAATCGGAGCGCCGGATGGCGCGGCGGTGGAGATCCGCGGCAGAAGCGGAGACGTCGATGTGAGCGGCGTGACGGGCGGGGTCCGGGTGGATCGGGACAGCGCCGGCGTGCGGCTGCGAAAAGTTGGAGGCAAGGTGGAAGTGGAAGTCCGCCGCCTGGAGATCCTGCGCGCCTCGGGCGTGGCCGGCGACGTGGCGGTGCGCGGACGCGGGCGGGACATCGAGTTGGAAGACGTGACCGGTTCGGTCCTGGTGGATGGCTCTTTCTCCGGCGAGACGCATCTCAAGCGGATCGCGGGCGTGGTCCGCTTCCAAAGTTCGGTAACGGATTTCCGCCTGGAGAGCGTGCCCGGTGAACTGGATCTAACACTCTCGTCGTTGACTGCGTCCAACGTCAAGGGGCCGCTGACGATGAAAGCAAAATCCAAGGACGTCAATCTGACCGACGTTTCCGAGTCCGTGCAGTTGGAGATCGGGCGGGGGGATGTCGAGATCCGGCAGACCAAAACGCCGGTGGCCAAGATGAGCGTGGAGGTGGATAGCGGCGACGTGGAGTTAGCGCTGCCGCCGACGGCCCGTTTCACCATCACGGGGGAGACGGCGCGAGGCGAAGTCGCCAACAGCTTCGACGACAGGCTGAAGGTGGAGACGACGAACAATGGCGCGCGCGTGACAGGCTCGCTGGGCAGCGGTCCGGAGCTTCGGCTGAAGACGCGCCGGGGACTGCTTAATCTGAGAAGGATGAGCGCGGCGGAAACCGCGTCGGCGGACAAAGAGAAGCCCGCGGTGGTGAAAGAACTTCCGGCGCCTCAGAAAGCGGACAACCAATAAGAATCCGGCGAATGAACGCGAAAAAGGGCGATCCGGGAGGATCGCCCTTTTTCGCCTGTTTTGTAAGACCAGCGCGGGGAAGGACTACTTCGCCTTCTTCTGCTTCTGCTGACCGACGCGGATCTTGAATTGCTTTTGCTGCATTTCGTCCCAAGCCTTCCAGTCGAAGCGCTTGGTGACGTCGGCGAGGTAGGAGTCGATGTCCGTGTCCTTGGGGAGGACGGCCATGTGCGTCGCTACCTGACCGGCAGGACCGGTGAGACGGAAACGGCGTACGTTCGGGATACCCATGACTCCTTTAGGTTAGCACGGAGGCGGCGAGCGCGTCCCTCAGCGAAGCGAACCTCCATGTAAAGCCATGGCGCTGCGCGACTTCCGGGACAACGCGAGCGCTCGCCAGCAGCACCGTGGACATCTCGCCATAAAGCAGCTTGAGCGACAGCGCGGGCACGGGCAGGAAGGCGGGCTTGCGAACCGCGGCGGCAAGCTCTTTTGTGAAATCGGAGTTGCGAACCGGTTCCGCGGCGACGGCGTTGACGGCGCCCTTGAGCGTGGGGTGCGCGGCCGCCCAAAGGATCATTTGAACAAGGTCATCGCGATGAATCCAGGACATCCATTGGCGGCCGGAGGCGAGGGGCCCGCCAAGGCCGAGGCGGAACGGCGGGAGCATTTTGGCGAGCGCGCCGCCTCCGGGTCCGAGCACGATGCCGATTCTCAGGAGGACGACACGGACACCGAAGACGGCGGCGCGGGCGGCCTCTTTCTCCCAGGCGACGCAGGTTTCCGGGAGAAAGCCAGCGCCTGGGCGTGATTGCTCATTGAGGGTTTCCTCTCCGCGATCGCCATAGTAGCCGATGGCGGAGGCGCAGACGAGCGTCTTCGGGGGACACGGCATCCTGGAGATGGCTTCGGTCAGCGAGGCCGTCGAGTCGATGCGGCTCGAACGAATCCTGCGTTTGACCTCACTCGACCAGCGTTGCGCGACCGGTTCCCCGGCGAGATGGACGATCACGTCGCGGCCGCTGAGAGCCTCCATGGGAGGCGGCCCGGCCGTGTCCGGCCAGGAGAAATGGCGGTCTCTGCCGCCGGCGTTCCGGCTCAGCGCCGTCCAATCGTGTCCCGCGGCTTCGATGGCCGTGAGCAGAGGACGGCCCAGGAAACCGGAGGCGCCAGTGACGAGAAAGTTCATACGGCCGCCTTGAGCGAGAAAGGATCCCGAAGCGTGGATTCCAGGTGTGCGATCTCCCGCAGATATGCGTCGACGCCGGTCTTCCGCCTCATCCCTTCGTACGACATGTACCGAATCATGCCAAATACAGGCCTTTCCGTCCAGGGCCGGTCGTGGAGGCCGAAACACCAAAGGATGTTGGTGTAGGTATTGGGGTCGCGGCCGTCGAGCGCGAACCGGTCATGGATCTGGACCATGGTTTCGAGCGCGTCCTGGCAGGTGGCCGACCATTCGATGATCTTCTTGCCCCAGTACATGCGGTAGTAGCCATGGATCTTGCCGCGGAGCAGCATCTCTTTCTGGCAGGCGTTCCAGAGCGGGTCGTGCGTGCGGGCGTTGATGAAGTCTTCGCGGCGGTAGCAGGGGTCTCGCGGGTCGAGTGCGTGTTTGAGAAGAGTCTGCCGGGCCCAGTCGGGCAGATTAGCGAGAGAGTCCGGCCTTTCGACCGAGCGCGCGTAGTTGAAAGCGAGTTCGCGGCGGACGATCAGTTCTTCGAGGAATTCGTCGGCGATCAGCTTGTGCTCGGCGGCGCAGGCTTTCGCGGCGAGCGCGACTTCGAGCGAGGAGATCATGCCGAAGTGGAGATACGGGCTGAGATCTGAAGTTGCGTGGGCGGAAGGTTCGTTGCGCTCGCGGGCGTAGCGGCGGAGGTTGAACTGGAGGAACTTGTTCAGCGCGGATTCCGCCGCCAGGCGTCCGCCGCGATAGGAAAGGGAGGGCGGCACGGCGTGGTCGATTTCGCAGGAGGCGACAAGCGCGGGGATCGTGGCCTCGATGACCGGCGTGTGCCATTCGGGCGGCGGCGCCGTCCAGCGAACGCGAACCCGGACGTCTGGACAAGGCGTCAGGCAGGAGGGCAGGAGACGGTGGATCTTCGGGCGGATGGTGTAAGCCGCGTACTCCCGCTTTGGCAAGAGCTGCATGGGGACGACGCAGGAGGAGTCCACAGCTTCATAGGCCACATCGATCTTGGCCGGGACGCTGAGGTTGTGCGAGGCCGCGATGAAGACGGGGTAGTCGTCGGTGACGACGCAGGCGGCTTCGGCGGCAAGCTTGTAGAGGACATCGTTTGCGTCGCTTTTGCGGCGGCGCAGGTAGAAGCAGTATCCGATCCCGCGGGCGGCGAGACGGCGCGCGGTTTCCGGCACGCCTTCGAGAATGAAGGTGTGCATGCGGTCATTGGCTTCGCGATAACTGCACGTGAGGCCTTCGTAAAACAAGACCGGCAGGCCGAGTTCGTTGGCGCGCAGGATCGCATGAGCCAGAGCGTGATTGGAGTCCACGCGCCGGTTCATCTGCGACCAGTAAAGAACATAACGCGCATTGGAACGCACTGGCGCGGCGTTCAGGGCGCGGATTCGGGCCTGCACAACTTCCAGGATGACTGTATCGCATCCGAAGGCGCAGGATAATAGAGAGAGCGACGCCCCGCCCAATGAGAATCTGGAACCGCGCCAAACTCCTGTGGTCGTACCTTCTGCGCCGTGAGAACGTGCCAGCGCTGCCGGTGGAGTATATCGTTGAGACGACGGCGAAGTGCAACATCTACTGCCCGATGTGCCCGCGCGAGACGCACAAGCAACCCAAGGAGGACATGAGCGACGCGGTGTACGAGTCGCTGGTACGGCAGGCGAACCGGACCGCGGAGCACATGATGCTGATCGGGCTCGGCGAGCCTCTGCTCGATCCAAAGATCTTCGACCGCATCCAGTTTTGCGAGGAGCATGGCGTCTCATCGCTGATCTCGACCAACGGAACCCTGCTCGATGAGGAGGCGTGCGAAAAGCTGTTGAGCTCTCCGCTGGCGCACATCACTCTCAGCTTCGACGGGGCGACGAAGGAGACGTTCGAGTTCTACCGTAAGGGCGCGAAGTTCGAACGCGTACGCGATAATTTTCTCCGGCTTTGCCGCATGAAGACCGAGCGGGGCTCGAAGCTGCAGGTGGTGGTGCAGCTCGTAAGAATGGACGGCAACGCGCATGAAGTGGAGGACTTCCTCCGGTTCTGGGGCGCCGTGCCGGGAGTGGACCTTCTTCGCGTCAAGGAAGACGAGACCAACCTGATGCGGCCCGAGGCGGGCCACGCAGGCGAAGAATGGAAATATCCCTGCCACTATTTGTGGCGGGGCGCGATGTATGTGAAACACAACGGCGACGTCTATCCCTGCTGCCAGAGCTACATGCTGGACGGGTCGCCGGTGGGGAGGATTGGAGAGCAGACGCTCGAGGAGATCTTCAACGGCGAGCCGATGCGGCGCATGCGGCGGCTGCATGCGCAGGGGAGAGCGGGCGAAATCGGCATCTGCGCGCGCTGCTGCACCACCATTCCTCATCCGGCGCTGGTAGCCGGAAGCCTGCTGCTACACGGCCGGACGGTGCGAAGGC
>CAYWST010000398.1:0-5155 GCA_964461075.1 uncultured Solibacteraceae bacterium | reverse complement strand
ACGGAGCACACAGCGCAATGCCCATTCCGAATCCGAGCGCGGAATCTGCCATCACTGAAAGATCGTCACCACAGACTGCGATCCAAATGGAGAACCGGCTGCGCTTCAATCGCTCCGAGTGGTCGGGCGCCTTCGGGGACATGGGTACGGATTTGCCCCTGCTCGTGGGAATGATCCTGGCTTCCGGACTCAACGCAACCAGTGTGTTGACCGTGTTCGGCTTGATGCAGATTGCGACCGCGGTCCGTTACCGGATTCCCATGCCGGTCCAACCGCTGAAGGCCATGGCGGCGATCGTCATCGCCCAGAAACTGCCCCCGAACATTCTGTATGGGGGCGGGCTGGCGATCGGCCTGAGCATGTTGGTCCTCGCTTCCACGGGGGCGATCGACTGGATCAACCGCGTCATCCCGAAGCCGGTGGTTCGCGGCATCCAGTGCGGGCTAGGTCTGCAACTGGCTGGAATTGCTCTGAAGGACTATGTCCCGGCCGGAGGAATCGCTGGATGGTGGCTGGCGGGAGTTGGATTTCTGCTTACTCTGGTGCTCATTGGACGCCGGCGGATACCCTCCGCTATGGTCCTGATCGGACTGGGAGCCGCGTACGCTTTCGCGTTCAAGTGGCACGGTCCGAGTCTAATTAACTCGATAGGCCTATATCTTCCCGAGTTGCGTCACCCTTCGTTGCCGGACGTCTGGACGGGCTTCCTGATTCTGGCTCTGCCGCAGATCCCTCTGTCGATAGCGAATTCTGTTCTTGCCACTCGACAGCTTGCGGAGGACCTCTTCCCGGAGCGAAAGGTCACGGCCCGACGCATCGGCTGGACCTACTCGATCATGAACCTGATCAACCCGTTTCTCGGAGGCGTTCCTACCTGCCATGGATCGGGCGGGATGGCCGGGCACTACGCGTTTGGTGGACGGACAGGCGGGTCGGTCATTATCTACGGCGCGATGTACGTCCTGATCGGGGTACTGTTTGGGCCAGGATTTCAAACGGTGATCCAGGTCTTCCCCCGTCCCATCCTTGGTGTGCTCTTGTTGTTCGAAGCGATCACGCTACTGGTCTTGTTGCGCGATCTGACAGAGCGGAAGTCCGACTTCCTGCTCGCGGTGCTGGTGGGGGTTGTCGCCAGTTCCGTTCCTTACGGCTATCTGGCGGGAATGCTGCTTGGTGTGCTGGCGTATCATCTCTCTCGCCGGGGAATCAGCCGGCTGGGAGAACAGGATTGACTCATCGAAGGACGCGCTGGCTCAATTCGACGGTACTGGGCATCGGTCTCGCATCGTTCTTCAGCGACCTGAGCCACGAGACGGTAACCTCTCTGCTTCCGGGCCTGCTGGCGTCAATCGGCGTCGCGGCCGCAGCCTTGGGAACGATTGAAGGAGTCGCCGACGGGCTCTCCTCCGTCGCGAAGCTCTATGGAGGCTGGTGGACAGACCGTCTCAAGCGGCGCAAACCTCTGTGCGCCGGCGGTTACGGCGTCATGGCCGCTTCTACCCTGGTCATTGCCACCGCAACGCATTGGCTGCTGGTTCTCAGTGGCCGTGCTCTTGCATGGGTTGCTCGTGGACTGAGGACACCACCGCGGAAGGCGCTTTTGGCCGAGGCCGTTGAGCCGCAATACTATGGGCGCGCCTTTGGACTGGAACGGATGATGGATACGCTGGGTGCGGTGGTGGCGCCCGCGGCGACGCTGCTATTGATGCGTGCCGGTTGGCCTGCGCGGGAGTTGATTCTATGGGCAACGCTGCCGGCCCTGCTGGCTGTCCTCGCGATCCTGCTGCTCGTTCGCGAAACCCCAGCCCGTGAACCTCATCCGCGCCCGTTCTTCGCCAGCTATCGCCAGCTTCCCTCCGAGTATCTGAAGCTGCAGCGCTGGATCGCGTTGTTTGGCGCCGGCGACTTTGCGCATTCCCTGATGATCCTCTATGCGACCACGACCTTGAGCGGATCCTTGGGAGTGAAAGAGGCCGCCGCTACTGGCGTCGCGCTCTATGCGCTTCACAACATCTGCTACGCGGCGAGCACCTACCCCGCTGGGTACCTGGCGGATCGCTGGGACAAACGGAAGCTCCTCGCGGGCGGCTACGGATTGGGAGCCCTCGTTGCGCTCTTACTCGCCGCGGGCTCCGGCTCTCTGCCTTTGCTCGCGGTCGCATTTGCTCTGGGTGGAGTCTACGTTGGAGTGGAAGAGACACTGGAGGATTCTCTGGCCGCCGAGTTGGTCCCCGCGCCACAGCGTGGCGCAGGCTTCGGGCTTCTGGCTGTCGTAAACGGCTGCGGGGACCTGGTGAGCAGCCTCCTTACCGGTTGGTTGTGGGCCGTTGCGGGACCGGGCGTTGCCTTTGGCGCCGCCGGTCTCTTGATGGCCTCCGGCGCTGTGGGGCTCGCCGGCGCGCGGACGGCTTCAAAAGTGTAACTGGGAGGCGGGCTGAGCCGCGTTGGCGTGAGAATGCTCGGACATCTCGAGAATACCGGCGGTCAGAAGCGATATCGCAGGTTGAGGTAGAGGCTTCGACCGGTTTCCGGATATCCTTGCACCAGGAAGTAATTCCGATCGAAGAGGTTGTTGATGCCCGCCTGGACTTCGACCTGGCGGTAAAGGCGAACTGAGCCGCCCATCCCCACTGCGGCGTAACTGGGCGCCCGCTGTACGCTCCCGGCATCGTTTGCGTTCCATCGGCCTCCCTCGTAGACGATGTCCGCCAGCAAGGTGAGACGACTCCGCCATTGGCAGGTCGCCGCCGAGTAGACCTTGTGACGTGGTGTGTCGAGCATGATCACCGAAGGCATCGTCTGATTGCGGCGGCTCAGGTACGTATAGTTCGCCGAGAATTGGAGCGATGAGGTCAGGCTTGTCCGAAAGCCAGTCTCGCCACCCAGATAACGGGCCCCTCCCAGGTTGCGCAGTTGAAAGACGTTCGGCTGGACGAAGAAGCGTTGGGTTGAGTTTGAAACCTCACTGAGGAAGAGGCTCGCCGTCAGGTAAGTGCGGCGGCCGAGGAGCTGTGTCGAGCCCACTTCCCAGTTGTTGGCGCGCTCCTCCAGCAAGTCCGGATTGGGGATGGCTTGGCCCAGCCGGTAGGAGTACCGGTCCTTGATCGTGGGAAGCCTCGTCTTGCGGGCGAAGGTGAAGTGCAGCTTCGTCGCCTCGCCGACGGCATAGAAAAGCCCTGCCTGCGGATTGTATGCCCAAACATCGCGCTTCGGGAATGGAACCACCACTCCCGCGACCAGATTCTCGGCGTTCAGCACCTGCAGACGGTCCGCGCTGAAACCGAGAATGGCCGACGCCTTCCGGTTGATCCGCACCGTGTCCTCAAAGCCGAACGAAAGGGACTGATCGCGAAAGCTTCGCACCGGCTCGCCCAAGTTGCCCTCGCGGTGCGTGTCGTCTTTGAAATAAAACGATGATTTGATCGTTTGCCGATCTCCGGCGCGTGTACCGAACTCGAGCGTGGCGCCATAGGTGTCGTCGTCGTAGGGACTGGTAAAGGCCGACGGCAGGCGTTGCGTACAGTAGCAGTTGTTGTCGTAAGCCTTCAGCAGGTTGTCGAACTTGTCGTAGTAAAGGCGGGCGCGCAGATAAGTGAACTCGCCCAGCCCCTTGTTACCCACGAAGTAGAAGCTCTCTTTGTCCCAGTACGGCCACTGCCAGAAGCGCGGGCGCACAGTGGGATCAGTGCCGGCGTATGGCGGATTGCCCTTCTGGCCCTTCTGGTTCGCGTACGTGAAGGTGTGCTGGTCACGGGCGTTGGGAGTCCAGCCGAGCCGGACACGGCCCTTGTAATCGGTTTGGTAGGCGTTGTTGCGGTCACCTGCCGCCTGCAGCGGCACCGGTCGAAAGCCGCCTGAAAGAGGGAACGCGTTGCTGGACAGCCACGCAAAGCCGGCCTGCGCCCAGTAGTTACGCCACTTCACTCCGGCATTTGCAAATCCGTTGATCTGCCGGCCGGATGCATGGCCGGTGCCCAGATCCAGGTTGAATGGTTTCGTGGGCGCCTTGGTAATGAGGTTGATCGCTCCCCCAAGCGCATTGGGTCCGTACAGCGGCGAAGTGAAGCCTTTCGACACCTGCATCTCGCCAACGTCGTAGGTCAGAAAGCGGTCCATGTCGACATAACCGTCATAAGGAACGTACACGGGAATGCCATCGATATAGAGCGGCACTTGGCGCACGTCGAAACCACGAATGAACACGCCGCGCTCGTTGCGGGGGCCGATGCGCTGGATCGAAACGCCGGGCACTAGATTCAGCGCTTCCGGGATCAGTCCCAGGTTGCGCTGGCGATAGTCCGACTCGTCCAGAGTCTCGGCGGTAGAAAGCTGCGGGACATCGGCAGAAACATTGACCTCAATGCGCGCAAGGTAAAAAGGGCTGCCGGGCTTCAGCCTTTGCTGCGCTTCGAGCGCGCTGCGCAGCGCAGTCACTTCGCCCAGCAGCGCGCTTCGACTCGCCGCCTTCGCAGGTTCTGGCAGTGCAAGATCGCCGCCCGCCTCCGGCTGAGATTCGATCTCTCGCCGGAGCACGCGCAAGTCGCTGCCGACTCGACTGATGTCGGCAACCGCATCGTCCGTCAGCCGGTTCAGGCTCGCCTGCATGGCTTGCAGCCGCGTGAGCCAGTCGATCGCCCGATCGCCCTGCTGGGCGTATGACACGGTCACAAAGAGGCAAACGAAGATTGCAGGGAAGGACGGCGAGAGTTTCATACACAAGACTCTGTCTTGGATACAATACCACGAGCTGCTGTGACGTGATAAGCTGACACTGTTCTGAATGCAGATCCTCCGTAGCGCTCTTCTCCTCCTGATGACGGCTTCTCCGGCCGTCCTCGCGCAGCCATCGGCGCCGTTCGTGGCAGTCGCCGGGGCCGTCAAGCGGAACCTTCGGCTGACTGCGGCGGACCTCGCCGCGTTGCCTCGCGCCAGCGTCGAGACCAAGAACGACGGAATAGTAGTGACCTATCAAGGCGTCTGGCTGCACGAGATCCTCAAGAAGGCTGGTGCGCCAGCAGGTACGGAGTTGCGCGGGAAAGCCCTGGCCAGCTACCTGATAGCCGAAGCGCAGGACGGCTATCAGGTCGTGTTCTCTCTCGCCGAGATCGACCCGGTGTTTGCGGACAATCCGGTGCTGCTCGCCGACACGGCAGAT
>CAYWST010000397.1:0-5160 GCA_964461075.1 uncultured Solibacteraceae bacterium | reverse complement strand
CCCCCCGTCAACGCGTTGACCACGCGCGCAAGCGCGGGATCGAGCAGGAACGGGGCGAACTGCGAATCGTTTTTCGGCTCGTCCATGCTGAAGCGGTCTTTCGAGCCTGTCCCGATCAGCAGCTCATTCACCAGTGGATTGCCGATTCTCTGGACCTGGCGAAGCTGGCCGGCGGTCTCCAGCGGCTCGGGTGAACGGCGAACCGTCACGCCTGGGCGGGAGGTGGTTGCCCAGACGCCGATTGTCGCCGCCGGAGAAGTCGCAGCCTCAAGCCGGCCGGTCCGGGTCAGCATCTCGATCGGCACTTCAACCGCGATGGCGTTGACGGCGTAGCCGGAAACTGTGTCGCTCGCGAAGTTCTCGCTGGCGCGATCTTCGCTGTCGGTCAGAACGGCTGGAACACCGCTGCCGAGCGTCCGGAAGTTCGCCGTATCGAACGCGGCGCCAAGGTCGATCCAGAACGGATCGTCCACCGTTCCCGCAAACACGGAGACGCCGTTGCTCATCTGATATGTGCCCGCCTTGAACAGCGAAGGATAGTCCATCGTGCGGACGCCGACATTCGCCGGAACGGCATAGAACGGCTCGCCGGAGGGCAGTTCGATCTTCTCGCTGCGCCCGCGAGGGCGCTCGATGGCGAAGTTGTAGCGCTGCCTCATCCCCAATCCGGCGTCATTGAAGCTCTTGATCTGCCCCGGCACCAACGGGGTCCCGGGCGCGACTGGAGCGGGGGAGTTGGCCGGGGCGGCGGCGCCGTTCCCGATTCCCGCGTACACCTGGAAGAGCCCGGGCAGCCGCTGCTCCGTATGGAACTGGAAGCTGAAAGTCATGTCGGCCACGGCGTCGTTGTCGTTGTCGACGTGGATCTGGTAGAGAATCCCGTCGTCGAAGGGGAAGTAATTTGGACCGTTGGCGGGCTCAAGGAGCGGGTCCACGCACATGATGATCGTGACTTTGCGCGGCTGTTCGCCCGGGTTCGTGCCGGCGCCGTAGCTCACAAAGGCGTACAGATCCGTAATGTCGGCTTTATGATCGAGCGCCGTGATCGGCGCTTCGCGGTGGTTAGAGCCAAGCGCTGGCTGGGGCGGGAATGCCACCAGGGCGCAGAGGGCAATCGTCAGGATTGATCTCCCGAAGTTCATGTCGTCTCCATCAGGTAGAGCGTTCAATCGCTCGCACGCTCATGGATACGGAGGAGGGGATGCAGTTGGATTTGCGGATCAGGTCAAAAGTTCGTCGTGCGGGGAGGCGATGATCAGCAGCAGACATCCGGCCGGCGAAGTGAGGGCGGAGTGCCTGGTTCCGGCGGGCGCGGCTTCGAAGTCTCCCGCAGTAAACCGCTGATCGTCAAAACTCACCTCGCCTTCGAGGACGAGACACTGCTCCATTGTCGAATGCCGGTGCGATGGATAGGTGGAGCCTGGCTCCATCTTGAGGAGCCACGTCCAGTTTCCGGTTTGCTCGTCCCTGAGCAGCAGCTTCGCACTCACGCCAGGGAAAGGCGTCTTCCGCCATTCGCCTTCGTTCCTCCGGACGACGATCATGCCATGCTCGGCCCCGGCAAGAGCCCTGTTGATGACGCGGTCCTTCAACCCGGGCGGCGGCGCAGCGGCGGCCGAACAGCCGAGATCCGCCGCGGCTTCGAGGTAGTCCCGGACTTCGGCAGCCACAGCGGGATCGGCTGCCATTCGGGACTCGAATTCCGCTGCTTCCGCTTCGGGCAGCATGCCGAGAGCGAACAGTGCTGCGTTCTCGCTGGAGGAATTGTTCTTCATCGGATGGACTGCTCCTGATGCGAGGCCAACAGCTCGCGTAGTTTCATCATTCCCATGCGCAGCCGGGTCTTGACGGTTCCCAGGGGGATGTTTGTCTGCGAGGCCAACTCCGAGTGGGATAACCCATCGAAGTAGGCAGCCTCGAGCAGCGTTCGCTGCTCGGACGGCAAAGCTTCAAGCGCCCGCCGGACGATATCTCTTCTCTGCGCAGCCCACAAGCCCGCCTCCGCGCTCATCTCGCCGGAGGGCAGCGCAGAAACCACATCCAGATTCTGCCTCCGTTTTAGGCTCTGATTGCGGGCGCGCAGCCGGTCGATCGCCCGGCTGCGGGTCAGAACCATGATCCACGCAAGCGCCGAGCCGCGGCTTTCGTCGAAGTTGGCGGCGTACTTCCAGAGATAGGAGTAGACGTCGGAGGTGACTTCCTCCGCGTCGGCATGATTTCCAAGGATTCTCTGAGCGAGGCCGAAGACCAGCCGGCAGGTCTGGTCGTAAAGTTCGCTGAGCGCGCCCGCATCGCCGGCGCCCGCGCGGCGGATGCAGCCGGCCCACGCGCGCGACACGGCCTCCCGATCCGTTGACAGGTTGATACTTGCCGCGGCCATTTTAGAGGGTACGCCCGCATTCGGCGGTTTGGATTCATGGTCCACAGGAAATCCCCGTATTCCTTCTGAGCATAGCAGCGCAATCCAAAAGCAGGCAGGAGCCGTAATCACCTTGGGATGAAAACGCACAATCCAATCCTCATTTTCGCGATTCTGGCGGGCGCCTGCCCGGCAGAGCAGCCCGCGCCCGTGGAAAAGCCCGCGCTGCCAGCGCTTCATCAGTCGATTCTGATCGTCGCTTCGTCGCTGGAACCGGCCGTCGAGAGGCGCGACGAAGAGATCTTCGAAAAGACGCTGTTCACTCGCGACGACCAGATCTTTCACATCCTGGGCGCAGGACTCAGTCTCGGCCAGCACGAAGGCGGCGGCAAGTCACTTGAAGTTCGCCGCTACGGCTTCAATCTCGATCATGGCGGCGTCAGCGGAGGACTGAAGGTTCTGGTCGACAATGTGCAGCAGAACCAGCCGACACAGGGTCACGGACAGGGCTATCTGGGAGCTCTTAAGAGCCTGAGTCCGGAACTGATTGAGGAGGTGGACGTGCTTGGCGGCCCGTTTTCTCCTGAATATGGCGACTTCAGCGGGCTTGGAGTGGTTCACATCCGGCTTCGCGAATCGCTGCCGGACCTTGGCACGCTGCGCTACCAGGGAGGCTCATACTTCTCCCATCGGGGCTTCGCCGGGCTGAGCCCGGTTTACTCCAAGGGGAGCGCGATCATCAGCTACGAGGGCTCGTTTACGGACGGGCCCTTTCAGAAGCCGCTCGCCTACCGCCGCGATAATTTCACTGGATCGTGGACGCACAGGCGCGACGAGCGCCGAACCGCGGGCCTCAAGTGGAATGCCGCCGCCAACGACTTCAACTCTTCCGGGCAACTGCCGCTTGACCAGGTTTCCAGCGGTAGCCTGGACCGGTTCGGCTTTCTGGACGCGGGAGACGGGGGCAGGGCGCGCGCCGCTACGCTCGGCGGGTACTTACAGAGCGGCCTTGCGGGCGGGGCCGTCTGGAAGGCGGACGCGTTCCTGAGCCGGTCGCTCTTCGATCTCTATTCGAATTTCACCTTCTTCCTCAACGACCCTGTGAGGGGCGACGGCATCCAGCAACATGATTCGAGACTGCAGCAGGGCGGAAACATCCAATACCTGAAGCCGTGGCGCGCGTCCGGAATCACGGGGCTGATCTCCGCCGGGGCGAACTTGCACGCGAGCCAGATCCAGGTGGGGCTTTATGGCCGGACCGGGCGTGATCCATTCGAGGTGCGATCCCTTGCCCATGCCAACGTCACCAACGCCGCGGGCTACTTTCAATCCACGTTCAACCTCTTCGGCGACAGGCTGACGGCTTCCGCAGGACTTCGCCAGGATACGTTCTGGTTCGATGTTGAAGACCGCATGGAGCCTGAACTCAGCCGCCTGGAGCGCGCCGGAGCCTGGCAACCCAAGGCGGGCCTGGCATGGACTCCGGCAAAGAGCCTCCCGCTTGCCATCCATTACAGCTATGGGCGCGGGATCTCATCGCTGGACGCCCGCGGAGTCGTCCGCAAACCGGACGGACGCAAACTCTCGACAACTGATTTCCAGCAGGCAGGCTTCTCTGTCAATGCTCGCCGGTTTTCCCTGGTGGGGGCCGCCTTCTTCATAGACCGCTCCAATGAGCTTGTCTACATCCCCGACGATGGATCACAGGAGCTGTTCGGGCCCTCGCGAGCGTATGGCTTTGAGGGGCGCACATCCATCCAATTGGTTTCGAGGCTCGCTCTGACCGCCGGGATGACTCGCGTCATGAACGCTTTCTACAGGGATACGGCCCCGCGTGAGTACATCGACCGTGCGCCCCACTTCACGATCGACGCCGGACTGACGCTGTCCTCCTGGAGAGGCTGGAGCGGATCGGCCCGCATGAGGAGCATCAATGGCTATCGTCTTGACCCCCTCGATGCGGCAATCCGCGCGTCAGGGCATACGGTCTTCGATTTTCACGCCGCCCGCAGTCTGGCGAAGGGCGTCGAAGTCCACTTCGCGGTGGATAATATGTTTGATCGCTCCTATTGGGAGACACAGAACTACTTTGAATCGAGGCTGGACGGCGCTGAGCCGGTCTCCCGCATCCATGCGACGCCGGGATTTGGCCGGACCATCACGGCAGGCATCACGTGGCGCTGGAAGGGGCGATAGCCGCCAGAGGCGCGCACGACGCCGCCAACGGCCGCTGCTTTCAGGGAATCGCCCCACAATCTCCCAGGCGGCGCGGCGGAAACGCTAATCGATTTCGGTCAGCGCGTCGCTGAGCCGCCGTTCGAGGCGGGCGGCGCGTTCGCGGCGGAACTCGATCTCGCGCTCCAGTTGCCGGATTCTGTCAGCCAGGTGCAGGCAGGCCAGAACGGCGACCCTCGAGGGGTCCGCTGCTGAGGTGCGCGTGGCGATTTGATTCATGAGTGAATCGACCGCCTGCGCCAGGGCCTCCGTCTCCCCCGGCTCCCCCGACACGCGCAGCGTGTAGGGCTGCTGGAAGATGGTCACCCGGACAGTCCTTTTTTCCTGCGGAGAGCCTACGTCCACTGCCTGCTCCCTTCCCTAATTCTCGCCGAGCAGATCCATCTGCTCGACCTGGGACAGCAGGTTTTTGATGCGAGTGGCGGCCTGCTTTTGACGGCCGCGGAGCGCCGCCGCTTCCTCGCGCAATTGCGACGCCTCCTGTTGGGACTCTTTGAGAGCCGATTCCAGCGCCGCCCGGTCCTCCTCGGCCTCCCGGTAGTCCGAGGTGGCGAGCACGATCGAAT
>CAYWST010000396.1:0-5172 GCA_964461075.1 uncultured Solibacteraceae bacterium | reverse complement strand
AGGAAACAGATAGGCTCCCGTCTCGTTGCTGGCGGCCCTCGCCACAACGCCCGTGTCGAGGTTGGTGACAGTCACCGTTGCGCCCACCACCATCGCTTTCGATGAGTCGGTCACAACGCCCTGGATGCCGGCATTCTGCGCCCACGCCGGAAAGGCAAATAGCAAAACGAATAGATCTTTCTTGAACACGGCTGAAGCCTCCACGCTGACCTGTTACGCTATCACACCCCGCACCGCGTCCTGCCTGAGCCGCTTCAGCAGCCAGACTGCCTGAACGATCCACGCCGCCCCCAGCAGCCACCACGCCGCAATAGCCCATCCCGCCAAATCCGGAAAACGGAACGCCATCTGGAAAGGCAGAAAGTTCCACGTGCGCCACTCCGGCGGCGTATCCACAAAAACGGCCGATTGTGCGGCCTCTCCCGTCCAGACCATCCACATGTTGGCGAAACGCAGCGAGATCTCCCCCGGAATCCGCGCCTTCATCGCCTGTGCCGGCTCGACGCCCACGACCAGCGCCAATGACGATAGCTGCAGCGCCAAACTCCACCCCATCGTCACCCAGCCCCACGCCGGCATCCTGTTCATCAGTTGAAGCGTCAGCGGCACGGCCAGCAGCGCCAACATCAGCACCGGCGTCGTCACATAGCGGTCTCCCCAACTCGCTTCGCCCGTCGGCGACATGTAGGTGGCGTAGAACAAAACGTACACCGCGAGGGAACACACCGCGCCCGCCGCATAGCTCGCCACCGTCCGCGGAACCCGCCGCCAGAACACCAGTATCAGGATCAAAGCCCATGTGAGCAACGGATCGAAGAGAAAGATCGAATCGCTTGGCGCCCACAAAGCCCGCCGGATTCCCCTCAGGAAGGTGTAGTTGAACACTGCCGGAGCGCCCGTCCGCGGGTCGATGACCTCCATGATGCCGCTGTAGTACGTCCCCGTCCACCTGTCGAACCTTACGAAGTGAACCAGCCGCTCAACCGCTGCCAT
The DNA here is from genome assembly GCA_964461075.1 of uncultured Solibacteraceae bacterium. Taxonomy (GTDB): domain Bacteria; phylum Acidobacteriota; class Terriglobia; order Bryobacterales; family Bryobacteraceae; genus JACADU01. The sequence goes on along the minus strand of CAYWST010000396.1, from coordinate 4,179 downwards.
CATGATGTACCCGCCGCAGAACCAGCGCACTCCCCGGAGCGCCTTGCGCCAGTCCAGCGCGAACAGCATCACCATGGCAGCCCCGGCGTCGGCCAGCGCCGTGAGCCGGACGAGAAGTTCAGCGCCAAGCAGAACACCCGCCATCATCAGCGCTCTGGCGCTGTTGGCGTCGCGCCACGTCAGAATCCGCTCCGCGCCCCATATCGCCAGCGTCAGCATCAGCAGGTTCTCCTGCGCGTTCTGCACGTAATGGAGGGTTGTGGTCAGAAGCAGCAGCGAAAGCGTGCCATAACCAGCTTCAACGTGATCGAAGCCCAGCCTGCGTAGAAGCCGATACGCCCCAAGCAACGCCAGTGAAGCGACTATCGCCTGACTCAGGAACGCCACCCCAGCCTCACGCGCCGAAGCGGGAAGCCCCAAACGCTCAGATACCGTCGTCACAACCAGATCCGCCGGCAGCATCACCAGCGGCTGCCCCACCCCAAAACTGCCCCGCTTCACCCCACCTCGCCCCATCGTCCCGTAAACCCGGGCCTCCTCCGGCAGGACCTCCTGCCCTCCAGCCCACCAGACATGCGCCATCCGCAGGCGCCGGGCCGAATCGATGTTTCCGAGATTGCCTGGATTCACCCACGCCGTCAGCAGAACCGACAGGACCGCCGCCCCTACCAGAAACCGGCGCTCTTGCCTCGACGTTTCAGTCACTCAACGAATCGTATCGAGATCCGCACTCGCCTCGCTGATGCCAGCCTCTACGCCACCGCCGCCGCGACCACCGGCATCTCGCGTCCGGGCATTCTCCGCGGCGTCCGCTCGCATTCCTGCGGCGGGAACGCCGCCTGCACAAAAGCCCCGGACATCCGCCCGCAGACGCCCTCCGTGAAGATCAAAGGAAACATTTGCCTGGCCATCGCCGGCGTCAGGTCGCTGCAGATCCGTTGTAGCGATCCCGCTACCTGGTGGATGCACTCCTGACAGCTCCGGCCCTCTTCGCGGCAGTGACTGAGTTGCTGATCCAGCCTCGGGCGACCTGCGGGCATTGACTTCTCCTCACCGTTTTCTCCCCGATCCGGAGGGCCGCTCCGGGAAATTCTCCTGTCCGGTCTGGCTCCCTGCTCTTCGTCAGGTGTACCCCTTAACAGAAGCCGAAGTCTTATTTAGCTATAGATCGGGGAATAGTCCTAGAACCCCGGTGGGGAGGTACCCCCACCTCGAATGGGGGGGGTGCGAAATCTTGGGAATCAGCCAATGCAAATGGGGGTTCAGAACCATCGGGATGGTCCTAAACCCCCGGAAGGAGCAGCGAAACGCCGGCTAAATCGAGGCGAGAATCGCCGCGTACACTTCGTCCGGCGATCCGGTTCCTTCAACGCGCACGTAATCGCCGGCGGCGTAGAAGTCAATCAACGGCGCGGTGCTCTTCTCGTAAGCGACCAGCCGGTTCCGCACCGTTTCTTCGCAGTCGTCGGCGCGCTGCTGCAAGGGGGCGCCGCAACTGTCGCATGCGCCGCTGATCTTCGGCGGCTTGGATTGCAGGTTGTAAAGAGCCCCGCAGACCGCACAGTACCGGCGCAGGCAGGTCCTGGCGACCAGCATCTCGCTCGGCACGTCGATATGGATCACCTTCGGCTGCCGCATGCCCATCCTGTTCACCAGATCGCCGAGGAATTTCGCCTGCTCGATCGACCGTGGATACCCGTCCAGCAGGAAGCCGTTCGCGCAGTCCGGCTTGCTCAACCTCGATTCAACAATCTGGTTGACCAGTTCATCGCTCAGGAGCCCCCCGGTGATAGTCACGCCAGCGGCAATCTTGCCCAGCGGCGTTCCGGCTTTGATCTCTCCACGGATCATCTCGCCGGTTGAAATCGTCGGGATGCCAAGCTGCTTCGCCAAACGTTCGCCCTGCGTTCCTTTTCCACAACCCGGCGGCCCCAGGAGTAGCAGCACCCGCTCCATGCGCGGGGCCGGGCTGTCAACCGCCGATGTGGGATCTGTCGCTGTGCTCATCAGGACCTCTATTGGCAGTTTATCGCCCGTCCGTAATCTCAGTCAAACAGATCCTTTACTCTTTCGTTCGTTTCCGCGATTTATTCTTTCCGCGGCCTCTCGCGCCGTCTCCGGATTCGCGAGCAGGCTGGCCACCGCGAAAACCTCCCGCCCGAAGTCATAGAAAAACCCCGGCTGGACGAGCACACCCCTGTCGAGCAGTTCGAGCGCCCAGGCTTCTTCACTATCAATCCGAGGCAGATCCAGCACCGAGCACCACCCGCCCTCGGCATGGGTTTCAAACGGCAGCGCACCGCGGTTTCCCAACACCCGCCCCAGGATGGCCCGCCTGATTCCCCTCGCCAACTCCAACCACCGCGGCGCCGCATACTGCACCGGCGCGCTCACCGGCAGGTAGGAATCCGCGATCCACTCCAGCCGCTCCATCGCCTGGACCACGACCCGGCCTGGACCCGCCACGTGCACCCACCCAAGCTTCATCTGCGGCAGCCCGCCGGCCTTCGACAGCCCCGAGAGCGTGAACGTCAACGCTTCGTGCGGACCGGCGAGCGAAGACGTCCGCCCTCCGTCCGGCCCCCATGCGTAGTCGTAGAAGACCTCATCCACGATCAGCGCCAATCCGTGCCGCGCTGCCGCCGGTTGTATTCGCTGCCAATCATGACGCTTCAGAAAGCTCCCCGTCGGATTGTTCGGGTTCACGAGCACAATCGCCCGCACCTCCGGCCTCGACGCCATCTCCTCCAGGCTGTCGAAATCGGGCGACCACTCCAGCGCCTCCTCCAGACGGTACTGCTCCACCCGCACGCTCTCCAGGCCCGCCAGGCACTCAAACAGCGGATACGACGGGCGCGGCACGAGCACAGTCTCCCCTGGCGCGCAAAGTAGTTTGAATAGCCAGCCATACAACTCGCTCGTCGAAGCCGCGAGCACGATCCTCTCCGGATCCGCCTCGTATCCCTGAGCTGAGTGATGGCGCGCCACCGCCTCCCGCGCGCCGATCCAGCCGCGCGCCTGCGGCTCGTAAGTTAACGCCCGCCTGTCGCCCAGCGCAGCCAGGATCTCTTCCGCCGGATACTCGATCCCCGCGCGCGTCGGGTTGCTCACCGTCAGGTCGAGGATCTCCAGCCCCGCCGCGCGTCTCTGCTCGACCGCCTTTGTGAACGCGTTGGGCTCGAAGCTCTCCGGCGTCCTCCGGGCGAACACCGCTACTCCTCCGCGGCCACTGGATTCCGCAGCACCCCGATCCCTTCGATCTCCACTTCCACTGTGTCGCCCGCTTTCAACCACTTCGGCGGTTTGTAGCTGAACCCGACCCCCGCCGGCGTCCCCGTCGAGACGATATCGCCCGGCTCCAGCGTGATGGCCGATGAAAGGAATTCAACCAGCGGCCCGATCCCAAAGATCAGTTCCCGCGTGTTCGAGTTCTGGAGTCTCTCCCCGTTCACCGTGCACGAAATCGCCAGGCTGTGCGGATCGTCGATCTCATCGGCGCTCACCAGCCAGGGACCCATCGGCGCAAAGGTGTCGAACGTCTTGCCCATCAGCCACTGCGAGGTCGCCAGTTGGAAATCGCGCGCGCTGACGTCGTTCACGCAGGTGTAGCCCCAGACGTGCTTCCGCCACTCCTCCGCCTTGATGTGCCTGCCGCCAACGCCGATCACAAAGGCGAACTCCGCCTCGTAGTCCGGCTTCTGCGAATTCTTTGGCAGCACGATCTTTGCTCCCGGCCCGATCACCGTGTTGTTGAACTTCGAGAAGATCGTCGGCACGGCCGGGATCTCCATCCTCGCTTCCGCCGCGTGATCCCGGTAGTTCAGGCCCACGCAGATGAACTTCGGCGGACGCGGAATCGGCGCCAGCAGCACCACGCGCTCCAGCGGCTTGCCCGCCGCCTCCGGCGCGCTCTTCAGGGAGGAGGCGATCGCCGCCCGCGCCGCCTCGCCCTGCGCGATCACCTCAATCGTGCTCGAATACCCCAGCGGCGCCAGGCTGAACACTCTGTCTCCTACCACGACACCCGCCAGCGGCGTCTCGCCCGGGCTCATGAACGTCACGAGTTTCATGGGCCCTATTCTCTCGCAATCTCGCGCCTCGGCACCGGCGCTGACGTCGAGCGAGCCCTGCGCCTGAAATTGTGGCAGTCACAATTTCATTCGACGGGGAGGTCGGGGC
>CAYWST010000395.1:0-5193 GCA_964461075.1 uncultured Solibacteraceae bacterium | reverse complement strand
GCTTGAGCGCTGCCCAGTCGCGCCGGGCCCGGAAACCGTGGTCCGACATGCTTCTATCCGCCTATTAAAGCAGATGATTCGGCGTTCATCCAGGTTTCATTACCGACCGGCTTCCTGCCGCCCCTGAATGGTAGAAAATGGGGGCCGAAGCGCGCCGTGCCGAGGGCGAACGGCGGATCTCTTACTGCTTCTTTGGGGGCGCCGGCTGTTTGGCGTCGTCCACGGCGTCACCGAACGTAATCGTCGATTCGGCCTTGAACTGCTTGTAGTCCTTGTAGGTCACCACCATCTTGATGGGCACCGGCCCGGACTCGAACGGCAGGGTGTCGTTGGAGACGGTGTAGGTCGGGAACCAGTACTTTCCGTCGATCTGCTCTCTGTAGGTCTCGAACTTCGGGTACTTGTGGTCGCCGCCCTTCTTCTCGATGCCAACGCCGCGACCGTATGTCTTGACGATCTGCAGATCGCGATCGTCTACCCAGACCATGCCCGCGAAGTAGCGCTTGCCTTGCTCCATGGCCTTGGGCTTAACGGCGAAGACGAAGCAGGAGATCTCGTCGACGTTTTCCTTCCCCATGTAGCGGACGTCGTAGAGCGGAATCTCTTTTGTCGTCAAGACGAATGGCTGGACGCTGCGCAGGTCCTCCTCGTCCTGAGGCGTCATCTGGAGCCGCTGCAGGGTATTCATGGGCGCGAAGGTCACGCGCTCAGTCCGTTTGCCCTCGGCGGTGAAGACGATGTCGGCTTCCATCTCGAGCTTGCCCATGGGCCGGCCTTCCGGGCTGAGTTCCTCAATCCGGTACCGCTGCCGGTAGGTGTAGTTCTCCCGCGCACGGGCGAACTCGGCTTCCTTGGCTGCGAACTTTTCAACGATCGCGCGCGCCTCCTGGTCGCTCAGGTCGGCGGCTCCGAATAGCAGTAAGCAGATGGTCAGCGTCATCGAGTCAGTGCTCCTTGCGTCGTCTTCCCTTCCAGAAGGATGCGCTCAACCACCCTCCGGTTCCGCCAGAATCTGTTTGGCGATAGTGGCCAACTGCATGTTCGAAGTCCCTTCGTAGATTCGTCCGATCTTGGCGTCGCGATACAGCTTCTCCACGGGGTAGTCTTTCGTGAACCCGACTCCGCCGAAGATCTCGACGGCGCGGCTGGCCACGGTCTCGGCGATTTCGGAAGCGAAGTATTTGGCCATGGCGGCCTGCTTGAGGAAGGGAAGTCCCTGCTCGCGGAGCCGGGCGGCGTTGTAGACAAGCAGGCGCGCCGCTTCGACATCGGTGGCCATCCGGGCCAGGTCGAACTGAACCCCCTGGAACGAGGCAATCGGCTGGCCGAACTGATTACGGACCTTGGCGTAGCCGGCCGCATGGCGCAGCGCGCCGGCGGCCAGGCCAGCCATCTGCGCGCCAATCCCGATACGGCCCTCATTCAGGGTCTCGATGGCGATCTTATAGCCCTTTCCGGCTTCTCCGAGAACCTGGTTGGCCGGAACCTCAACTTCGTTCAGGATCAGTTCGCAGGTCGACGAGGAGCGGATGCCCAGTTTGTCCTCCTTGCGGCCGACCTCGAGGCCGCGCGCGCCGCGCTCGACGAGAAAGCAGGTGATCCCTTTGTATCCCGCCGCGGGATCCACGGTGGCGAAGACCAGAAAGAGTCCGGCCTCGGCCGCGTTGGTGATCCAGAGCTTTCTGCCGGAGATGGTGAATCCGCTCCCATTGGCCACGGCTCGTGTCGAGAGCGCGAAGGCGTCGCTTCCGGCCTGGGCTTCCGAAAGGGCGTAGCTCCCAACGAAATCCCTGGCCAGCCCGGGCAGCCAGCGGCTTTTCTGTTTATCGGTCCCCCAGCGCATCACGGCGTTGTTGACGAGCGTGTTCTGCACGTCCACGATCACCGCCGCGGCGGGATCCACGGCCGCCAGTTCCTCGATGGCGATCAACGCCTGCGTGAAGGTTCCGCCCTGACCGCCGTACTGCTCCGGGATCTCGATCCCCATCAGGCCAAGAGCGAAGAACTGGCGGAGAAGCCTTCTGTCGAAAACGCCGGCTTCGTCCATCTGCCGGGCCTTGGGCGCAAGTTCGGTTTGCGCGAAATCGCGAATCGAGTCGCGAAACATCCGGTCATCTTCATCGAACGCGGTGAGGGCGCGCGCCGTCATCGAGCCGCCGGTGGACATGCGTCGATTATGGCGCGGCGGGGGCCAGGAAAGCGAGCCCGTCCGCTTTCAGGACGCGCCAAGGGGGCATTCTATACAATGGCCCCGAGACATACGATGCGACGCCGCGACTTCATGCTCACACCGGCCGGGCTCTTTCTCGCCCCGCAGTTCTCTTCGGCCCAGGAGCCTTCGCTCCAGTTGCGATTCCGGCAGGTCCACCTCGATTTCCACACCAGCGAAGCCGTTGAAGGGATCGGCGCGGCGTTCGACCCCGACGAGTTCGCCGCCACGCTTGAGAAAGCGCGCGTCAACTCGGCGACCTGCTTCGCCCGCTGCCATCACGGGCTGATCTACTACGACACGAAAAAGAACCCCGAGCGCCACCATCCGCACCTCAAGCGCAATCTGCTCAAGGAGCAGATCGACGCCTGCCACAAGCGCAAGATCCGCGTGCCCATTTACGTCACAATCCAGTGGGACCATTTCTCGGCGCAGCGCCATCCGGAGTGGCTCGTGGTCGACGAGAAAGGCGCGCCGCGCGGCACGCCCATCTTCGAGCCCGGCTTTTACCGCTTCCTCTGCGTCAATACGGCCTACCGCGGTTTTCTGCGCGATCACGTCATCGAGATCTGCGAAACCCTGCCCGTCGACGGGTTCTTCTTCGATATCGTGCAGCCGGTGGAGTGCGCCTGCTGGAACTGCCGCTCCGACATGAAGCGCCGTTACATGGACCCGGCAGATCCCGAAGCGCGCCGCATCTACGCCGTCCAGACGCTCAACGCCTGGAAGCGCGAAATGTTGGCGCTGGTGCGGATGCGCCACAAGGACGCGACTATCTTCTACAACGCCGGCCACATCGGCCCGCGTCATCGCCAGGTGATGGACGCCTACACGCACTGGGAGCTCGAGTCGCTCCCCAGCGGCGGTTGGGGGTACCTGGATTTTCCGCTCAAGATGCGCTATACGCGCACGCTCAACCTGCCATCGCTCGGCATGACCGGGAAGTTCCACACCTCCTGGGGCGATTTCCAGAGCTACAAGACACCCGAAGCTCTGCAGTTCGAATGCTTCCAGATGCTCGCGCTCGGCGCGCAGTGCTCTGTCGGCGACCAGCTTCATCCGTCCGGCAAGATCGACGCGAAGACGTACGAACTCATCGGCTCGGTTTACTCGCAGGTGGAGAAGAAGGAGCCCTGGTGCACCGGCGCGCGCGCCGTCTCCGAGATCGGCGTGCTCACTCCCCAGGAGTTCCTCGGCGGCGCGGCGCGCCAGATTCCCCCGGCCGCCTTCGGCGCCGTCCGGCTGCTCACTGAAGCCGCCTGCCAGTTTGACATTCTCGATTCGAAATCCGATTTCTCAAAGTACAAGCTCCTCGTTCTGCCCGACCTCATTCCCGCCGCCGGCGATCTCGGCGCGAAGCTCGACGCCTACGTAAAAGCCGGCGGCGCCGTCCTCGCCTCCTTTGAATCCGGCGGGTTCTCCGCCTCCGGCGTGAAGATCCTGCGAGACGCGCCCTTTAGCCCGGACTTCCTCGTCCCCGAAGGGCCGCTGGCCGAAGGCCTGGGCACGGCCGAGTTTGTGATGTACACCAAGGGAAAAGAAATCGAAGCCGCCTCCGGCACGCAGGTCCTGGCCTGGACCAACGTTCCTTACTTCAACCGCGCCTGGGACCACTTCTTCTCTCATCGCCACACGCCCTCCAGCGGCAAGCGCGGCTATCCGGGCGTGACGCGCAACGGCAAGGTCATCTACTTCATGCACCCGGTCTTCGCCCAATATCAAATGAACGCGCCGAAGTGGGTGAAGACGCTCGTGGTCAACGCCATCCGCCAGTTGTTGCCCGAGCCGGTGCTGGAGATCAAAGCCCCGTCCACAACGATCGCGGCGCTGAGCGATCAGCCCGCCTCCAACCGCTGGGTGCTCCACCTGCTTCACTACATCCCAGAGCGCCGCGGCACGGCCTTCGACGTCATTCAGGACGTCATCCCGATCCACGACGTCGCCGTCGCGTTGCGTCCGGGCAAACGAGTGAAGCGCGTGATCACGGCGCCGGAGGGTCAGGCGCTGAACTTCTCCGTTGACGAGATGGCGCTCCGATTTACGCTGCCCAAGTTGAACGGGCACCAGATGATCGCGATTGAGTTCGCTTGAAGCGCTGCTTCTTCGCCGGCGCCGTCCCCTTGGCCGAGGCCCTTGCGTCAGGGCGTCAGCGCAATTCCAGCGTCATCCTCCGCACGCAGAAGCCGTCGTAGTGCTTCTGCCCGCGCAGGCTCTTGCCGCTGAAGACCAGCCACATCGAGTTGTCGTGCGGATTGATCCACTTCGACGGCAGCCGGTAGCCGTGCGTCGGTCCGAGGCCCCAGTCTGACGTGTGGAAGGCGGTGGTGAACGGCCCCCACGGGGCCGGCGCATCATAGACGCCCCATGCGCCTTCGTGATTCGCGCCCACCGCGAGCAGTATCCTCTTCAAGCCCGGATGCCAGACCGCGTCCACACGCTCGCAGCGTCCCTTATCCTCGAAGACCGGCCTGCGCTGGTCCAGGCTCTTCGTCCATTTCGGCTTTCCTTTGTCATCGAGCCCGGCGAAGAACTCCCATTCCTTCTGCTCCCTGATCTTCTTGAGTTTTACGCGGGCGAGGATGACGGCGTCGCTCGGCTCGTAGGCGCTATCGCCGTCCTGCGAATACGTGTAGACGTACTCCTCCGGCGCGTCGAGGTTGTCCTTGCCAAAATTGAGGAACGAGGGCGATCCGAAGCTCTTCTCGAACTTGAAGCCCCACTGCCACGTCACGCCGTGATCCGCCGACCACGCCAGTTGCGCGTTTGCCGCGTTCCGCACCCACATGTACAAAACGCCTTCGGCCATGATCAGCCCGCTCGCCTTCAGCCCCTTCGCGCCGTCGCCTTCGCGCTCGCCAGTCGCCGACCGGATGTTGACGCCGCGGTGCTCCGGAGGAGTTCCGAGCACCGCCGCGAAGCCCAGACTCAGCTTCCTGCCGATATAGGGCTCAAAGCCGCGCCCGTCGCCATACGCTGTATAGAGC
>CAYWST010000394.1:0-5224 GCA_964461075.1 uncultured Solibacteraceae bacterium | reverse complement strand
ATCGGGAGCTACATACGCAATCACGACAAACGAGGCCGGCCAGTACATCATGCGGAACCTGCCTGCGGGCCGGTACGAGGTGGAGGTTGAGGCGCCGGGGATGAAGAAGCTGATACGGCGCGGTCTCACGCTCGCGGCAGCGCAAACGATCAATGTGGACGCAAGTCTTGAAGTGGGATTGTTGACAGAGTCGATCCAGGTGACCGCAGACGTGCCGAGATTGCAGGGCGATACACCACAGGTGGGGACGAACCTCTCGCAGAATCTATTCCGCGATCTTCCGGTGATCTGGGGGACGGCGAGGCTGGCGGAGAACTTCGCGTTCCGGCTGGTGCCGGGCGTTGTGGGCGACACCTACCGCGCGTATGTCAACGGCTCGACGGCATTCGGGCGGGAGGCGCTGATTGACGGCGTGCCGGCGAACAACGGCACGGCGGGCAACACGGCGGAGAGTTCGGTGTCGATGGAGGCGCTGTCCGAGTTCAATGTTCAGACGACGGTGACCTCGGCGGAGTTCGGGCGGACGCAGGGCTCGGTGTTCATGTACGTCATGCGGTCGGGGACGAACGACTGGCATGGGAGCCTGTTCGGCACTCTGAGGAACGAAGCCCTGAATGCGAACTCGTTTTCCAACAACGCGAGGGGCATCAGCCGGCCGAATGACCGCCGGTGGGTCTACGGCGGTTCAGTTGGCGGGCCGGTAGTGATTCCCAAGGTGTACGACGGCAGGAACAAGACGTTTTTCTGGTTTAGCTATGAGAAGTTCACGGAGAAGAACATGGCGCTGGGCTCCCCGAGCGTTACCGTTCCCCAGCCCGAATGGTATGACGGCGATCTGAGCCGGCTGTTGGGCGGGGCAACAACCTATAAAGATGCTCTGGGGCGCACAGTCTACAAGGGAGCGATTTACGATCCGGCCACGTTTACACAGCTTGACTCCGGCCGGTGGATCGGCGACATGTTCCCGGGCAATCGCATTCCGGCGTCGAGGATCAGCACAGTTTCCCGCAATCTCAACGCGATCATGAAGCAGCACTATCTGCCGACGGTACGCGATGCCAACGGCCAGTTTCCCCTGGAGAACAACGCTGCGCTGCCGGTCGGCAGCACGACAACAACGGACGAATACAAGTGGTCGATCAAGGCGGATGAGAACGTCAATGACCACCACAAGATATCGGCGACCTACAACTATACGTACCGGCCGCGTCTGCTGGTGAGCGCAGGCGGAAGCCGGCCGTTGTGGGATGCGAACGACATGAAAAATGGCGGGCCGTTGTCACGCGCCGTTCCGCAGAACGTGTTCTATCAGTTCGGCAAGTTTTCCCACGACTGGACGGTATCGCCGCGCGTGCTCAACCATCTGAGCGTTTACTGGAACCGTTTCTCGTTTCCGTACGCGATGCATAACTTCTCCACGAATGGAAGCAAGGAACTGGGCATCAAGAATCTCGACACGCCAGGCTACCCAAATGTGGATTGGAGCAGCGGGCCCTATGTCGCGCTGTCGATGCCGGGCTTCACGCGGAACCGGTTCTTCTCGCGAAATTCGTTCGGCCTGCGCGACACGTTCAGCTTCTTCAAGGGTCGCCACTTCATGAAAGCGGGCTACGAAACGCAATTCTACCAATTCAATAGCAGCACGGTGGACGATGACCACTACATCTACTTCCGGCCGCAGGCGACGGCGATCCCCGGCGAGGCGTTCTCAGGCAACGTGACGGGCTACTCCTTCGCGAGCGCTCTGCTTGGCATCGTGAATAACATGGCGATTGCGCCGGCGCAGGGGTTGGGCGGCCGTATGCATTACCAGGCTTTGTATTTCCAGGACGACTTCAAGGTGTCGAACGCATTGACGCTGAACTTTGGTTTGCGATGGGACTATATGCCGCCTCCGATGGAAGCCTACGACAGGTTGTCGAGTTGGAGCCCCGATGTGCGCGATCCAAAGAGCGGATTGATGGGCGCCTACTCTTTCACGGGCGCCTGCCCGGAGTGCAACGGGAAGAGGTACTTTAGCTCCGTAGACTGGAAAAGCTTCGGACCGCGTTTCGGTTTCGCGTGGCGCGCGCCAGCCGGCTTCACGGTTCGCGGCGGCTACGCCGTTCTTTATGATGGAAACCTGTATCAGAACGGCCAGGCGGTTCCACTGGGCAAATCGACCCAGGTCCAGCATGGGGGCAACTACGCGCTGGAAGCGCCGAGCGTCGATCCTTGGCGCGGGCTCTTCAATTGGGACAATGGATTCCCGACCGACCGGTTCACGCCCGCAGGCTATGACCTGAGTTGGGGCAATACGAACCGCCCCGGCGCCTTTGATCCGAACGTCGGATTGAATCCCTACATCCAGCAGTGGAATCTCAACATCCAGCGTGAGATTGTCAGGAATTTGACCCTCGATGTCGGCTATATCGCCAACAAGGCGACTCGGCTGCGCAATGGGCAATTGGCAGCCATCAATCAGCTGCCCTACGCTGCGATGCAGAAGTACGGGACCACCCTAAGCCAACCGGTGAAAAGCGCCGAGGACGCGGCCAAGTATGGAATCGCCTATCCGTATCCCGGTTTCTCCGGAACTGTGGCTTCCGCGCTTCGTCCATACCCGCAGATTCAGGGCAACTCGACGCTGAACGTCTATGGTGCGCCCCTGGGATTCTCCACCTACCATTCGCTGCAGGTCGTGCTGAACCGCCAGTTCAGCAAGGGGCTCTCGTTCTACGGCAACTATGTCTATTCGAAGGCGATCGCCAACACGGAGAGCACCGAGGCTACGGGAAACACCGGCCCGATCGACTACTACAACCTGGCGCTGGAGAAGAGCGTCACTTCCTATGACCGGACCCACTACTTCAAAGCGAATTTCACCTACGAATTGCCGTTTGGACGCCGCGGCTCGCTGTTGACACAGATTCCCGCGGCAGTTGACCTCTTGATTGGCGGATGGAGCGTGTCGGGGACGATCAATGCCTACTCAGGGGTGCCGTTGAACTTCCCAGCCCCGAGCGCGTATTCGTACTGGAACGGCGCCTTGAACCGCGCCAACATCGGCAGCGGACCCTATCTCAACGAGGCCTTTGACGGAGCCAACTTCAACCTGATGGCCCCGAACTCGGCATCAAACGCGTACCTGAACAAGGCCGCCTTCTCGCAGCCGGCTGCCATGCGACTGGGCAATGCGCCCAGGTACACCTCTTATGTCCGCGGACTCGGGCAGTGGAACGAGGATCTGTGCTTCTACAAGAACCACAAGTTCTCGGAGAAGTACCGATTCCAGTTGCGAGCCGAATTCCTGAACCCGTTCAACCGGCACTTCCTCGGCAATCCGAGTACGGCGATCAACAGCACAACCTTCGGCCAGATCACTAGCGTGAGCGGGCAACGGTCGATTCAGATCGGTTTCCGCCTGGACTTCTAGCCAGGCCGGACCAAGGAGGATCGTGGAATGGCGTCACCGGAAGTGTGTGCGCAGCCGGCTCTGGTGGCGCAGCGGGAGCCGGCACTGCTCAGGCGGATGCTGACCACAATGGTGCGGATCCGCCGGTTCGAGGAAAGGGCGATCGATCTCTTCATGGCCCAGGAGATGCCGGGGTTTCTGCACTCCTGCATTGGGCAGGAGGCGGTCGCGGCCGGGGCCTGCGAAGCCCTGAGGCAGGACGACTACATCACGAGCACCCATCGCGGGCACGGCCACGTGATCGCGAAAGGACTGCGGCTGGACCGGATGATGGCGGAACTGTTTGGCCGGACCACGGGCTACTGCAAGGGGAAGGGCGGATCGATGCACATCGCCGACTTTTCGCTCGGCATCCTGGGGGCGAACGGCATTGTTGGGGGCGGAATCCCAATCGCGGTGGGGGCGGCCTTATCAGCGCAGATGCGCGGCTCGGGCCAGGTTTCGTTGAGTTTCTTTGGCGATGGGGCATCCAATCAGGGATCGTTCCATGAAGCGGCGAACATGGCTTCGGCCTGGCGGCTGCCGGCCGTCTTCGTTTGCGAGAACAACCTCTATGCGGTCTCCACCAGACAAAGCGTGCACATGAACGTGGTGGACATCGCGGAGCGCTCGAAGGCATATGGAATGCCCGGCGCCGTGGTGGACGGGAACGACCCTCTGACGGTTTATGACGCGGTCCGGGACGCCGTCGAGCGGGCGCGCAAAGGGGACGGACCATCGTTCATAGAATGCAAAACCTACAAGTGGATGGGCCACTACATTGGAGATCCCGCGAACTACCGGCCCAAGGAGGAGGTAGCGGAGTGGAAGGCGCGTGATCCACTTCCCCGGTTCGAAGGGCTATTGGTGGACACCGGAGTCCTGACCGGCAATGAGGCAAGGGGTATTCGGGAAGCCGTCGAGGCGGAGTTGGACTCGGCGCTTGAGTACGCCCGGAGCAGCCCGCATCCACGTCCGGAAGACGCCCTGGAGGACGTAGAGCCGTGAAATCGCTGCTGTACAAGGAAGCGGTGCGCGACGCACTGCGGGAAGAGATGCAACGGGACGAGCGGGTGTTTCTGCTCGGACTGGACATCGGCCGGTTCGGCGGGACTTACAAGGCGACGCAAGGGCTCTGGGAAGAGTTCGGCGACAATCGTGTGCGCGACACCCCGCTTTCCGAGGCTGCCATCGCTGGCGCGGCTGTTGGCGCAGCGATGACCGGGCTCCGGCCGGTGGCCGAGATCATGTACATCGACTTCACCACGATTGCGATGGATCAGATCGTGAACCAGGCTGCAAAACTCCGCTACATGTCTGGCGGGCAGGCGGCGATACCTGTTGTCTTCAGAACTCAGGAAGGCGCGGGACGATCCTCAGCGGCGCAACATGCCCAGAGTCTCGAAGCGTGGTTCGCCCACATTCCCGGGCTCAAGGTCGCCGTCCCCTCCACGGCCTCCGACGCCAAAGGCCTGTTGAAGACGGCGATCCGCGATGACGGGCCGGTCATGTTTATCGAACACAAGTTGCTGTATATGACCAGGGGCGATGTGTCCGAGCAGGAGTATCTCATCCCCTTCGGGCAGGCGGCTGTGCGGCGAACTGGAGGCGACGTCACGATAGTCGCCATTTCCCGCATGGTGCAGCACGCCATGGCGGCAGCCGAGCAACTCTCGGCCGCCGGAATCGACGTTGAGGTGATCGACCCGCGGACCGTCGTGCCCCTGGATATCGCCACGATCGTTCAATCCGTTGAGAAGACCGGCCGCCTTTTGGTCGCCCACGAGGGTT
>CAYWST010000393.1:0-5239 GCA_964461075.1 uncultured Solibacteraceae bacterium | reverse complement strand
CCGAAGCCTTCAACTGCGGACCCATCAACCGCTACCTCTGGCTCGATCAGCGCTATTACCTCGCCGACGACATTCTCTACAAGTGCGACCGCATGTCCATGGCCCACTCCCTCGAAGTGCGGCCGCCCTTCCTCGACCACCGGCTCGTCGAGTTCGCCGCCTCGCTCCCCGAGCGGTTCAAGATCGCCCCTGATGGCACGCTCAAGTACATCCTCCGGGAGCTCATGCGCGGGAAACTCCCCGAAGCCGTCCTCACGCGCAAGAAAGAGGGCTTCGACATTCCCGCCCACCGCTGGTTCCGCGGCCCCCTGAAGCCTCTGATGCAGGAAGCTCTCTCCCCAGCCAACGTCCGAGCCGCCGGCCTCTTCAACTCCGATGCCATCGAGCGCGTCAAACGCGACCACCTCGCCCGCCGCGCCAACCTCGGTTACCCCCTTTGGGGGCTCACCACTCTATTCCTCTGGATGCACCGATGGAAGGTTGAATCGCCCTCCGGCTGAGTCATCCCACCCGCCTCCGCCGCTTCGGGCCCAGCCGTTTCATCTGCTCGTCGCGTTTCATTGATATCCTGTCGTTTGGCGCTCTCTGCTCTCGGCACGGACAAGCGCCGCCCGGTCCTCCAGCAGTGTATTCCCTATCGCCCCACCGCCTGAGCCTGCTCCTTCTCATAGCCGCCGCCGTCTACGCCGTCACGCTGCTCGCGCCCCCGCATCTGATGGACGACGTCGACGCCGTTCAGGCCCAGATCGCGCGCAACATGCTCGAATCGGGCGATTGGGTCACGGCGCGGCTCAACGGTGTCGCCTATCTCGAGAAATCCCCGCTCAAATACTGGATGATGGCCTGCTCGTTCGCCGTCTTCGGCGTCACCGATTGGGCCGCGCGCCTTCCTGTCGCGCTCTCGATTCTGGCTCTCGTCTGGTTGACCTTCGCTATTGGCCGCTGGGCGTTTTCCCGCGAAGCCGGCTTTTACGCGGGCCTCGTGCTGGCGACTTGCATCGGGCTGTTCCTGTTCACGCGAATTCTCATCCCGGACGTTATTCTCACCGCCACCATCGCGCTCGCTCTCTGGTCGCTCCTCCGCGCCCTGGATCAAGCCGAGCCGCGACCGCGTCTGTGGGCCGCGCTGATGGCCGCCGCCATGGGCACGGGACTGCTGCTCAAAGGACTCATCGCGATCGTCTTTCCCACAGCCGCCGCGCTGCTCTTCCTCCTCTTCGCCGGCCGCCTCTTCGATCTCGAAACCTGGAAACGGCTGCGCCCCTTTTCCGGCGCCGCCATCGTCCTGCTCATCGCGGCGCCATGGCACGTCGCCGCCACGCTGGCGAATCCACCTTATTTCGACTTTTCCATGGACTCCGGTCCAGGCAAATACCGCGGCTTTTTCTGGTTTTATTTCTTCAATGAGCACATCCTTCGCTTCCTCAACCGCCGCTGGCCCCGCGATTACAACACCGTCCCGCGCCATCTCTTCTGGCTCTTCCACCTCGTCTGGTTCTTTCCCTGGAGCCTCTATCTCGCCCGCCTCATCAAGCTCCCCTATCGCGGCCCGGACCGCGCCGCGCAGACCCGTCTCCTCTTCCTATGTCTGGCCGGCTTCATTCTCGTCTTCTTTTCTTTCTCCACCACGCAGGAATACTATTCCCTCCCCGCCTACCCCGCTTTCGCTCTCCTGCTCGGCTGCGCCATCGCGGAAAACTCCCGCTGGATCCTCGTCGCCCAGCGCATCACCGGCGCCGTCGCCGCGCTCGCTTTCGCCGCAATCGCCTTCATCCTCTCCCAGGTGTGGAACCTCGCCGCGCCCGGCGACATCTCTCAGGCCCTCACTCAGAACCCCGAGCTTTACACCCTCTCCCTCGGCCACATGGGCGACCTCACGCTCAAGTCCTTCGCGTATTTGAAAACGCCCCTCGCGCTCGCCGGACTCGCCTTCCTCACCGGCGCAGCGGCCTGCTTCCTCTTCACCGGCTTCCGCGCCCAGTTCGGCCTCGCACTCATGATGGCGCTCTTCCTCAACGCCGCCCGTATCGCCATGATCGCCTTCGATCCTTACTTGAGCTCCCAGCCTCTCGCCGCCGCCCTCAAGCACGCGCCGCCCGGCCGCGTCATCTTCGATAACCAGTACTACACCTTCAGCTCGGTCTTTTTCTACGCCGACGTGAAGCGGGGATTCCTCCTCAACGGGCGCGTCAACAATCTCGAATACGGCAGTTACGCCCCTGGCGCGCCGCGGGTCTTCATCGACGACCGCCGCTTCGTCGAACTCTGGCGCGAACCGGAGCGAACCTATCTGCTTGTCGAGCGGCCCTCCATGGCCCGTCTCCGTTCCCTCGTCGGAGCGGCCCCATGGTTTATCGTGAAAACTGCCGGCGGCAAGTGCCTGGTCGCCAACCGGCCATGAGAGTCGTAATTGACATCACCCCTCTGCTCATCCGGTCCGCCGGTGTCAAAGCTGTCGTGTACCACTGGACCCAGGCCATGTTCGCTGAAGCCGCGCCAGGGGAAGTGAGCGTCTTCCCCGCCCTCGGCAAGCTCGGCGCCCTTAACCACGAATCCAGCGTCGCCTCCCGGCCGCGCACCGCCTTCGCCCTGGTGCAGTGGGTCCTCAACAACCGGTACAACGTTCCCGTCACCGAGCTCTACGCGCGCCCCGGCGACATTTTCCACGCCACCAACCAGATCTGGCGCCCCCCCAAGGGCCGCCGCCTCACCGCGACTCTCCACGACGTCACCGCCTGGAAACTCCCCGACAAGCACGACAAGGGGACGCTCGTGCTCGACCATAACTGGCTCACCCGCGTCCTCAAGCCCGCCGCCGGCCTTCTCGCCGTCAGCCAACACACACGCCGCGACGCCGCCGAAGTCCTCAAACTCGACCCCGATAAGATCAAGGTCGTCTACAACGGCGTCGCAGAGCCCTACTTCACCGTGACTCGCGAGCAAGCCCTCGCCGTCCGCAATCGCTACGGCCTTGCCAAGCCCTATGTCCTCCAGGTCGGCACCATCGAGCCGCGCAAGAACACCATGCGCCTGCTCGACGCCTGGGCGTCTCTCCGCTGGGAGTTGCGCGACTTCTACGACCTCATCCTCATCGGCCCCATGGGCTGGGCTGACGAGAAAGTTCAGGCCCGCATCAAGTCTCTCCCTTCGGGCGTCCGCTATCTCGGCTATGTCAGCGAGGCCGACCTCCCGGCGTTGACTCGCGGCGCAAGCCTGCTCGCATACCCTTCTCTTTACGAAGGCTTCGGCCTCCCCATTGCGCAGGCCATGGCGGCCGGGGTCGCCGTGCTGACGTCGAATACGAGTTCCATGCCCGAGGTTGCGGGAGGCGGAGCGCGTTTCATCGATCCTCTCTCGGTCTCCGATATCGCCTCCGCCCTCGCCGCGCTTCTCGAAGACAAAGACGAGCGCGCCCGGCTGGCGGCGGCCGGCCGGGCGATCGCTGAAGAACGCTACCGCTGGCCGATCGTCGCCCGCAAGTCGCTTGAGTTTTTCCGCTCGCTTTGACGCAACCCGAAATCGGATCGGCGCGTCTGGTTGCATGGTGTCCCGGGCGTTCGTCTGCTTCACCATCTTCCTGCTTGCTCCTCTCGCTGAGACCGGAGCGCAGTCCCTTCGCTTCGGCCTCATCGGCGGATCGGCCGTCACCAACGACATCCGCGGAATTAACGACACCTTCCCCAACAACACCGACCCTTTCCTCGGGCGGTACACGTTCAACCTGTTCGACCGCACTACCTCGCGCAGCCCAATCATCGGCCCTTCCCTCGAAGTCGATCTACCGCGCAACTTCTCTCTCGAATTCAACGCTCTCTATCGCAAACTCACCTCAACGCAGACGGCGACTTTCATCTATGAAAGCGGGACGGCCGAAAGTGTGTCTTTCAGCGCAGACCGCGCCAAGACCTGGGAGTTTCCCGTCCTTATCAAATACACGCTCCCTCTCGCCCGCCTGAGGCCTTACATCGAAGCAGGCCCCTCGTTCCGCGTCTGGCAGGAGCCTCTCGGCGCCGAGCCTTCGAAAATCGGCGCAACCGCCGGCGTTGGAGTGGACTTTCTTTGGGGCCGCTTCAAGGCAGGACCGCTCATCCGCTATACCCGTTGGGCCGCTGACGGCGTTTATCCGAGGCGTTCCACCAAACCCGACCAGGTCGAACTGCTGGGCAGCATCAGCTATGCCACGACGGACGGCTCGCGGGCTGTCGCCGGCAGAAAGGTGTGGTTGACCCTTCTCGGCGGGTTGCCGCTCAACAAGGGCCTCGGCGCGGCTTCGTTGCCTCCCTATGGCCCGTTCGTTGACGAGTCGCAATCCTACATTGCAGGCTTGGGTTTCGAAGTCGATCTCTACCGCCGGCTCTCGTTGGACATCAACGCGCTGTACCGCCCAATCCACGCCCGCAGTCTCGGCTATACGCTTGATGGAACACAAGTGCGCGGCGACGAGTTCACCGTCCTCACCTGGCCCCTGCCCATCCTCGCCAAGTACCACATCGCCGATCGGAAGTACGCGCCCTTCATCGAAGCCGGTCCTTCATTCCGCTTCTCCGGCAACAAGAACGCTTACGAACCATCATCTTTCGGGATCAGCGCCGGAACGGGCCTGCAAATCCGCGCGGGCAGGATGCGGCTCAGCCCCACTCTCCGGTACACCCGCTGGAAGAACGGCGAGGCGAGCCGCTTCTCCCGCACCGCCAACGATCAATTCGACCTGTTGTTCGCCTTCAGCTTCTGATCCCGCATCGGCTGTAGAATCCTCTCATGGATCGCCGCCAATTCCTCCAATCACCGGGCCTCGCCGCCCTCCAATCCGGCTACCGCAACGCGTTCGAGCCCTCGAAAAAGCCCAACGTGATCTGGCTGTTCGGCGACCAGCACCGCCAGCAGGCGCTCTCCTCGAACGGCGACCCCAACGTCGATACTCCAAACATCGACCGCCTCGCCGACACGGGCGTTCAGTTCTCCCAGGCTCTCGCCGGCTTCCCCCTTTGCTGCCCGTTCCGCGGATCGCTCCTCACCGGCCGCTATCCGCACCACTGTGTTCCCGGGCATGAGTATCCGCTGCCGGCGGGGCAGCCCACCATCGCGCAGCCGTTCAAGGAGAACGGCTACCACACCGCATGGTTCGGCAAGTGGCATCTCTGCGGCTGGCACGAGCGCGACGGCCGCGGAGCTTTCTACATCTCCAGGCCGGAACAGCGCGGCGGCTTCGATACGTTCGCCGGCTACGACAACAACAACT
>CAYWST010000392.1:0-5241 GCA_964461075.1 uncultured Solibacteraceae bacterium | reverse complement strand
GGCGGGCGCAACTGGTTTGAGATTCACGAAGGGATGCTGGACGACTCCGACGTGTTTTCGATTTTCATTGACCCTAAGTCGCCTGAGCGGGTCTACGCGAGCGCCTGTTCCGGGATTTATCGAAGCGAGACGGCGGGAGGGTCCTGGACGAAGTTCGGCGGGATACCGGGCACACACAGACGCACGCATGTGATCCGGCTGCATCCGGCGAACCGGGAGATCATCTTCGCGGGCACGACGCTCGGATTGCTTCAATCGAGCGACGGGGGCAAGACCTTCAAGACCATCAACACGCTTCACATCCTGTCGATGGAGTTCGACCCAAGGGACCCGCGAAGGTTCTATCTGGCGACCGAGCGGACAGGGTTGTTCCGGAGCGACGATGGCGGGAAGACGCTGACGCCGATCAATGAGGGTTTTGTGCACCGGCGGGCGATCGACTGGTCGGGTGCGCGGGATTCGTTGTATTTGAATGTTGTACAAGACGGTTCTGCGGGCGGGGTCTTTTCCTCAAACGACAGTGGTAAGAATTGGAGCCTGACGGCGTCCGGTGAAGTGTTGAGAGACAATCATCTGACGCTGATCGCGTCATGTCCGACGATGAAGGACCTGGTTTTCGCGGGGAGTGAGCAGCGTCTGGTCCGATCTACGGATGGCGGCAAGGGATTCATCAATCTGAAGTTACCTGGTCCGCTGAATGCGATCACGTGTGTAGCGAGTCCGGCGACCGGCAAGCCGGTGTTGCTGGCTGGCACGAAGGCTGGTGCCTTCCGTTCAATCGACTTAGGTAGTAATTGGCTTCCCATCAAGCTCACGACGGCAGCGATCCGGCACAATGTGCAGGCCTTCTACACGAGCCCGAACGCGGCGGCGCGGCTTGCAATTCGAACAGCACAGGCCATTTATCTCAGTGAAGATGCCGGGGCGCATTGGCGGGCTCTGAATGTGCTGTTTCCGATCGGCATGATCAACGACATCGCCCTGCCGGGCGGGCCGGGAAGCCCGATTCTTGCGGCGACATCACAGGGCCTGTACATTTCTTACGACAATGGTAAGACATTTACGCTCCAAGGGACAGGGATGGGGGAAGGGACGGTCTCGACGCTGGCTGCGAGGCCGGGACACCCGGCGGAGGTGTATGCCTCACAATTTGGGATGCTCTATGGGTCTTCCGATGCAGGCCGGACATGGAGGGCGATTCCGGGCTCTTCGATCTCCGAGGCTACACTACGGAAGCTGCTGTTCCCGGCGACGGACAAGAGCGTGCTTTTGGGGCTAACCTACGATCTCGGAGTGTTTTATCTGGACCTTTCGGGCCTGTGAAGGCATAATAAGTAGGTGACAGGTGAAGTCCTGCTCATGTCTTAGAGAAGAAAGGTCTCTCGGTATGCAATTCCGCTCTAGACGCTTGGCCGGCATTGGAATTGGGGTACTTGCCCTAACCATGACCGTCGGCGCTCAGACTTCCTCCAGCCCGAAAGTGCAGATGGGGCCCGGCGACGAACGGCCGGACA
This sequence comes from uncultured Solibacteraceae bacterium, assembly GCA_964461075.1. GTDB lineage: Bacteria > Acidobacteriota > Terriglobia > Bryobacterales > Bryobacteraceae > JACADU01. The sequence continues at coordinate 3,727 of CAYWST010000392.1, read as the reverse complement.
AGGTTGAGATCGGGGTATTCGGGGGAGGAAGGTTCTTTCAGCAGGTCGACAAGGGTCTCGGTACCAAGCACAACAACGGCGGCGTTCTCGGCTACCGTTTCAATGTCAATTTCTGGAAGTATGTGGGTATCGAGCACACCTTTGGCTACGGTCCAAACAACGTAACGTTTCTCAGCCCGGCGCAGCCCGGGCAGCCTAATTTCGGGTTCGGCAATCGTCTCTATTCCTGGTCGCTTGGCCCGGTGGTGCATTGGACGCCACGGGGGTCGAAGATCCGGCCATATTTAACCGCAGCTGTTTCCGCCAACAACTACACGCCGACGGATACGGGCAAGGCGTCCGCGCGAGCGAATCCGCAGTATGGGGCGCAGGCGCTGACCGGCAAGACCGAGGTAGGTCTGCAGTATGGCGGCGGGCTCAAGGTGCATCTGACCGATCATTTCGGGCTGAATTTCGACGTTCGCGGTCTTCTGAGCAAGAACCCGACCTACGGGCTTCCCGACCGCTCGACGAATACGGTTTACATTCCCAGGAACGACAAGCTGAATGGCGTGCAGACGACCGTCGGCCTGACGTGGTACATGGGCAAGAAGGCCGAGCCGATTCCCGCGAAGGAAGAGCCTAAGCCGGGGGCCTTGCGCGACCTGAACGGCGGAGCGATCACGGGCGGGACGGGCACACTCTGCCAGGGCCGCGCGATTACGGTGCGGGCCAATCCGTCCGATCCGGACGGCCGGCGGCTGACCTACAAGTGGAAGGTCAACGGGCAGCCGACGGGTTCGAATTCGCCGGAACTGACCTTTACGCCCGACCGGGCAGGGAACTATATGATCGAGCTGGATGTCGAAGCGGAGAACACCGCCGGCATGCCGATCCGCACGGCGAAAGCGAAGACATTGAGCCTGAACGTGCAGGAGTACAAAGCTCCGACGATCACGGGCTGCTCGGCGATTCCGGCGACCCTGAACTACGGACAAACGGCGAACCTCAACGCCAACGTGACGGGTTCGGCCTGCTCGACGACGTCGCTGCAATGGTCAGTGACCGAAGGTTCGATCACCAATCCGACATCGCCGAAGGCGGCGTTCGATTCCAAGAGCGTGCGCTTCGAACAGGGCGGCAAGATCCAGTCCAAGACGGTGACGATCACGGGCCGGGTGACCGACGACCGCGGCATGAGCGCGAATTGCAGTGTGGCGGTGAAGGTTGACTACGTCCCCGAGGCGATCCGCTTCTCCGACGTGATCTTCAGCAAGGGCAGCGCGCGGGTGAACAACTGCGGCAAGCGCGTCCTGCTGGAGGAACTGGCTCCGAAGGCGTCCGATCCGGATTACGAAGTGATCCTGATCGGGCACTTCGACAACGATGAAACGCCGAAGGGCAAGGTGAAGAAGACCCTTGATCAGCAGCGCATCGAGAACGTGGTGGCCGTCCTGACGGGCGGAACCGGCACGTGCGCGAAGATCGACATGTCCCGTGTGAAGGTTGACTGGACGGGCACGACGCAGACGTCGGACTTCCAGCCTGGCCTTTGCGGCACCTCGACCCGGCCGGCCGCCAGCGAGCGCCGCGGTTCGATGGTTTCCACAGCCGATCAGAACCGTCGCGTTGAAGTCTGGCTGGTTCCGAAGGGGACCAAACTGCCGGCGGCGTTCTCGGGAGCGAAGACTCTGGACGGCAAGGACCTGAAGAAACTCGGCTGCCCGAAGTAAGGGCCGCCGATTTCCGCAACCGACGAAGCCCCCGGCCGGAAGGTCAGGGGCTTCGTCACGTCAGCGGGCCCGGCAGCGCAACACGCGGCGGATGGCGGCCCCGTGGAGACGATCGCCGCTGAGCGGATTCACAACTGGCCGCACGATGCAGCGCGAGACAATGACACGATCGTGTTCGCAGGGCCGCGGGACGGCGTGTGGAACATTTGCACGGTTTCGAGGCGATCGAAGCGGGTGAGACAGGCGACGCGCTTCACAAGCAAGGCGCCGGCGGCCCGGTATTCGGCGACTTCGCCAGTGAAAGACGAGGTGGTGTTCGAGGATGGCGAGGTTGAAGTGAACCTTGGATGCGACTGTAAACTATAGGCGGCGCCGACGCGAAGGGGAGGGGCGCAAAGCGCGTCCCGTTCGTCTATTCCAGGGAAGGAGGTTGCATTCATACCATGTGGACGAGGAACCTGACGTTGGCGGCGGCGAGTCTGTTCGCGGTCTGTTTCGTTGCGGCGGGACAGGAGAGGAAGCTCTCCTGTGACGGCCAGCGGGGCGGGAGCGGGGGCGAAACGGCGTGCGAGATGAGGGAGACGGCGATGACCGCGTCGGGGAGGCTGGAAGTGGAAGCCGCTCCAAACGGATCGATCCGGGTGCAGGGCTGGGAGGGGACGGAAATCCTCGTCCGCGCGCAAGTTCGGGCGAACGCCGGGACAAGGACCGAAGCGGAGGCGATGCTCAAAGAAGTGCGGGTGGAAACCTCAGACTCGAAGATCAGATCAGACGGGCCGAAGTCAAACGGATGGGCCGGCAAGAACAATTGGTGGAGCGTGAGCTTTGAGGTTTTCGTTCCCAAAGAGCAGGATCTGGCGCTGCATTCGGTGAATGGGGGCATCTCGGTTTCGCAGGTCAGCGGCCGCCTGACCGCCAGAACGGTGAACGGAGCGCCGAAGTTCGCGGAAGTGGCCGGAACGGTGAACGGGGAGACGGTGAACGGCGGCATCTCGATGGCGCTTGACGGCTCCACGTGGAAGGGCGAGGGGATCGACCTGAGAACTGTGAACGGCGGCGTCAAACTGAACGTGCCGGAGGCGTATTCGGCGCGGATCGAGGCTTCGACCGTGCATGGCGGGTTGAGCGCGGATTTTGGCGGCGAGATGAAGCAGAGCGACCGCGCGAACAAGCGGGTCAGCCTGACGCTAGGCTCCGGCGGCCCGCTGGTCAAGCTGCGGACCGTGAACGGCGGCGTCAGTGTGAAGAAAGCCAGTTGAAGCGCGACAGGCGCGCTACAGCTTGAGGGTCTGTTCCCAGGTGATAGGCTGACCCTTCACCGCGGCCATGAGAGCCATATAGCCGGTAAGCGTGGAATCGACGGCGTGGAAGGCGGCGTTTTCGATCTTGCCGGTGCGGGCGCCCTCGATGAATTCGTTGACGGCGTCGATGGTGATGTCGTACTTGGTGGCGTATTCCTCGACCACCTTGCTATCGCCGCGATGAATGCGGACGCCGTTGCGCGAGGTGTGGACGGTTCCCTTTTCGCAGACGAAGGTCTCGCCGATGTCGGCCCAGCCGGTCTGGCGGCCGAATTGGGTTGCGGCGAATGAGAAGTTGAGACCGGTTTCGAACTTGAAGCTGACGGCGATGTTATCGAAGATGTCGCCGATCTGGGTGCGGACCATTCTGGAGCCGCATCCGGCGGCCCAGTTGGGGTGAGAGCCGGTGAACCAGTTGACGACGTCGATGTTGTGGCAATCCTGCTCGATGATCATGTCGCCGGACATTTCGCGGTAGAAGTACCAATTGCGGATCTTCTCTTCGGCGGGCGGGACGCCGGTCTTGATGGGAGGGCCGTTGCCGATCCAGGCGCCGCGGACGAACTTGATGGCGCCGAGTTCGCCGGACTTCACGAGGGCATGGGCTTTGCGGTAGTCCTTGCCGTAGCGCTGCTGGAAGTCGACGGTGATGCGCTTGGCGGGGTCGGCCATGCGCGCGGCCTTGAGGACGCGCAGGCAGCCTTTGGCGTCGGC
>CAYWST010000391.1:0-5245 GCA_964461075.1 uncultured Solibacteraceae bacterium | reverse complement strand
AACGTCACCGAGGCGTTCAGGCGCCATCCCTACCTGTTTGATGAGGACACCAACCGCTTCATCCGGAACGGCGAAGACCCCTTCGGATTCCGCCAGCTCCGCTACGTGCGGGAAGTCTCCGAGTCCAAGGCGCTCAACGACTTGAAGGGCCCCATGATGATCGTTTCCGCTTCGGGGATGTGCGAGGCGGGTCGCGTGCTTCACCATTTGGCCAACAACATCGGCGACAGCCGCAATACGGTGCTGGTGACCGGCTTCATGGCGGAGAACACGCTCGGCCGCAAAATTGTCGACAAGTGGCCTGAAGTCAATATCTTTGGTGAGCCGCACCAGCTTCGGGCCGAAGTTGTCAAGCTCAATGAGCTAAGCGGTCATGCCGACCAGAGAGAGCTGCTGGAGTGGCTGGAGCCGATAAGCCCGTCGCTCAAGCGGGTCTTCCTCGTCCACGGCGAACCGGCTCAGTCCGCCGCATTGGCCCGCGCCGTCGAACAGAGATACCGGGTTCCCGTCTCGGTCCCCTCCAGGGGCGAGTCCTTCGATCTGGCTTGACGGGTACCAGAACCAAAGCGCCGCCCAAATGAGTCATTCGGTTCTTTTGCGCACCAAAGGAACCTGGCCAAATGGAAGCATCGCTATGGCTTCGACTTCTCATGGGCTCGGCAGCCCAACACTGCGATCAACAACATCCAACCCGAGTCTTAAGCCGCTGTTGCTGTTCGGGTATATGCAGTTGCTGGACATGCTTTCAACTCTGGCTTTCCTGCTCGGAGGCGTGCAGGAAGCCAACCCCTTTGTCCGCGGGGCGATGTCCGCCGCGGGCAATCCCGTTGTGGGGCTTCTGATGATTAAGTTGCTGGCTGTGGGGCTGGGGGCCTACTGCTGGTGGCTCGGCAGGATGAAGCTTCTTTCGAAGGCCAATGTTTTCTTTGCTTTGCTGGTGGCCTACAATCTTTGCTGCCTCATCGCGGGCCTAGCCACCCGGTGAGGTGAGCATCCGGGAACAAACCCAGCGCGACGGCGCTCCGAGGCCGGACACCGTCGCGCTGCCTCCTCCAAGTCAACCATTGCCCTTGACGATCAGATAGTTGCTGATTTTTGTGAAGATCGAACTGATCGGTCCCGTAACCGTATAAGGGATAAAGGCAGCGACCGCGACCGCAACAAACCCAGCCATCAGAGCGTACTCCACCAAATCCTGTCCCTGGCATCCCATTGCTGAGGACCAGCGGACAAGGTGCGTAAACCGGCTTCGAGCTTCGGAGATGGCTGATCGGCTCAGCCCTAAGATCCTCTTCATGCTAGTCCTCCGTGCTGTCCTGTACTAGTTCTATAGTCCTTGTAGATGGGCCTTCCAGCAACCCACCGAACTCCGTAGTAGCGCCCGGAAAACTCCTTAGAACCATGTGATCCGGCTCGGGGGGAGGCGGACGAACGCCAAGGAGCGCAGTCCGGGCGGATCGAAACGGCCGGCAATCGGGTAAACTGTGAAAGCACACTTATTTCCCATGGGTTACCAATTCCGGCACGCGATCTGTAACGAGGTCTATCAAGGATGGGAATTCGACAGGGCCTGCCGCCACATGAGGGAGACCGGCTATGAGGGGATCGAAATCGCCCCGTTCACGCTGGCGGAAGACCCGGCCAACATCAGCGCCGCAGCGAGGAAGAACTACCGGGACATCATCATCAGCGAGGGGCTGACGTTCGTTGGTCTGCACTGGCTGATGGTGGCGCCGAAGGGGCTTCACGTGACCACGCCGGAGGACGATCTGCGGGAGCGCTCCTGGCTGCACATCAGGAACCTGATCGATCTATGCGCGGATCTGGGCGACAAGGGCGTGATGGTGTTTGGGAGTCCATTGCAGAGGTGCACGACGGGAGGATCCACGCGCGCCGAGGCGACGGCGCGGTTTGTCGAGGGCATGAAAGGGGTCGCGGGGCACGCGGAGGATCGAGGCGTACAGTTGCTGATCGAGGCCCTGCCGGCGAATCAGACAGACGTGATCGGGTCGCTGGATGAGGCGGTGTCGCTGGTGAAGGAGATCGCCAGCCCGGCGGTCAGAACGATGTTCGACACGCACAACGCGGTTGACGAAACCGAGGCCCACGAAAAGCTGATTGAGCGGCATTTCGAGTTTATTCGGCACGTTCACGTCAACGAGACCGATGGCGGGCATTGCGGAACCGGAGACTACGCCTTCGCGCCCGTGCTGAAGGCTCTGAAGCGGCTTGGCTATGCGGGCTGGATTTCATTGGAGGCGTTTGACTTTTCGCCCGGGCCGGAAAGGATTGCGCCGGAATCGCTGCGCTACCTGAACGGGATCATTGAAAACCTATGAGCCAACCGGTCGTGACAGGAGGCGCGGGCTTCATTGGCAGTGCGCTGGTGAGGGGTCTGCTGCGCTCGGGGGCGGAACGGGTGACCGTCATCGACAATCTCAGTTCGGGCAAGAGGGCGAACCTTGCCGAGGTTGCCGCGAGAGTGGATTTGCTCGAAGCAGACATCTGCGACTACGAGTCGATCGCTCCCGCGATCGCCGGCGCGCCGGTGGTGTTCCATCTGGCCGCGATTCCCTCGGTTCCGCGCTCAATCGCCGAGCCGGTTCCATCCCACCGCTCGAATATCGACGGGACGTTCAACGTCTTTCTGGCGGCCAGCAAAGGCAGGGCGGGGCGGGTGGTTTACGCGGCCTCCTCCTCCGCCTACGGAGATGCGGAAGTCCTCCCCAAAGTGGAGACGATGGCGCCGCGGCCCAAGTCTCCGTACGCGGCCCAGAAGCTGATGGGCGAGTATTACGCCAGCGTATTCTCCGATTGCTATGGGCTGGAGACGGTCTCGCTCCGGTTCTTCAACGTCTTCGGGCCGCGGCAGGACCCGTCGAGTCCATACTCCGGGGTTCTTTCGATTTTCATCAGGCGGCTGCTGGAGCGGCGGGCTCCGACGATCTACGGCGACGGCGAGCAGAGCCGGGACTTCACCTTCGTGGAGGATGTCGTCGCCCTGTGCCTGAAAGCCGCGGGAGCGAAGGGCGTTTCCGGGCGGACATTCAACGCGGGGAACGGCGGGCGCCATACGCTCAATGAGACGTGGAAGCTGCTGTGCGGGATTGAGGGCGTCTCCATTGAACCGGAGTACGGCCCGGAGAGAGCCGGAGACGTTCGTCACTCGCAGGCGGACGTTTCTGCGGCGGTCACACTTCTGGGCCACGCGCCCCAATTCAGTTTTGAGGCGGGATTGAGAGCCACGCTGGAGTGGTACCGAAGCGAATTCGGGACTGTTCGGTCCTGATACAATCGGAGGCGGCGGAAGCCTATGTATCTTGAGAACCCCAACGAACGCAGCGTTCTGGTGACCTCTGTCGATTACGTTTTCAATTGGGCGCGGAAGTCCTCGCTCTGGCCGCTCACCTTCGGTCTGGCATGCTGCGCCATCGAGATGATCGCCAGTTCGGCCTCGCGGTTTGACATCGCCCGGTACGGGGCGGAGGTGTTCCGCCCGAGTCCGCGGCAGTCGGACCTGATGATTGTGGCGGGAACGGTGACCTTGAAGATGGCGCCGGTGCTCAAGCGGATTTACGACCAGATGCCGGACCCGAAGTTTGTGATCTCCATGGGCGCCTGCTCGAGCGTTGGCGGGCCATTCAACACGTATGCAGTTCTGCAAGGAGTGGACCGGATCGTGCCGGTCGACGTCTACGTCACCGGCTGCCCGCCTCGTCCCGAGAACCTTTTCTACGGCCTGCTCAAACTACAGGACAAGATTGACCAGATGAGCCTGATTCAACGGCCCACCGAGGTTCGGCTCGAGGAATCGATGCTCGAAGAGTTCAAGAGCCGCGTGATGATCGCTCAGACGCAGAATCCGGCGGCGTGATCGAGCGTTCCAGCGACGGATTGTGGCGATCCAGCCTGCTCGCGGGCGAGAAGTGGCTGGAGCACGGCTTCGGGACGGCGGTCCGTTCCCCGGCCGGACCGTATCTCTCTCTGAAGCAGGTTCACTCCACCATCACGGCGGACGCCTCCTGCTGGAGTCCGGACCTGGAGGGCGACGCGCTCATCTCGTCCGCGCCCGGAGTGGCGGTGGCGGTGAAGACCGCCGATTGCGTGCCGATCCTGCTGGCGGACCCGGTGCGGAAGGTGGTGGCGGCGGTCCATGCGGGTTGGCGGGGGACGGTGGAGGGGATCGCGGAACATGCCGTGCGGGAATTGGCTCGGCGGTACGATTGCGAGCCCCGGCATCTTCTGGCCGCTCTAGGTCCGTCCATCGGGCCATGCTGCTTTGAAGTCGGGCCGGAGGTCGCCCCGCTGTTCCAGAAGCTGTTTCCCGAGCGCCGAGACCTTGATCGAACGACCAGAGTGGACCTTCGGAAGGCGAACTTGCGCATTCTGGCCCGGGCGGGGGTTCCACCCGCGCGCATCGACGGGGAGAACGCGCCATGCACATTCTGCGGAGGGTCCGAGTTCCATAGCTGGCGGCGCGACCGGCTCGCGGACTCGCGGATGTTCTCGGCCATCACCCTCCGCTGAAGACCACTCGGCCGGGAATAACCCCTCTCTGTTGGTACAGTTGAAGAAATGGTGGTTGAGACTCAGTTCGCCCGTTTCGATTCGCTGGCGCTTGACTGCGGAGAGAGGCTCAGCGACGTCACCGTTGCGTACGAGACCTACGGCGAGCTGAATTCCGAACGATCCAACGCCATCCTGATCGAGCACGCTTTCTCGGGCGACGCTCACGCGGCCGGAGTCGATCACGAGGGCAAACCGGGCTGGTGGTCCAACATGATCGGGCCAGGCAAGGCGTTCGACACCAACCACTACTTCGTGATCTGCTCAAACGTCATCGGAGGCTGCCGCGGGACGACGGGGCCCTCTTCCATCGATCCGCGGACGGGCAAGCCCTGGGGGCTTCGGTTTCCTGGGATCACGATCTCCGACATGGTGCGGCTGCAGAAGATGCTGATCGATTCGATGGGCATCGAGAGGCTGTTGAGCGTGACGGGCGGCTCGATGGGGGGGATGCAGGCTCTCGAGTGGGCGGTGGCCTATCCGGAAATCGTGGAGTCTTGCATCCCGATCGCAAGCACAGCGCGCCACAGCGCGCAGCAGATCGCCTTCAACGAAACCGGCCGGCAGGCCATCCTGGCCGACCCGAACTTCGCCGATGGAGACTACTACGGGGGCGAACTCCCGGCGCGCGGCCTGGCCGTCGCGCGAATGGTGGGACACATCACGTACATGTCCGATG
>CAYWST010000390.1:3341-5290 GCA_964461075.1 uncultured Solibacteraceae bacterium | reverse complement strand
TGGAGCCGTGTCTGGAGCCCGACGCTGGTCGGCGAGTTCCGCACCGGCTGGGCGCGGACCAACCCCTCGACGTTCCATTCCGACTACGGCATTCCCGCTTCCGATTCGCTCGGCATCAGGAATATCAACCTGACCGATAACTCGAGCGGCATCGCCTCGATGAACATCGCGGACTTCACCGGCTTGAGCGGAGGGCCGAACTTCCTGCCGGCTCGGCCGCGTCAAGTCAACTACCAGCTCGACTACAACCTCTACTGGACCAAGGCGAAGCACAACCTCAAGTTCGGATATCACGTGGTGCGGCGCGACGTGTCCCCATTCACCAACGCGGACACCCGTGGGTTGCTGCAGTTCAACCGCGGCTTTGTCTCCGACCCCGTCACCAGAACCGGAGGCTCGGGATGGGCTTCCATGTTGTTGGGGCTCGTCCAGGCGGGGCAACGCGGCTTCCTTCTCGGCGTCCCCGGCTTGCGCGCCTGGGAAAATGCATGGTTCTTCCAGGACGATTGGAAAGTCAGCTCCCGCCTGACGGTGAACATGGGGGTGCGGTACGAAATCTACTCTCCGGAGACCGAAAAGTACGACCGCATGACCAGCTTTGACGTCACCAAGCTCATGTTCGCCTATGCCAACGAGGGCGGATACAGCCGAACCCTCCGCAATACCGATCTCAACAACTTCGGGCCCCGGTTCGGCTTCGCTTATGACGTGACGGGCGACCAGAAGACCATCCTCCGCGGCGGCTACGCCCTGAGCTTCTTCCCCGAGCCCGTTTCGGCCTCGAACATGCTCACTCAAGGCCCGCCCCACCTGTTCAGCGAAAGCTACAGCTACAGCGACTTCCTGACGGACTACTCGGCGGTTCCTCGCATTGAGCAGCCCTTTGGCCCGCTGGTGCCGCTCAAGCCCGCGTCCACCGCGGAAGTGAACGCCCGGCGTCCTGTCGTTCGCGGCTACTCTTTCGACAACCCCACGCAGTACGCGCAGACCTGGAGCTTCACCATCCAGCGGCAGCTTGGCCCCTCCTGGATGGCCGAGTTGGGCTACGTCGGCAGCCGCGGCTTGAATCTGCTCTACGCATTCAACCATCAGGAAGTCCGTCTCGGCGCGGGCAGTGTGGAGGACCGCAGACCCATCCAGGCGCTCCGGAATATCCCCAGCGTCACCATCTTTGAGCCGATGAACAGCAGCACCTACCACGGCATGACCGCCAAGGTGGACCGGCGCTTCTCCAACGGCCTGCAGTTCCTCGGGGTCTACACCTGGGGCAAAAGCCTCGATTACGGCGGCTCGCCTGCGTCGGGCGGCGGCGCCAGCGGCGGTCCGCTGACGGTGACCTGCATCAAGTGCTACCGCGGCGCGTCGGGCTTCGACGTCCGCCACCGCGCGGTGTTCAATGGTCTCTACGACCTGCCCTTCGGAAAGGGCCGCCAGATGAATATTGAAAACAAGGTCCTCGACGGCATCGCCGGCGGCTGGCAGCTTGGCGGCATCGTCACCGCCACTACCGGCCGGCCGTTCAATGTCGGTCTCCAAAACGGCGTCAACAACGGCGCTCCGAGCTGGCCCGACCGTATCGCCGACGGCCGGCTGGACAACCCCGATCCTTATTATTGGTTCGACGCCACGGCTTTCCGCGCACCCGCGCCGAACAACTACGGCAACGTCGCCCGCGGCGTGCTCTACTCGCCGGGCGTCGTCAACATCGACATGAGCATCGTGAAGACCTTCCGAATCACGGAAAGGATCGGCTTCAACTTCCGCTTTGAAGCCTTCAATCTCTTCAACACTCCGTACTTCGGCTTCCCGAACGCCAACATCGGCTCCCCCACGGTGGGACGCATCACCTCCACCGTCGGCGACAACCGCAGCCTGCAGCTCTCCGGCCGCATCAACTTCTGAGATGGGATGAGAGGGCCAATGCTCCAAATTGTGGCGCGGCTCCCCTG
>CAYWST010000390.1:2041-3331 GCA_964461075.1 uncultured Solibacteraceae bacterium | reverse complement strand
CGCCACTCTTTGGACCGCCGCACATACCCCGCTAACCGCTCCGCGTAGATCGATGCCGTCCTGGGACCGGGGTGAAACTCGTCCCAGGGCGGCATCTTGTATTCACGGGGCAAGTAGTCCGGTGAGCCGAGGCTGAGGTCGAGGATGGGAACCCCATCCGATCGAAGACGCTCGATCACAGGGTCTGAAACGCCCGTGAAGCAGGCGATTCCAAATCGCACGCCCCGGGCTCGATATCGGGCCGCAATGTCACGCAGCAGAACGATGGTGTTGGCCTCTTCCGCCGCCGCGTCAGGCGGATTGCCGACCGGCCCTTGCGCCGTGCCGAATCCTACCGGTTTGAGTTCCACCACTGGAAGGCCGCGCTGGAGCGACACCCACGGGTAGGAGATTCGAGAAACATTGAAGGCGTCGCCGGCGGCCACCATCTGCCGCATCCACTCCTGGCTCGGGCTGTTGCGCGGCTTGTGGAAAGCGGCGTAAGCGGCAATCGCCACTGCCGGCGCCGGTTCGATCAAACGCGCCTGGAGCCAGGCATGAGCCGTTCCGAAGCCGTTCTGCGCGAGGTTCCGCACCGAGTATTCAGGCAGAAGCGACTGGAGCTTCCAAGGGTAGGTCTCTTCGTCGTTCAGTAGAAAGCCCCACGTGTACGAGCATCCGTGAATCGCAACCACGGGTTTCGACGGATCGGCCTTTCCGCTCCCGGTTACCCGGTAGCCGTCCTCGCCGATCGTGACACGAAACTCCTTCCGCTCGCCGCCGTGGACCATGGCCAGGCGATGGACTCCAGGAATACAGCGGTAGCCGACTTGAGCGTCCGCCAATGCGAGCGGTTTCTCGAACCGGATCCCGTCGGCGCCGGGCGAGAGCCGGCGGATGACGGACAGAGCGGTGTGTTGGAGCGCCCACCGGGGAGCGTAGTCCACTCCGCGGAGAACGAGAACAAGCCTGCCACAGGCCTCCGCGGCGCCCAGAACCAACACCGCCGCCATCAGACAGAAGACCGCAGTGCGGAGACGGGATCTGCGCTGTGGCATGATGAGAGCTTACCAATCACCATGAGCCTGGTCGATTCCATCCCCGGCGCCTTCGCGCGCAAACGTTCGACCTCAAAGCAGGTGTTCTGCGTCTGGGGATGCCTGGCGGCGGCTCTGGCGGGCTGGTGTGCGAGCAAGGGTTGGATTTCCGCGGCGGCCGCCGCCGGAGTGTTCGCGGCGATCCTTCTGGTTTCGGCGTTTCGTCCTCCGAAATCGCTGGGAGGTTTCGCATCGAAAGCGGCCCGGCTCCTGT
>CAYWST010000390.1:0-2031 GCA_964461075.1 uncultured Solibacteraceae bacterium | reverse complement strand
GCTCTCCGACCGGGCCGCGGAGTTGCTGAGCCGGATCGTCCTCGGCCTTTGGTACTACGTCATCTTTACCCCTGTCGCCCTGTCTTGGCGCCTCTCGCGAAAGGCGCGCCCCGAGCGCGAGGGGAGGTGGCGTGAATTCGATGTCGAAAGCGCTCCGCGTTTCGACAGGCCATTTTGAAAGATGCTCGATTTCATCCGCGATTTCGCGGCCTTTCTTCGTGAGCACAAGAAGCTCTGGCTCGCGCCGGTGCTGATTCTGCTGTTCCTGCTGATCGCTCTGCTGCTGGTGACGCCGGCGGCGCTCTCGCCCTTCCTCTATCCTTTCTTCTGAGCCGATGGCAGCCGATTGGGTCCTGGGTATCTCGGCATACTTCCACGACAGCGCCGCCGCGCTGACGCGTGGGGCCGAGATTGTGGCGGCGGCGCAGGAGGAGCGTTTCACGCGCCGAAAGCACGATCCCGGCTACCCCGCGCAGTCCATCGAATATTGCCTGCGGCAGGCGGGCATCACGGCCAGGGACCTGGCGGCGGCCGTTTTCTACGAAAAACCGTTTCTGAAGTTCGACCGGCTGCTGGAGAGCTTTCTCGAACGCGCGCCCGGCGGGCGAAAGCGTTTTGGGCAGGCCATGCCGGTGTGGTTTCGCGACAAGCTGCTGCTCAAGCAGGAGCTGCTCAAACGTCTGCGCAGCCTGGACGAAACCGTCGACTGGCGCTCGCGCCTCTTCTTCAGCCAGCATCATCTGAGCCATGCGGCGAGCGCCTTCTATCCTTCTCCCTTCGAATCGGCCGCGGTGTTGACGCTGGATGGCGTCGGCGAGTGGAGCACCACCACCATCGGGCATGGCCGAGGCAGCGATCTGCGGCTGCTCACCGAGATCCGCTTTCCCCATTCGCTCGGGCTGCTGTACTCCGCGTTTACGACCTACTGCGGCTTCCGCGTGAACTCGGGCGAGTACAAGCTGATGGGGCTCGCGCCGTACGGACGGCCGGTCCATCGCGACCTGATTCTCGATCGCGTAGTCGCGTTGCGGGAAGACGGTTCATTTCAATTGAACCTGGAGATGTTCGATTACGAAGTCGGCGACCGCATGACGAGCCCGTCCTTTCACGCGTTGTTCGGAGGCGAGCCTCGAACGCCGGAGGGCCGCTTGGAGCAGCGGCATGCTGACCTTGCCGCGTCGGTGCAGGCCGTTTTGAACGAGGCTGTCGTGAGACTCGGGCGAGCGGCGCGGGAGCGCACCGGCGAAGCGTCTCTCGTCATGGCCGGCGGCGTGGCGCTGAACTGCGTGGCGAATTCGGTCTTGAGGGACGCCCGCGTCTTCGATCGCGTCTGGGTGCAGCCCGCGGCGGGCGATGCCGGCGGAGCGTTGGGTGCGGCGCTGGCGTGGCATTACCTGCACAGGCGAACGGCGGGACGGAACGTCGACGCCACAGACGCGATGCGAGGTGCGTACCTCGGTCCGGCATGGCCGGATGACGAGATCGAAGCGCTGCTGAAGTCGCTGGGCGCGTCGTACGAAAAACTCGATCGCGCCGCGCTCCTTGAGCGAACAGCCGCTGCGCTGGCCGGCGGGCGGGTGCTCGGGTGGTTTCACGGGCGGATGGAGTTCGGACCTCGCGCGCTCGGCGGCAGATCGATTCTGGCGGACCCGAGATCACCTGAGATGCAATCGGAGCTGAACTTGAGGATCAAGTTCCGCGAGTCGTTCAGGCCGTTCGCGCCGGTGGTGCGCGCCGAGGACGCAAGAGAGTGCTTCGAGCCCGGCGAGCCGAGCCCCTACATGCTGTTCGTCGATCAGGTTCGCGGCTTTGAACGGACGGGATCGGCCATGGAGGGCTTGTCACCGGCAGCACTGCGGCGGGTGCGCAGCGCGATCCCGGCGGTCACTCATCTGGACGGTTCGGCGCGGCTGCAGACGGTGTCTCGCGAGTTCAACCCCTTGCTTTGGGAATTGCTGGGCGAGTTCAAGCGCATCACCGGCTGTCCGGTGCTTGTCAATACCAGCTTCAACGTCCGCGGCGAGCCGATCG
>CAYWST010000389.1:772-5323 GCA_964461075.1 uncultured Solibacteraceae bacterium | reverse complement strand
AAGAGCCCTCGAGTCATTGGGTCAGTATATCGACGCATGAGCCGACTCATCATCTTGTTATCATTTCCCACAGGGAGTGATATCATGATCCGGACTCAGATCAGCCTCGACAAGGAGGAGTATGAAGCGGCAAAACGGGAAGCGGCGGTCCTCGGCATCTCAGTGGCGGAGTTCGTGCGCCGAGCGGTGCGGGAGGCGTTGCCGGCGCGAGGGCAAGGTCCTTGGATGAAATATGCGGGTTTCGTCGAAAGCGGCAATCCAGCATCGAGTCAATCCATCGATAAGGTTGTCTATGACAGCAAAGATTGACTGCTACGTCGACACCTCGGCGTTCATTGCGTTTCTTGACCGGTCTGACAACGCACATCCCTTTTTCAAGAGGCTGTTCGCCGCTCCACCCAGGTTAATGACCTCAACGCTCGTGATCGCGGAGGGTCATGGCTGGTTCCTGCGCCGCTACGATCAGAGACGCGCCGCTCAGTTCCTGGCTTTTCTCGACGCGCTACCCTCGCTGACGGTGCGCGGTTTCGACAAAGCTGAACTCGTTCGAGCGCGGGCAGTTGTGCGATCCTACCCCGATCAGCGGCTCACGCTGGCCGACGCGCATGGTCTCTCGCTCATGAAGGAGCTTCGGATCGCTGACTGTTGGTCAACGGATTGGCATCTCGGCCTGGGTGGGGCGCGACTGATTCATTGAAGCCTACTCGTAGTGCAGGGCGGCGATGGGGTCGAGGCGGGAGGCTTTGAGCGCGGGCGCCAGTCCCGCGATAAGGCCTACCACCATCAAGACGCTCATCGAGACGGCGATGGCGGGCATGGAAAGCGTCAGATGGAGGTCGCCCGCGCCGGTGTTGTCCTTGAAAGCGGGTCCGAGGAATGGCATTGAGCCGATGAAGAGCGTGAGAGCATAACCCGCGGCGACGCCAAGCGCCCCGCCCGCGGAGACCACGATGAACGCCTCAACGAGAAACTGCCGCAGGATCATCGCGCGCCGCCCGCCGAGCGCCTGAATCATGCCGATTTCGCGGGTGCGGTCGATCACGCTGGCGAGCATGATATTGGCCAGCCCGACGCCGCCGATGGCCAGCGTCAGCGCACCAATGAAACCGAGCAGCGCCTTCACAGCAAGACTCATGCCGGTGATGATCGACATGAACTTGCTGAAGGCGACGATTTCGACGGCCTTTTCGTCGGTGGGTGAGAAACGGTGGAGTTCGGCCAGCTTGGCGCGGACCATGCTGATGGCGCGGTCGCGCGAATCGGGCGTGGCGGGCCGCCAGACGAGGAACCACGGGTACCTGGTGTCGCCGAAGAGGCTGAAGGTGTCGTAAGGGATGAAAACGCACTGGTTATCGCGGCGGTTGTAGTTGGCGATCTGCAGCTTGGCGTCCATCACGCCGATGACGGTGAAACGGATTCCGCTAATGACCAGTTCCTCGCCGACCGGGGGCATGCCGCCGAACAGGTCCCTGGCGGCTTCGGCGCCGAGAACGGCCACGCGATGCTGCCGCTGGCGGTCTTCTTCATTGATCCAGCGCCCGTCGCTGATCATGATGTTGCGGACGAGAGAGTACTCCGGCCAGACGGCTCGAAGCGTCACTTCCTTCTCACGGCCGCGCACCTGGCCCTTCAGCCCGTGGCGCATGATCTCCGGGCTGAGATACTCAACCAGCGGAACGCTCTCTTTGACGGCGGCGGCGTCAGCGAGTTCGAGCCGGATCCGGCGTCCGGCGCGAAGTCCGCCCGCCTGAGCGCTGGTCTGTCCGCCGGCTGTCAGGACAAGGTCCTGCCCGACGGCGGTGAAGGCCTTGGTGAGCGCCGCCTCGAAGCCGTTTCCATAGGACATGAGGATGACGAAGCAGGCGACTCCCCACGCCAGACTGAGGGTCGTAAACAGCGTTCTGCTGCGGTGAAACTTCAGCGCAGCCCAGGATTCGGAGAAGATGTAACGCCAGTTCATCGTCCGCTCCTCACCTCTCGAAACGCAACGCTTCCACCGGCGTCAACCCGGCCGCATGCCTGGCCGGAGGCAACGCGGCCAACACGGCGGTGAGACCGAGCGCCGCGGCGGCGAACAGCATGGTCTTCCAGTGGATGGGCAACCCGGAGAACATCGCCGGCAGCGGCAGCGAGTTCACCACTGCCGACAGCGCGAAGACGAGCACAAGACCTCCCGCGCCCGCCAGCACGGCAAGCAGCAGACCTTCGAGGAAGAAATCCGTGAGGATGCGCCGGCTGGCCGCGCCGAGCGCCTTCTTGAGGCCAATCTCGTGCGTGCGCTCGGAGACGGCCATCATCATGGTATTCATCACGCCGACCCCGCCAAGCGAGAGCGTCACGAGGGCGACGACAGCCAGGAAGATCTCAGTGGCGTCGAAAATCGAGTCGAACATCTGGGCGCTTTCAACGGAATCGAAGACGCGGAGCGCGCCTTTGTCCTGCGGCAGGAAGCCGTGGACGCGGCCCAGCGCCGCGCGCACCTGCGCCTGAGCCTGCTCCCAGCGGTCCGTGGAGACGGGACGGTAGAGAAAGCCGTTCAGCCGGCCCTCCGCATAGACTTTTCGATCGGGCGGCAGATCGCGCAGCAGCGCGGTTTCCGGAATCAGGATCTTGTCGTTATCCCATCCGTCGTAGGACGAGTTCTGCTCCTTCTCGCCCATCAGCCCGACCACTTCGTAGGGGAGGTTATTCAGGTAGATGCGCTCGCCGAGCGGGGAAGGGTTCTTTTCGAAGAGCTGCTTGCGGACGCTCGCGCCAAGCACGGCGACGCGGCGGGTCCCGCTTACGTCGGCGCCTGAGATATGGCGGCCTTTCTCGACCGGAAGAGTCCGGAGCTTGAGATACTCCGGGCTGACCCCCACGGTGAGAAACCGGCCGGAGTTGGTGGCGCTGCGCGCGGCGACATTGTGGTTCTTGAACTCAGGAGCGGCTACGTCCACGTCGGGACAACTTGCGCGAATGAGGGCGAGATCGGACTGCCGCAGGCGGATGAATCGTCCGGCTCGCTGGCCGCCGGCCTGCTCCTCCGTCACCCCGCCGAACACGAAGACGATGTTGTCGCCAATCTGCTTCATGTTCTTGCGCTGGCCCTGCCGGAATCCGTCAGAGAGCGCGGACATCAGCACGAGACTGGCAATTCCCCAAGCGATGCCGAACAGCGTCAGAAAGCTGCGCAGCTTGTTTCGCCGCAGATTCGCCAGGGTCTGGACGAACAGGTCCTTGAAGTGTTCAAAGCCGTTCATCCGCCGGAACGGACGGCGGCCGGGATGCATGCGTCCGGCTGGCTTTTCCAGCACTGCCGCGACCTCCGGCTCCAACAGGGCGCTCATTCGGGTGGCTCCAATTCATTAGGACGAGCGGGGTCCACGCGTTGTTCCGCCAGGTTTGCGAGAATTGCCCGAGAGGGGCGAGATGTGATGTCGAAGGCTGGCCTCGTATTTGACGACCGGATGATCCTGCACGATCCAGGACCCGGGCATCCGGAATCGCCGGACAGGTTCCGGGCGCTCAAGCGCGTCTTCAACGAGATGAAGATGCGCGACAGAATGACGCCCATCGAACCCAGGATGGCGACGGAGAACGATCTCCATCTCGTCCACACACGGCAGTACCTGGCAGCGGTAAAACGTGATGTCCGGCGTCAGGCGATCTCTCTGAGCACCGGCGACACCGGCCTCGGGGAGCATTCGTTCGAGTGCGCCAAACTTGCCGCCGGAATGGCGATGGCGGCCGTGGATGAGGTCTTCACAACGCCGGTGACGCGGGCGTTCGCCGCCATCAGGCCGCCGGGGCACCACGCCACCGCCTCGCGCGGCATGGGCTTCTGTATCTTCAATAACGCCGCCATCGCGGCCCGCTACGCCCGCAGGGTGTACGGCGTGGAACGAGTCCTCATCGCCGATTGGGACGTCCATCACGGCAACGGGACACAGGACATCTTCTACTCGGACCCGGACGTGTTCTACTTCAGCACCCATCAATGGCCGTGGTACCCCGGAACGGGAGCGGCCGGCGAAACCGGCGATGGAGCGGGCGCGGGTACAACAATGAACTGTCCACTGCCCGCCGGTTCGGGCCATGCCGAGGTTGCCGGAGCGTTCCGGAAGAAACTGCTGCCGTCCATGCGGCAATACAAACCCGATCTGGTGATCCTCTCCGCAGGCTTCGACTCGCGGCGCGGCGA
This sequence comes from uncultured Solibacteraceae bacterium, assembly GCA_964461075.1. Classification (GTDB taxonomy): domain Bacteria; phylum Acidobacteriota; class Terriglobia; order Bryobacterales; family Bryobacteraceae; genus JACADU01. The sequence goes on along the minus strand of CAYWST010000389.1, from coordinate 1,140 downwards.
CCCGCTGGGGCGATTCACTTTGGGCGACGGCGACTTCCGGGAGCTGACCTCCATCGCCCTGGAGATCGCCGACTGCCACTGTCATGGGCGCGTGGTGAGCCTGCTCGAAGGAGGATACTCGTTGGAGGGCTTGACGCGGGCGGTGGCGGCGCATGTGGAAACGCTGGTGGAGGCATGACGATGTTGACTCGACGCGAAATGATGGCCGGTGCGGGCGCGGCGGCGTTCCAGGCCGGGAAGCGCCCGAACATTCTGTGGATCACCTGCGAAGATACGGGACCGCAGTTCGGGTTTTGCGGCGACCCGCAGGCGCGGACGCCGCACCTCGACAAACTCGCCGGCGACGGCACGCGCTTCATGCAGTTCTA
>CAYWST010000389.1:0-762 GCA_964461075.1 uncultured Solibacteraceae bacterium | reverse complement strand
CGCCCCGCGGGCGCCTACCCCCCACCTCGACAAACTGGCGAAGCAGGGAGTCGTGTATCGCAACGCGTGGTCGAACGCGCCCGTGTGCGCGCCGGCGAGGACAACCATGATCACCGGGGTCTATCCCCCCTCGGCCGGCGCCGAACACATGCGCTCGATGGTGAAGCTTCCCGATTCGATGAAGCTCTTCCCGGGCTATCTCAGGGATGCCGGCTACTACACCTCCAACAACGTCAAGGAAGACTACAATGTCCCAAAGCCGGCAGGGACGTGGGACGAGTCGAGCGCCAAAGCGCACTGGCGGAACCGCGGCTCGGGGCAACCGTTCTTCTCTGTATTCAATTTCACGACGACGCACGAAAGCCAGATTCACCGGCAGCCGCACACGCTCGTGCATGATCCGGCGGCGATGCGAGTGCCTGCCTATCATCCGGATTGCCCAGAGGTCCGGCGAGACTGGGCGCAGTATTACGACAACCTGACGACCATGGACGGCCAGGCGGGAAAAGTTCTCGCACAACTCGAGCAGGACGGTCTGGCCGAAGACACTATTGTCATCTTCTTCGGCGATCATGGCCCGGGCCTGCCGCGCTGCAAGCGATACCCGTACAACTCTGGCTTGAACGTGTCGATTCTGGCGGTGATTCCCGAGAAATGGCGGCGGCTCGCTCCAAAACAGTGGCAGGCGGGCTCGACAACAGACCGGCGGGTTGGTTTTGTCGACCTTGCGCCGACGATGCTGAGCCTTGCAGGCGTTAAACC
>CAYWST010000388.1:0-5332 GCA_964461075.1 uncultured Solibacteraceae bacterium | reverse complement strand
CTCATGCGCCGCGTCGTCGGCATGGATCTTGGCGTCAAAGCCTCCGGCGGCATCCGCACTCTCGAGGATCTCCAAACCATGGTCGATGCCGGAGCCAGCCGCATCGGAGCCAGCGCCAGCGTCGCCATCGTGAAGGCGGCCCGGTGACTCCCATGGCAGTTCAAAGAAAATCCCGGGTTCGATTCCGCGAGCGCGCCGAACTGCTCGACTTCCTTCTCGAAGTCTCCGCGCTCACCGCCGAGACGCTCGACCTCGACGACCTGCTCGAAAGCATCGCCGTCATCGTCCGCCAGGTCATCCCCCACGACCTGTTCGCCATCCTCCTCTGGAGCGACCGCCGCAAAGTTCTCCGCATCCGCTACGCCCAGGGCCACCGTCAGGAAATCGTCGAGAACCTCGCCCTCCAACTCGGCGAGGGGCTCACCGGCGTCGCCGCCCAGACCCGCCAGCCCGTCCTCGTCGGCGAAGTCAGCCGGGACCAGCGCTACCTCAGCGCCCTCGACGCCGTCCGCAGCGAACTCGCCGTCCCGATGCTCGTCCGCAACCGCCTGGTCGGCGTCATCGACCTCCAGTCCACCCTCGAAAACGCCTTCACCGCCCAGGACCGAGCCCTGCTCCAGCTCATCGCCTCCCGCATCGGCTCAGCCATCGACAACGCCCGCCTCTACCGCCGCGTCGAACGCCAGAACAAGACCCAGCGCACCCTGGGCCGCATGGCCCAGGAGTTCAGCTCCATTCTCAACGTGGAGGCGCTGCTCAACAAGATCGCCCGCAGCATCCGCCGCCTCATCAGCTACGACGCTTTCATGGTCATGCTGATCGACGAGGAGAAGCAGGAGCTCAAGAGCCTGTTCAGCCTCCGATACGACCAGCGCACCCAGCACGCCAGTCTGCCCATTACGCAAGGCATTACCGGGTATGTCGCCCGGAAGCGCGAAGCCGTTCTCGCCACCGACGCCCAGTCCGATCCGCGCTACGTCGGCGTCAATCCCGGCATCCGCTCGGAAGTCGCCGTCCCGCTGATTGTCAAAGGGCGCGTGATCGGCGTGCTCGACCTCGAAAGCGAGCGCCTCGGCTCGTTCACAGAGGATCACGTCAGAACCCTCAGCCTCATCGCGCCCTCCATCGCCATCGCCATCGAGAACGCCCGGCTCTACGAAGAGATCGCCCGCCGCGAACAGGCCATCCAGAAGGACCTGGAAGCCGCCTCGAAGCTCCAGGCCATCATCATGCCGCCGGAGGCGCCGCTCCTGCCCGGCCTCGAAATCGGCCTGCGCCTCAAGCCCGCCCGCCTGGTCAGCGGCGACGTCTACGACTTCTTCGATTACGACGCCGAACACGCCATGATCGCCTTCGGCGACTCCAGCGGCAAAGGCGCCGCCGCCGCCCTCTACGGCGCCCTCGTCAGCGGCCTGCTCCGCGCCGCGGCGCCCCGCCGCCGCAGCCCCGCGCAGCTCCTCCGCTCCCTCAACGAGACCCTCATGGAGCGCCAGATCCCGGCCCGCTACATTACGCTCCTGGTGATGCTCTGGAAGTCGGACGAGCGGACCTTTACCATGGCCAACGCCGGACAGACGACGCCGCTCGTCTGCCGTGGCGGGACAATCCTCGAACCGGAGGCTTCCGGAGTGCCCGTCGGCCTGCTCCCACAGGTGGACTATGAGGAATCCGTCTTTCAGGCGGAGCAGGGCGACCTGATCGTGCTCGTGAGCGACGGCGTCCACGACCAGCAGAATCCCGCCGGCGAGGAGTATGGCCGCCGCCATCTCCAGCGCTACATCGCCGCCCATTGCGCCGACCGTGCGAAGGACATCGCCCACGGACTTCTGGAGGATCTGGAGACGTTCCGCGACACCGCGCCGGTTCTCGACGATCAGACCACCCTTGTGCTTAAAGTCGATTGAAGGGGTTTCCGAACCGATGCAGCCGTTTCATTATGAGAATGGAGTTCTGTTCTGCGACAGGCTCGAACTCGGCCCGCTGGCCGGGCGCGAGGGAACTCCGCTCTATGTCTACTCCGCCGCCGCCATCCGCTCGCGCTACGGCGATTACGCCTCGGGCCTCTCCGGAGTTCCCCACCGCGTCTGCTATGCGGTCAAGGCCAACGGCAACCTCGGCGTCCTGCGAACGCTCGCCGCGCTCGGCGCGGGCTTCGACATCGTCTCCGCCGGCGAACTCTATCGCGTCATCCAGGCCGGAGGCGATCCCTCCTTGGTCGTCTTCTCCGGCGTCGGCAAGACGCGCGATGAGGTCGAATACGCTCTCGAGCAGGGCATCCACAGCTTCAACTGCGAAAGCGAAGCCGAACTCGCCCTCATCAGCTCGCTCGCCGTCCGGCTCAGAAAACGAGCCACCATCGCCGTCCGGGTCAACCCCGATGTCGACGCCTCCACGCACCCCTACATCTCCACCGGGCTTCGCGAACACAAGTTCGGCGTCGACATCGCCGAAGCCGAAGGCGTCTACGAAAGGGCCAGGGCCCTGCCCGGCCTCGCCATGGAGGGCGTGAGCTGCCACATCGGCAGCCAGTTGCTCGATCCCGCGCCGCTCGAAGAAGCGGCCTCGAAGATGCTCGCTCTGGTCGGCCGGCTGCGATCCCTCGGCCACTCCATCCGCTATTTCGACTTGGGCGGCGGGCTCGGCGTCCCCTACAAACCCGGCGAGGCGAGGCCGGACGTGGGCGCTTTCCTATCCCGCATCAAGACCCTCATCGCGGGCCAGGATCTCCACCTGCTGTTCGAGCCCGGACGCTCCATCGTCGCCGAGGCCGGCGCGCTTCTTACCCGGGTCCTCTACCGGAAGCGGAACGGCACGAAGGAATTTGTCATCATCGACGCCTCGATGACGGAACTCATCCGCCCCGCGCTCTATGGAGCGCACCACGAAATCGTTCCGCTGCGCGAAAACCGGCTGCCGCCGGTGGTCGCCGACATCGTCGGGCCGGTTTGCGAGACAGGCGACTTCCTGGCGCGCGGCCGCAAGGTCGCCAACGTCTTTCCAGGCGACTTCCTCGCCGTGCTCACCGCCGGCGCCTACGCCATGGCGGCCGCCTCCAACTACAACGCCCGCCCCCGTCCCGCTGAAGTGCTGGTCGACGGCTCGAGCTACTCGGTCGTTCGGAAACGCGAAACCTGGGCCGACCTCATCCGGGGCGAATAGCGGCTGAAGACTCAGGGCCCGACGCGGCGGCCCGATCCGCCGGGGTCGAACGCGCCGCGCCCGTCGCGGCCGATCGTGCCGGTGCGGGCTCCCAGGCGAACGCGGGCCCTCCCGTTCTCGAACGGCCCCGCTTCCTGATAGCGCGGCACAACGGCGAACGAGCCGGTGCGGTCCACATAGCCCCACTTGCCGTGCCAAAGCACGGCGGCGAGGCTCTCGGAGAAGTCGCCGCAGCCGTCGTAGAGCGGGTTCACCACCCACTGCCCGTCGCGGCCGATAAAGCCCCACTTCTCGAGCACGCGCACCGCGGCCAGCCCTTCCGAGAAAGGCCGCGCCGCTTCGTACTGCGGGTAGATGACCGTCTCGCCGCGCTCGTCGATATAGCCCCAGGCGCTGCCGAAGTCCATGGGAATCGGATCGGGGTCGCTCGGTCCCGCGGCCGTTTCCATCAGCAGCCGGTAGGCGTTGGTGATCTCCTTGAGCTTCGATTCCGCCTTTAGCCGGAGGCGCACCGGCTCATTTTGATAACGGTCCGGATGCCACACCTTGGCCAGATCGCGGTAGGCGCACTTAATCTCCTCGACCGGCGCTCCCGGCGGGAGTTCAAGGATACGGTAGGCCTCGAGGGCTTGATCGCTGAACATCTCAGGCGGGCGGCTCCGCCAGCGTCAGTTTGCCGAACAGCACGCCCTTGGCGCTGATCAGGCTGTCAGCCAGGCGGCGCACGTTGGCGGAGCGGCCGCGCAGGACGATCACCTCCATGCAGTTGTGATGGTCCAGATGGACGTGCATCGAAGAGACCACCTCGTGATGATGCTCGTGCTGCTTGGCCGTCAGCTTCTCCGAGAGCAGCCGCTTCTCATGGTCGTAGAGCAGCGTCACGGACCCGACCACCGGCCGGTCTTTTTCGTCGACGCGCTCCTCGATCAATGCGGCGCGGATGAGGTCGCGGAAACCCTCGGACCTGTTTTCATACTTTTTCCGCTCCAGCAGATGGTCGAATTGGTCGAGCAGCTTTTGTTCGACAGCGATGCCGATTCGCGCCAGCGATGACGCCTCAGACTTTTTCGCCATGGCTCTCCTCAATTGGATTTCACCATACCGCGGTAGGGCACGTTGATCGGCATGGGCCCTTTCCACTTTCGGGGGTCGCGTTTGAGGCACCAGTGAATCGCGTTGACAACCAGCCTTTGGAAGGGCTCGACGGCGAAGTCCTCCGGATGGCCCAGTGTGGTGAAGAAGACCCGCGCTCCGTGGCCGTTGTTCCAGGTCCAGGCGACCGGATTGTCCTCGGCCGGCTTGTTGGGATCGATTGCCTTGCCCATTAGCAGGCGGGCGGCATCGGGCGGCGGCCATTTCGGGAGAACGCGGTAGAGCCAGCTCCGGACGTGGAATTTCTCAGCGACGCCCTTGAGGATGGGGTGGCTGCCGGCGCCGGGGACCTGGTAGACGTCGGTGCTGGCCTGGTGGCCGAAGTGAGTGTGGCCGTCGGCGCCCCAGCCCGGGGGCGCTCCGAACGTTCCGGCGGCCCATCGGTTCCACTCAGCCAGCGGCGAGTCCTTCGGGTAGTTGAAGGAGTGCGACGTGGTGCGGAAGCCGAAGAGCGGCTTGCCGGTCTTCACATAGGTTTCGATGTGAGCGAGTTGTTCCGCGGGCAGCCTGCGCCAGCGCAGATAGAAGACGGCCAGGTCGGCGGTCTTGAGAGCCTCGAGGCCCGGGATATCAGTCTCCCCGTTCTGGTCGGGCGCCGATTTAAGGACGGTGGTGCGGAAGCCGTACCGCTTTTCGAGTTCGGCCGCCAGAAGCGGGAGCGTCTGCTCGCCGGAATACTCGTGGTCGCCGCAAACGAAGACGATGTGCTTTGAAGGAGCGGCGGAGAGGAGCCCGCCAAGGATCAGCAGCGTGAGAGAGCGCACACTGACGCTATAGCAGTTTCCTGATCGCCGCTTCAAGTTCGGCGATGTTGATCTCGCCGAAGAACGCTTTCACCTTTTTGCCGTTCTTGTCGTACAGGAACGAAGCCGGCAGCGCTCCGGACCACTTCGGATCGACCAGGTTGATGAACTTGTCGTCGTCCTTGGCCTGCTTGGCGTAGGCCGGAGCCGGGACTTTGTTCTTCTCGAGGAATGCGACGGCGTCGACAATGATTGCGACGAGGTCGTGGACAACGGCG
>CAYWST010000387.1:0-5336 GCA_964461075.1 uncultured Solibacteraceae bacterium | reverse complement strand
TGGTTTCGTCCGAAGAGGGCAGGAGTTACGACCCCAAGGTTGTGGCGATTCTCGAGCGGCGGTACCAGGAACTCGAAGTGATGGCCCAGCAGGTGCGGATCAGCTCGGTTGCGCGGCTGCCGAAGAACCTGAGCATTTCTGTCGGGGACGGTCCGGCGAACGGTTTCGAGGAGTCGGTTGCGCAGTCCTACGATTCCGGTTCGGCCTTCCTTTCTTCGATTGCCGCTGCGCGGCAGGAAGTCCAGATCCTGCACGAAATCACTCACGATCTCGGCGCCTGTCTCAGGCTCGAGGACTCCCTTTCGGTGGTTTCAGGGCGTCTCAAAAGACTTGTCCCATTCGACGCCATCGCTCTCTATGTTCGCGACGGCGACTCGCTGGTGACGAGCTTTGCCGCCGGTGAAGAGGCGGCCGTCCTTGAGAAGCTGCGGATTCCAATGGGAGCCGGCATCTCCGGATGGGTGGCGGCAAACCGCAAGTCGATCATCAACGGAATTCCCGCGGTGGAGCCGGGACTGAGCAACGGCGGCGGACCTCCCACGGCCCTGCGCAGCGCGCTCTCCGTCCCGCTTCATGCGGGCACAGGCCTGCAGGGCGTGATCACCCTCTACCATCAGGCGCGCGACGCATTCAATCGCGATCACCTGAGGATTCTGCTGGCCATTCAATCGCGCGTTTCCGTAGCGATGGAGAACGCCTTGAGTTACCAGCAGGCCCAGAACAAGGCGGCGCTCGATGGACTGACGGGGTTGCCGAACGCTTCATCCCTCTTCCTGCATCTGGATTCCGAGATCGCCCGATGCCGCAGGGCGGAATCGACGCTCAGCATCATGGTCTGTGATCTGGATGGCTTCAAACAGGTCAACGACACTCTCGGGCATCTGGAAGGAAACCGGCTGCTGAAGGAGGTTGCGGCTCTGCTGAGATCGCACGCGCGTCCGGACGACTTTGTCGCCAGAATGGGCGGAGATGAGTTCGTTTTTGTCCTGCCCGATATCCCGCCGGATGTGATGTCGGCGCGAATCAAGGCGATCGAGGACTCGATCGCTTCGCTCGGCCGCGACTCCTTCTCGGCCGGCTACCTGGGCGTCAGCGCCGGTTTCGCCCACTTCCCCGAGCATGGTCTGGACGCAGAAGCGCTGCTTGCCGAGGCCGACCGGCGGATGTATGAAACCAAGCGCGAGCGGAAGCAGCGCCGCCAAAGCGATTCGTTCGCCGGACTCAGGAGTCTGACGCTGGCTGGAACAAAGGCCGATCGGACGGCCGCGCATGGAGGAAAGAGCTGATGCCTCGCGCCCTCATTGTCGGAACCGATTTCGAGATCGGAAACCTCACCGCCGGTCTGTTGGCCGCCCAGGGCGGTTATCTCGCAGCCGGACGGTTCGATTTCTATCCCGCCGCGCTCGAGTTTGGCCGGATTCTCCGCGAGACCGAGCCCGATGTCCTGTTGATCTCGATGGCAGACTACACGATGGCGGCGGAACTGCACAGGCTTGCCTCCCGCGCGGTGCCGGGCCTCCAGACCGTCGGCCTGCTTCAAGAAGGCGACGACGCTGTCCCTGTGGACGCCATCCGCGAGGGAATCCACGAGTTTCTGCAGTTCCCTCTCAAGGAGGCTCAGTACGGACCTGTTTTCGCCAGGATTGCGGCGCTGCTCAGGCGGAATCCGCCCAGGGTCGTCGAGAGCGACAAAGTCTATGCCTTTTTCCCCGCAAGGCCAGGACTTGGCGCCTCGACATTGGCTGTGAATACGGCGGCGGCCGCCGCCGAGCGGCATGACAATACGACGTTGCTGGTGGATCTGGATCTGCACAATGGCGTGGTCCGACTGCTCTTGAATCTGCTGGACGGAACCTCGCTGGCCGAGGCCGCCCTTCGTACCGGCTCGCTTGACGAGGACGTCTGGAGGCACTGCGTCCACCACATCGGCAGGCTCGATATCGCCCGCGCCGGCAAGCCCCTCTGCGACGCGCGGCTCGAGCCGATTCAGGTTGCCAGTCTGATCCGTTTCGCCAGGCGCCGGTACCGCACACTGTGCCTGGACCTGCCCGGAACTCTCGACCCGGCCTCGATGGTGGCGCTGAGAGAGTCCACGAAGATCTTTCTCGTGACGACTCCCGAGCCGCTCGGTCTCTACATGGCGCATGAAGACATGCAGATGCTTGATCAACTGGGGCTCGGCCAGAGGGTGGAAGTCATTCTCAATCGCTTCAATCCGAAATCGAGCCGTACCCCGGAGCAGGCCGCCAAGGCCATCGGGGCGCCGGTGACCGCCGTGATTCCGAACGACTACAGCGGCGTGCAGCAGGCGGTCCGGATAGGCCAACCGTTGGGGGAGGGAACAGCCGCGGGTGCAGCGATCAGGTCGTTCGCCCGCGGCCTGCTTTCCGGCGACGTCGGCTCCGAGGAACCCGAACCGCGGCTCAGCTTGTCATCGCTGTTCGGGTTGCGGCGTTCGCAGGCCTCGTAAGCAGTTTTCGCTTCTCGTTTCCGCCCGTCCAGTCTATACTTGACGAGCGTGTCAAAATATCGAAGCACAGTGATAGCGGGTGCGGCGGCCGTTTCAATCTGCTGGGCGCAGGTCTTCCTGCTCGCCGAAGACTGGTCGCGGTTCCGCGGTCCGAACGGATCGGGCGTGTCCGCGGCTGTGGGCTACCCGCGCGAGATCGGCGGCCGGAAGTCGATCGCCTGGAAGGTTCCGGCGAGACCAGGCAAGTCATCCCCCGTCCTTACCCCGCGGCATGTTTTTCTCACCGCATATCACGAAGGCAAGCTCTACACGCAATGCTTTGACCGCGAGAACGGCCGGCTGCTGTGGGAGCGGCAGATCGCCCGGCCGCGGGAGAGCGTCCTCCACAGCCTGAACGAACCGGCTTCGGTCACTCCGGTCACCGGCGGCGGGAACGTCTTCGTCTTCTTTCGCGACTACGGTTTGCTGTCCTATGATGCGAAGGGCTCTCTGCGCTGGAAGACGCCGCTCGGCCCGTTCACCAACGCGGAAGGTCTTTCCAGCGCGCCGATCATTGCGGGCGGGAATCTGGTTCTGGCCGTGGACCAGCGCATCGGGTCCTACATCGCGGCGTTCGACCTGAACAATGGTGAGATCCGGTGGAAGACTCCGCGTCCGTATGAAGCGGGCTGGGCGACTCCGCTCTTGCGAAGGAGCGGCGGCGGAGAGGTCGAGATCGTCACAGCGGCGGCACGGTATTTCGACGGCTACTCGGCGGCGACCGGGAAGGCGATTTGGTCGCACGCGGGGCTTGCGCCGGCGGTGGTCGGCAGTCCGGTTCTGGACGGAGACACAGTGTATGCGTTATCCTACGGCTACGAGACGGACCTGCCCTTCGAGAACTCGCTGAAGCGATTCGACTCCAATGGCGACGGGGTGCTCGAAGAGGCGGAATTCAAAGGCGACTCGTGGCACTTCCAACTGGCTTTCTACAAGGGCGATCGCGACGGCAAGCTGACGCGCGAGGAGTGGGATGCGGCCTGGGCGGAGATCAAATCGCCTTCAAGCCTTACCGCGCTGTCGCTCTCCGGCGGCGCGCCCCGCGAGTTGTGGCGGTATCAGAAGAGCTTCGTCGGCGTGGTGCCCTCTCCGCTGCTCTATGAGGGCGTGCTCTATGTCGTGAAGAACGGAGGCATTCTGACGGCGTTCGATCCCAGGACGGGAGCGGTGTTGAAAGCCGGGCGGCTGGGCGACGCGCTGGAGAGCTACTTCGCCTCGCCCGTAGCCGCGGAGGGCAGGATTTACATGGTGTCCGAGGCGGGCAAGGTGGTGGTGGTCAAAGGCGGAAGAGACTGGGAAGTGGAAGGCGTCTACCCGCTGGGCGAGGATGTCCATGCCACCCCCGCACTCTCTCAGGGCCGGATTTTCCTGCGCTCCGCCGGGAGCCTCTACTGCTTCGCCAAAGCCCTCGACGCTTCGCGGGCGAAATAGGTGAGGATAAAATCGGCGCCGGCGCGCCGGATGGAGACGAGCGATTCCATCATGGCGCGGTCGAGATCGATCCATCCGTTGCGCGCGGCGGCGTGAATCATCGAGAACTCGCCGGAAACCTGGTAGGCGGCGAGAGGCACGTCGAAGCGGCGGCGGGCTTCGTGGATGACGTCCAGATAGGCCAGCGCCGGCTTGACCATGATCATGTCGGCGCCCTCGGCGAGATCGAGTTCGATTTCGCGCATCGCCTCGCGCGCATTGGGCGGATCCATCTGATAGGAACGGCGGTCGCCGAACTGCGGCGCGCTCTCGGCGGCGTCGCGGAAGGGCCCATAAAAACAACTGGCGTACTTGGCGGCGTAACTGAGGATCGGGATGTGCTCGAATCCCGCGTTGTCGAGAGCGGCGCGGATGGCGGCCACGCGGCCGTCCATCATGTCCGAGGGAGCGACGATATCGGCCCCGGCGCGGGCGTGGGAGACCGCCGCCGCGGCCAGCCACTCCAGAGTCGGATCGTTGGCGACGTCGCCATCGGCGATCAGGCCGCAATGCCCGTGTGACGTGTACTCGCAATTGCACACGTCGGTGATGACCACAAGATTGGGATAGGCCCGCTTCAGCGCGCGCACGGCCTGCTGCACAATGCCATTCTCATCATAGGCGCCGGACGCCTTTTCGTCCTTGTGCTTTGGTATGCCGAAAAGGATCACGCCCCCGATGCCGAGGCGAACGCACTCTGCACACTCTTTAACAAGTTCGTCGACGGAGAGTTGGAAGTTGCCCGGCATCGAGTTGATCGGCTTCCGGACGCCTTCGCCTTCGACCGCGAACAGCGGGAGCACGAAGTCGTCGGGCGCAAGCGAGGTCTCGCGGACGAGGTCCCGGAGGCCTGGGGTGCGGCGAAGCCGCCGGGGCCGGTGAACGGGGAAAGGCATACTCTGATTGTGGCGCACGCGCATGCGTGCGGAGGAACAGGACGGCATGCACGGCGGGCGGCTCCGGCTGACGTTCCTCTTTTGGACCTGTCCTGGCGTGGTCCGGCAGGTCCATCCACGTCGAACCGCCCTATAATTAGGGGTGAAGGGATACTCCGATGCTCAACGAGTTCCAAACCAATATGGTCTGGGAGCACATGATCGCGGCGGAAACTCGGTCCCTCTACTTCGGCGATCTCGCGTCAAGATACTCAGTCCGGAAGCAGATCATCACCGGGGTGACGTTCTTCCTCTCTTCCGGCGCCGCGGCGTCCGTGATCGGGAAGTCGCCCGGTTGGATTCCTACAACACTCTCCATCCTTGTGGCCATCCTCTCGGCCTATTCAATCGCAGTCGGGCTTGACAAGAAAGTGTCGACCATGGCGAAGCTGCATGCCTCATGGAGCACGCTATCTAAACAG
>CAYWST010000386.1:0-5344 GCA_964461075.1 uncultured Solibacteraceae bacterium | reverse complement strand
CCTCCAGCCTGCAGAATCGATTCCCAAGGAACGGCGCCAATGCGCCGCGCCCAGCGGTTATATGCGCCTTCGAGTTCCCGAACGCGCTGCGGACGGAGCTTTGACAGGTCGTTCAACTCGGCGCGGTCCTTCGCCATGTCGTAGAGCTCCCATTGTCCGGTGCGTTCGCCGAGACCGAAGGTGACCGGATCGGGTTCCACCACGTTGTAGTAACTGACGAGCTTGTCATTCCCGATCCGGACCGCCCGATTGCCTCCGTGTTCCCAAAACAGAGTCCGGGAAAAAGCGGGACTCTTGCGACGGAGCACGGGCAGCAGACTCTTGCCTTCGGGTCTTGGGGCTGGACGGCCATCGGGAGCTACGCCGGGTGGTTCCACTCCGGCGGCGTGCAGAAACGTGGGCCACAGGTCCATCACATGGCCCACTTGACGTTTCTCGATGAAGCCGGACGGGATCGTTCCAGGCCACCGGGCGATGAAGGGCGTGCTGATTCCGCCCTCGTGCATCATCTGCTTGAACTGGCGGAAGGGCGTGTTGCTCACGTTGCCCCACGGCAGCAGGTAGAAGGCGTGGTCGCGTGTCGTGTAGGGCGGACGGGAATCCAGCCGCTTGCCGAGCATTTCGCCGCCGTTGTCGCTGAGGAAGACGACAAGCGTGTTCTCTTCTTCGCGCGTTTCGCGGATGGCGGAGAGCAGCCGGCCGATATTCCGGTCCATTCTATCCACGGCGGCCGCGTAGACGGCCATCTTGAGGTCCATCAGATCCTGTTCCCGTTCATTCTCCCAAGCCGGGCTCAAGGGATGACGATCGCTCAATTGAGTGTTTCCAGCGTCGAGGATCCCAAGGGCCTTCTGCCGTTCAAACCTCCGGCGGCGGATGACGTCCCATCCGTCACGGTAAGTCCCACGGTAGCGAGCGATGTCCTCCGGCCAGGCGTCGAGATTGAAATGCGGAGCGTTGAAGGCCATATAGAGGAAGTACGGCTTCGAGGCTTCGCGCTCTGAGATGAACTCAATGGCTTTCGAGGTGAAGGCGTCTGTCGTGTAGAAATCCGGAGGGAAGACGGTAACGGGCTCGTTGCCCGAGTAGATCTGGCCGTGCGCCGGGGAGAAGTAAGACGCAGCGCCGCCGGGGATTCCGTAAAAGCGATCGAATCCCCGGGCAAGCGGCAGTTGCCCGGCGTCCCTTCCCACATGCCACTTGCCGGCGAGGAAGCACTGGTAGTCGGAGCTCTTGAGCGCTTCCGCGATCGTGAGACAGCGGCGGTTGAGAAAGCCCTGATAGGCGGAGAGGCCAAGCTTGTGAACACCGCGCGCATATTGGTGGGTGGGTTCCATGTATCCGATGCCGGCCTGGTGGGGATAGAGTCCGGTCAGGAGAGAGGCGCGCGTCGGGCAGCAGCGGGCGTTGTTGTAAAACTGCGTGAAGCGGACTCCTTCGCCGGCGAGGCGGTCGAGATTGGGTGTCCGGATTTCGCCCCCGTAACAGCCCAGGTCGGAGAAGCCGAGATCGTCGGCAAGAATGAGGACGATATTCGGAAGTCCTGCGCGGCGTGCAGAGGGCGCCATGGAGGCGAGGAAGCGGCGGCGCGTCATTGGCCGGCCTGCCGAGTGACGAACTCCCGATGAAGTTGAGCGTCCGTTTCAAGCGGCTTGTATCGAAACCAGTTGATGCGGGCGCGCGCCGAGCCGGTGACGAAGAGCGCGGGCCGAAGATTCCAGGGGGTGGAAACTGCGGAGCTGACTTCCATGCCCGGCTGCAGAATCTTCCATTCCCCCCCGGTTCGATAGTAGAAGCGGACGTCCTGGCGGTCGTTCACAATGCGAAGCACCGCCTTGGAAGAGCCCGCGGCGGGCTCGTATTGATGACGGTAGCGGGTGTGGCCGGCGAGTTCGCGGTGCAGCTTTCCGTCTTCCTGAATCGAATAGCCGAGGTAGGAGTCAGGCCGGCGGAAGAGCATGAGGCCGGCCCGTCCCTCTCCGGATACCTCGATTTCGGCCTCGATCTCGTAGGCGCGATGGCGGGCCTGAATGGTGAGGGGCTGAGAGACTCCGGGATGCTCGCCGCGCCCTTGAAGAACCAGGGAACCTTGATCCAGCTTGAACCGGGTCCGGTCATAGTTCTGATGGAACTGCCATTGCATTCCCAATTCGCTCTTGTCGAACTCGTCGGAGAGTTCGAGATCCACGCGGGCCGGAGTCTCCCACCCGTGGGGCCATGTGGAGGCGAGACGAAACCACCCCTCACGGGTCCATTCCACGGGCTCGATGATGGTGGCGCGGCCGAGCGAGCGGAAATTTCGCAGGATGGCGTGGCCGATGAGGAACCAGTTGCCTGCGGGATCCTCGATGAGCTGTGAATGGCCCTTGGACCACCAGGGATCGTCCCGGCTGAGAGTTCGGGAGACGGGGTTGTGAGGAGAGAATTCCCACGGACCGCGGGGATCCCTGGCCCGGGCGGACAGAACCATGTGGCTCGTGGAGGGCCCGAAGGTACCTCCGGCCGCCATCAGCAGATGCCACCAACCCTCCTTGACGAGGACTTTTGGCGCTTCCGGGCAGAGGCATTCGATGGCGAGGTCCTCGGGAATCGGCCATTTCGGCTGATCGAAGGCCGGGCCGGCCGCCTTGAAACCGCCCGGTTCGAGCGGCACGATCCGGTAGCCGCTGCTGAAGAGGTACCGCTCGCGCGGGTTTTTTTGCGCAAGAACCCCGTCCGGCGGAAGTCCGGTCGGTCGGGGATCGATCCACGGACCCTTGATCGAAGCCGCGGAGAGGACGTGGCCGCCGCCCGAGGAGGCGATCCCATACTGCAGATGGAACCCGGCCTCGTCCTTTGCGAGGTCGGTGACCCAGATCGAGTGAGGCTGCGGCTTCCAGACGGCATACGTGAGCAGTTTCCAATCCTTGAGATTGGTGGAATGCCAAATAGGGATGCCCGGGTAGTAGTCGCCGCTGGAATGGGCGAGGTAGTAGTCGCGGCAGTCGCGAAGGACGGCGATATCGGCCCATTCACCGATCATCAACGGCCGGGCCGCTGCCGGCCTGTCTGCCGCAGGCGAGCAGAGCGGCGCAAGCAGGGCCAGAGTCCAGGCGCCGCGTCGAAGGGTTTCCATGGTTCGCGATTCCTTCAACAGGATGGATCAGAATGTCAACTTCAGCGCGAATTGAACGAGCCGTGCATTCACCGTGGTTGTCCGGATCTGGCCGAACGACGGCGAGTCGAGCGAGGTATCAGGGCTGCCGAAGTTGGCGATGTTGAGCAGGTTGAAAAACTCAGACCGGAACTCGAGGTTGAGGGCCTCTCGCAGAGGAATGCGCTTCACCACGGAAAGGTCGAAGTTGCTCTGACCGGGTCCTCTGAACATACCGCGCCCGGAATTGCCCCAGGTGAGGCGTGGAGCGGGCAGCCATGCCGCGCGGTTGATGTACGCGCTCAGGTTGTTCTTGAGCGATCCCGAAGTATAGGTCAACGGGGCCCCGGCGACGACGTTGGAGAAGAACGCACCGGTTTCAGAGGTGGCGAGCCCGCCGAGGCCGGCGCCGCTGTCGCGGTTTGTCACGGTGAGCGGCGTGCCGGTCTGGGTGATGAGCACACCGCTGAGGGACCAGTTTCCGAAGAGCGCTTTCCCGGCGCGGGACGAGGTGAAGCTCGGAATCTCCTGGACGAAGCTCAGGACGAAGCGCTGAGAGCGGTCAAAGCTGGCCGGGCCGCGGGCGCGGCTCCAATCGTTCCAAGGAGTCGTGAACATCGCCGCAAACTGGCGCTCCTGTTCACCCGCATTGGAGATCGTTTTCGAGAACGTGTAGGCCGCCTGCATGGTGGAGAGTTTCCAGCGCCGGCGGAGAGTGGCTTGCAGACTGTGATAGACAGAGTCGCCGTTGCTGCTCACGTAGTTCGGAATGGACGCAAACCCGGGGTACTGGCGCACCAGGGTTCCGGAGGCGTTCGGCATGAGCGGATTGAAGTTTCGGGCGAGGTTAAGGTGAGTTCCCTTGGTTCCGACGTACGCGGTCTCCAGAAGCATGTTGCCCTTGAACTGTTTCTGCACGCTCAGATTCCACTGGGAGGCGTAGCCGAGCACGGTGTCGCGCTCCAGACCCCAAAGCGTAATCTGATCGGTCGGCGATTTCGGATAGGGGATGTTGTTGGGATCAAACGAAGCGTCAACGTAGGTCCAATTGTCGGGCTGCCTGAGGACGCAGCCGGAGTTGGGCGCAAGGCAATCGAGGTTGATGTCGCGCTGCGCCGGCGGGTTGGTGAAGTAGGCGGATTGAGCGTAGTTGGCAACCCTGTTGTCGAAATAGATCCCGAAGCCGCTCCGGACGACCCAGGAGTCCGCCAGACGCCAGGCGAGTCCGACTCTCGGGCTGATGTTGTTGGCGTCGTTGTATGTTCCGCTTCGCGGAACGCCGTTGAGGCCGGTGCGAACGATGCCCGCAACCTCGGGAGACCCGACGCCTCGGTAGTTCTGGTGCCACCAGTTGGTCCCGTTGATGCTGGTGACCCCCGGTTGGATCTGGTACTCATAGCGGACGCCGAGCGTCAGGGTCAGGTTCTGAGTCACCTTCCAATCGTCGTTGAAGAAGCCGCTCCAGTTGCTGTCGCGCATGAAGATGGAGGCGTCGCCGCCAGTGAAGTCCTTGCTGCGGAGGTTGCTCAGCAGGAAGTCGGCGTACTGATCCTCAGTCGCCTGCCCGTTGTAGGTGAACTGCCCGCGGCGGCGGAGGCGGTTGGCCGGGTTGAAGCGAGAGGCCATCACGTCGAAACCGGCCTTGATGGTGTGATTGGATTTCATCCAGGTGATGGTCGCCGCGCCGGAGTAGGTCTGGACGAAGTCCGACCAGTCGTTATTGTTTCCGAAGGAGACATAGTTGTTGATGTTGATCCTCGGCATGCCGACGGCATAGGTGGTGGAAAGCGGCTTGAGGCCGACGGTGGTGGGATCCGTCGTATCTTGCAGATCGAGGGAGGCGTCGGTTTAGGAGAAACCGAACCGCGACTCCAGCAGCATGTTGGGGCGGAGGGATTTGTTGAGCACCGCGGATGCAAGACGGCGATTGGTTTTGGTGTCGAGTCCGAAGCCTGGCAGGCCGCGGCCGAACGGTTGGTCCACGGCGATGAGGCTTTGGAAGTAGTAGCCGTAGATGCTCGTTGTCGGGTTCAGGTAGTGGTCGAGGCGGGCGATGTATTGATCCCAATCGGTTCTGATCGGAGCAGCCGCGAAATAGTTGATGGCCCCGCCGCTGGAGTAGTTGGGAAGGGGAATGAACTTGTTTTGGATATTCACCGAGGTCTGGTTCAGCCGGGACGATGGAATGGTGTTGCCGGGGAACGGCTGCCC
>CAYWST010000385.1:0-5345 GCA_964461075.1 uncultured Solibacteraceae bacterium | reverse complement strand
GTCGAGATCCCGGACAATGTCCATCATCTGAGCGGACCCGAACCCGCCAAACAGCACGAGCCCGGTTGGGAGCGCCGGATCGAGCCCGGCTTGCTCGCGCTCTTTGAGACGATCGGCAGCCACCGGCTCATAAAAGCGCGGATGCAGGATCATGCCCGAGACCAGGTGGACCCGCTCCGGCGGATGGCCCAATGCCAGCGCCTGCGAGCGCGCCCGCTCGGTTCCGCAGATGAAGTGCTGCCGCTGGCCGCTCTCGATCCAGAAGCGGGGCGGGAGGTCGGCCAGGTCGGTGAGGATGGTGACGTACGGCGCGCGCGGGGCGACGCGCCGGTAGCCGTCGAACATCGCCCGGTTGAAGTTCGGGATCACGCTGACCACCATCCGCGGCACAGGCGCGCCCTGGCCGCGCCACCAACACTCAACGAGTTCCACTTCGCTGGCGTGATACTGCCGGATCACCCACTGCATGAACCGCAGACTCTGCTCGCTGCCCAGGGTCCACCCACGCTTGAGCATCTGGTTGTAAAGTTCCTGCAAGTCGATCCGCAAAAACTTCTTGAACACATCCACCGGGGCCAGAATGTCCTGTAAGTGAACAAGCCGCGGCTTCCAGGGACGGGGCTGCGCGCTGAGCACCATTTCCAAAGCGGTCGCGGCGGCGCGATGTCCTCCGCCCGCGTCGAAGAAGAGGAAGTCCACAAAATCCATGTAGTTGTAAGAGGTCAGCGGCACGTCGCCAGCAGAAGCGTCAGGTCGTCTCTGGGCTCGCCCCCTGACCACGCTACCACGCGGGAGGCGAGCGTCTCCGGACGATGATCCGGGGCTTCGCGCCAGAGGGCAAGCAATCCCTGCTCTCCCAACTCGACGCCATCCCTGGATGCTTCCGCAACCCCGTCGCTGAACACGGCGAGACGGTCGCCAGGCTCCAGGATGAGGATCCGCGATTCTGAAGAGACCTCCGGCAATAAGCCGATGGGCGGCGCGGTGGACTCAAGCCGCTCGATTGCGCCGCGTGCCCGCCAAAGCAGCGGAGGCACGTGGCCGCAATTGACGTACTCCATCCGCCGCAGTTCGTCCTCGTACACGCCGAGGAAGAGCGTCGAATACGACCCCACCTGAACTGAGCGGTGCAGATCGCGGTTGAGCGCGCGCACCCAGGCGGGCAGGTCGCGGGCCCCTTCGTGACTGGTCGCCCGCAGCAGCGCCTGGAGGTGGGCCATGAGCAAGGCCGCGCCGATTCCCTTCCCCGCAATGTCGCCGAGCACGAGCGCGAGGCGCGCGCCATCCAGCGGGATATAGTCGAAGAAATCGCCGCCTACGGCGCCCGCCTGACGGCAATAGGCTGCGCAGTCCAGCGTTTCGAGCCGCGGCGCCACGGCGGGCAAAAGGCCGGCCTGCACGCGCGCCGCGATCTCAAGATCCTCGCTTGGCCTCAGCCCGCCGCTTCCGGAGTGTTTGCGAATCGCCTCAATGAGTTTGGCGTTCTCCCATGGCTTGAGAACAAAGTCCGAAGCGCCTCGCCTCATCGCCTCCACCGCCAACTCGATGCTGCCCCAGGCCGTCATCACCACGACCCTGGGCCTGCTGGTCATCTTCGCAATCCGGTCCAGCAGTTCCAGTCCCTCGGCCCCCGATGTCGTGTCGCGCGTGTAGTTTAGGTCCATCAGCAGCAGGTCAGGGGGAGACCGCTCCAGACTCGCCAGCACCTCCTCCGGGCTCGTCGCGCACTCCGCTGTGAACCCTTCCCCCTTGAGCAGCAGCCGAGCCGCGAGAAGGACATCCTCCTGATCGTCTGCAACGAGAATCTTCGTCCCCATTTCGCGCGGCTCGCTGTGAGGTTACCATGCGGGAGGAGCGCTGCGCCCTCCCCCCTCTACCCCGTTTTCGGCATAGAACCTAGCCTTCCGAGGCGACTGACAACGAGAGCTTTCCTTCGGCAATCTGTTCGTGAAGGGTATTGAAGCCTTTCACGTTCAAGGCAAGGAGATTCATTGAAAATGAAGAAGTTGTTTGCGATGCTGACCCTGGCAGCCTTCACACTCACCGGAACCGCCATCGCCCAGGAAAAGAAGGAAGAGCCCAAGGCAGAGCCGAAGGCAGAGCAGAAGAAGGAAGGCAAAAAGAAGAAGAGCGAAGGCAAGAAGAAGGAAGAGGCTCCCAAGGCCGAAGAGAAGAAGTAGACTCCCGCCTGTTCGAAACCTTCTGCGCCCCGGCGGACGCCTTTGCGTCGGCGGGGCGCTTGTTCTTCCCCCCGGAATCATTTTTATCGAGGATTGTTGCCCCAGTCATCGGCGTTTCATCATCCTTCGCCATAAGTAAGGCATGAGCGGATTAGCTCAGGGCCTGATTGGGTTCATCGAGTCGCGGGACCACGCCCTGATGCGGACCGTTCATCGGTGGCGGGCGCCCCGGTGGATCCGCCTTTGGATGATCGCCGCCACCCGGGGCGGAGATGGATGGGTCTGGTATTTGGCCGGCCTGATTCTGGCTCTGTTCGGCGGGCCGGAGGGGCTCAAGACGGTGGCGAGGTCGGCCCTTGCCGCCGGGGCGGGCATCGCGCTGTTCATTGCTTTGAAACGCGCCGCCGGCCGAAGACGCCCCTGCGCACTGGAACCGCACTGCTGGTCGACTCTCTTGCCTCCCGATCAATTCAGCTTCCCTTCCGGCCACACGATCACGGCTTTCGCCGTCTCGCTACCCGTCGCACAACAGTATCCAGAAACCACCTTTGGTCTTTACTTTCTTTCTGTTAGCATCGCAATTTCGCGGATTCTTCTGGGTATGCACTTCTTGAGCGACGTGGTCGTGGGTGGTGTGCTCGGCTGTCTCCTGGCGCGAGTCGCCTGCACGCTGATCTGACCTTCTTTCCACCTTCAGGGGCAACCGTCTCAGGTGATTCCCCTAGCTGCCTTCAGTGAAACTCCTTGGTGTATCACTCCGACTCACCCATCGTTCCGGGTTGACCCATGACCGATAGTTGGGATAGAGTCGGAGATCGGGACTGACCATGTAGATTCTCTTTGGGCTCGGATTACCAGGACGGAATGCAGATTCGGAATCGTTCTTTTATCCAACTGCCTCTAGGCTTCATACTTCTTCTCCTTGGCGCGCGATCGGCCTACGGCGCGGAAGACCTGCTCGATGGCGGGGTCACCATCGCCAATTTGGATGAGCAGACGGGGAAGAGAATCGCCCAGCCCCCCGCAGTTATCCAACCGAGCCAGAAGCCGCTTGAGAAGATGACCGCTGCGGAGCGGATTATCTATGAAGCCGAGCGGAGGTTCCAGAGCGGAAAGTTCTTCCTGCAGGAAGGCAAGCCGGGCGAGGCAAGGCGGGAATTCGATGAGGCGATCGACATTCTGCTCGCCGCTCCCGACGAGTTAGAGGGGCGGGATCAGGTGGAGCGGAAGTTTGAAGAGTTGAGCCGGCAGATTCACCGCTACGACCTGGAGGCCCTGGGCGCCGGTGTCCCGCAGGAGTCGCCGGTCTTCGTGCAATCGCCGCTGCCGGAAATCCTCGAGATGACTTTTCCGGTGGATCCGCGGCTGAAGGACAAGGCTCTGGCGGCGATCCAGGCCGGCACCTCGCAGTTGCCCCTGACGGTCAACGATTCGGTGGCGAGCTACATCAACTACTTCACAAGCGAGCGGGGAAAGCGGACGCTGATGGCGGGGTTGAGGCGGGCCGGGCGATATCAGCCGATGATCTCGCGCATCCTGGCCGAGGAGGGAGTGCCGCAGGAACTGATTCATCTCGCGCAGGCGGAATCCGGGTTTGTGCCGCGCGCGGTATCGCACAAAGCCGCGGTGGGGATGTGGCAGTTCATCCGGGCGACGGGTTCAAGGTACGGACTGGCGGCGAACACGGTCTACGACGACCGTCTGGACCCCGAAAAGGCGACGCGCGCGGCGGCGCGGCATCTGCGCGACCTCTACCAGCAGACCGGCGACTGGTATTTGGCGATGGCTGCGTATAACTGCGGCCCATTGTGCGTTGAACGGGCGGTCCAGCGCACGGGCTATGCGGATTTCTGGGAACTGCACCGCCGGAGCGCATTGCCGAAAGAGACGCGCAACTACGTTCCGGCCATTTTGGCAATGGCGATTGTCTCAAAGAATCTGCAGGCCTACGGGATTCCTCCGATTCAAGCGGAGCCGCCGCTGGAATACGACGATGTCGAGTTGACGGCGCCGGCCAATCTGGGGCTGATCGCCGATGCGGCGGACGTGCCCGTGGCCGACATCAGGGAACTCAATCCCCACCTGTTGCGCAACGTCGCTCCAACGGGGACGACCGTGAGAGTGCCGAAGAATCGCTCTTCGGTGGTGCTGGCCGGGTTGGCCTCCGTCCCGGTCGAACGGCGTTCGACCTGGCGGCTGCACCGCATCGGAGAAGGCGACACGCTGGCGTCGATCGCGAAGCGGTATTCGACGGCGCCGCAGGCGATCGTCTCGGCCAACTCCAAACTCGACGACGCGTTCTTCACGGCTCCTCTTGCGGGCGAGATGCTGATCATTCCCGCGGCGGCGGAAAAAGAAAGAGCCGCCGCGCGGAGCCGGAAGGGCAGCTCGTACAAGCCGTCGCGTTCACGAACGGCCTCAGTGAGGTCCGCATCCAGAACGCGCGCGGCCACGGCGGCCAGGAAGTCCAAAAGTCCGGTCAAGCCCGCAGCCATGCGCTCCGCATCACGGCGCTAGCCAGCCAGCTTAAAACAAGATATACTAATTCTGTTTCGCCTCCGGAGAGGCGACTCAGCATATGACGACATGGACTGCTCGTCCTTACGATCCGTTTGAAGAAGAGCCGGCCCTGGACATCACGCTCAACGATGATGGCGTGAGCGATCTGGAAGCCGATGCGGAGTTTGAAGAGCATTTTGAAGACGTACTGTCGGCCGCTGCGCCGCCGCCACCGCCGCCGCCAGTCACGCACGCAGCCGTTCTGCCGCCGGAGACGCCGGAGCCTCCCGTGATCCGCGCGGAAACCGCTCCTGCCGTGGCGGCGCCCATCCCTCCGCCGGCGCCGAAGCCGGTTTCGCCGTCGGCGCCCGCGCCTGCCGCAACCGGAAAGGCGATCCGGAAGAAGCCCGCCTCGAGGCCGGCGCCCGCGAAGAAACCCGCGGTGAAGAAGCCGGCGCGGCCGGCGAAAAAGAGTTCACAAAAAGTTCCTGTCCGTAAGGCTGGGAAGCGGACCGCCGCGGTGGTTCGCAAAAAAACGGCGCCTCGCGCCGAACGAAAGGTAAGTAAAAAGACCGTGAAATACGCGACGAAGAAGGCTGCTCCGAAGAAGGCCGCCCCCAAGAAGGCCGCTCCGAAGAAAGCCGTGAAGCAGGCCGCTCCCAAGAA
>CAYWST010000384.1:0-5386 GCA_964461075.1 uncultured Solibacteraceae bacterium | reverse complement strand
CGCGGCTCCCCTGCATTGTGGCGCGGCTCCCCTGCATTGTGGCGCGGCTCCCCTGAGCCGCGATCTCCCCCTATCCCTTTCCCTCGCCGCCGTCCTCAAATCCCAACTCGGCGATCGATTCATCCCCCGCCTTGCCCTCCCCCAAGGCCCCGAACTCTGGCGCTCCGCCGCCAAGCTCCTCCGCGGCTGGGGCGGCCCCGAAGGCGAACTCATTCTCAACGCCGAAGGCTGGCAGTTCCTCTCTCCCGAGCCCGGCCACTCCTTCTCCGTCGAGGACCGCCTCACCGCCAACGTCTCGACGTCGGAACCGCTGCGGCTCTCTATCTCGGCGCGCGGCGGCCGCCAACAGCACGAGTTCCAATTGAAAGAGCCGCTGCCTCCGGCCGTCTATGACGCCTGGTGGCAGCGGCTCAACCGTCCGCGTGGTCTCGATCTGATCTCGACTACTTCTGGCGGGTTGCCGTGAACTCGCCTTTGCTCCCGTCGGGGGTCTTGAACCAGCCCTTTGCGCTGTCGCCCTCGATGGTCATCGACACATCGTAGGAGCCTTGGTCGACGACGACCTTGAAGGTCAGCACCGCGCCGGTCAGCTTGGCCTCCGAGATCGGCGCGCCTTCTCCGTCGGGGTTATAGGCCGTGCCGGTTAACATGCCGCCGCTCTCGCGAAGTTCGGCGGCATAGTTCACCGTGCCGCCATCCGGCGTCTTCGCCGCCAGCTTCCACCGCCCCGCCGCGGAAACGGGCGCGGAAACGGTCGTGGACGCCGCGTCGCCTTTTACGCCCTTCATCGGGATCTTCGTGTTTCCGTCCGGCGTCGTCGCCGCCCCTTCAAGCTGATTGCCGTTCAGCGTCAGCTCGACCGGCAGCGGCCCCATCTCGTGCAGAATGGTGAACCTGATCTTGTCGCCTTCAACGGCGAACTTGTCGAGCTTGAACGTGTTCGACCCGCCGCGGACTTCGCCCGTATACGTGTCGCCCTGTTTGTCGAACTGCATGTCGAACTGGAGTTCGCCTCCGTTCGGCGATTGCGCCGTCATCTTCCATGTCCCCGCGAAATCGGCCCCGATCAGGGCCGGCGCGCATATCAGCAAAGCAATAAGAGTGGTTCTCATACCTGTTCCTTTGAGGGTACGACACCCCGGGAGGTTTCGGCGGCGGGAGGCCTCCAGGCTCTGCCCCTCTGCAACATTCTGGACATCTCAACAAAATGGCAGTAATATATCAGTGTCTTACACGAAGGAGAGACCGGCTATGCACCGCACCCTCATCGCGACCGCCCTCGCCGCTCTGTTCGCGGCCCCCGTCTCGGCGCAGTCCATCCATGGCGTCTTCGTAGGAACCATTCGCGACTCGAGCGACGCCGTCATCCCTGGCGCTCTCGTCACTATCACCAACGCCGCCACCGGCGCCACCGTCTTTGCTGGCAAGACCGATGGCCAGGGCGCTTACACCGCCCGCGCCCTCCCCGCCGGCGTCTATCACCTGACGTTTGAAGCCGACGGCTTCAAACGGACCGAGCTCCGCGACGTCTCCCTCAAGGTCGATGAGCGCGTCCAGGCCAACGCCGTCCTCGAACCCGGCATGCCCACCCAGCAGATCACCGTCTCCGGCGAAACGGTCGGCCAACTCAAGACCGAGACATCTTCCATCGCCGAGATCGTCAACGTCGCTCAGATGAAGACTCTGCCGCTGCCCGGCGGAGGGCGCGGCGACGACGTGCTCAACGTGCTCATGCTCGTCGGCGGCGTCAGCGCCGGCGGAAACGGGACCCGCGTCAACGCTCAGCAGATCTCCATCAACGGCAGCCGCACGCTCAATACCGAGATTACCGTCGATGGCGTCTCGATCCTGTCCGGCACCACCGGCAGCATCACCATGATGCCCTCCCGTGAAGCGATGCGCGAGGTCAAGGTTCTGACCTCGGCCTACTCCGCCGAATACGGCCGCACCTCCGGCGGTTTCGTCAACGCCGTGGTCGATTCCGGCGGCGCCCGCTATCGCGGCGGCGTCTATGAATACCTCCGTAATGAAGCCTTCAATGCCAACAACTTCTTCAACAATGCGCGCAACGTCGAACGTCCCAGAGACCGGTTCAACCAGTTCGGCGGCAAGATCGGCGGTCCGATCCGCATCCCGAAGGTCTACGACGGACGCGATAAGTCTTTCTTCTTCTTCAACTACGAAGGACTACGCATCGCCAACCCCGGAGCGCCTGTCTCCACCATTCCCGACGAGCGCTTCCGAGCCGGCGACTTCTCCGCTTCCCGCGTTGTCCTGCGCGATCCTGCAAGCGGCTCGCCGTTTCCCAATAACCGCATCCCCGATTCGCGCATCGACCCGGCCGCCCGGAAGATCATGACTTATCTGCCCTTGCCCAACTCGGCCGGCACGCCGGATACGGCCAATGGCCGGACGCTCAACAACTACGTTTACCCGCAATCGGTGAGCGAGTTCATCAACAACTACACGGGCCGTCTCGACCACAACGCGCGGCAGGGAAGCACCCGCGTCTTCCTCCGCATGACCTACTACGATCAGAGCCGTCCTGTCGCCGCCATCATGCCCGGCCCGCTGAACAACGAACGCGGGCCGGAGATTCAGGTCGGCTGGCAGGCCGCCGCGGGCCTCATCCAGACTCTCTCACCCACCCTTCTCCTGGAACTCAACGGTGGATTCCACAAGAACGATCAGGTCGTCGACCCGCCGGTCCCCGGACTCAACGCAACCGAAGCCTTCGGCATCCAGCGCACGGTGGGCGATAGCACCCCGACTTTCAACATCAGCGGCTGGCGCACGCTAGGACTGAACGGCAACACGCTACGGCGCCAGATCACCAACACTTTTCAATACTCCGGCTCGTTGAGCTGGTCCAAGCAGGCGCACCTGATCAAGATGGGCGCCCAGTTCCGGCGAAACCACTTCAACGTGCTCAACCCGGGCGGCGAATGGACCGGCTCCTACAACTTCAACGGAGAGATCACCAACGTCACCAGCAGCGCGAACAACCCGGTGAACGCCATGGGAGACTATCTGCTCGGCGCTCTCGCCACCGCCAGCTATAAGCTCCCACAGCCGCTCACAGGCCGCAGGAACTACAACCTGGGTCTGTTCATCCAGGATGATTGGAAGATCACCCGCCGCCTGACCCTCAACCTCGGCCTGCGGCATGAATACGAATCGCCTATGGTCATCGTCAACGATATCTACTCCCGCATCGACGACGCGACTGGCAAGATGCTGGTTGCGGGAAAGAACGCATCGCGGTCGCTCAATATTGACGCTTCCAGATTCAACCTCGCGCCGCGCGCCGGATTCGCCTTCGCCTGGAACGACAAGACTGTTATCCGCGCCGGCGCCGGACTCTTCTACGGCCAGATCTTCTCGAACCTCGGCACGGGCGGCCACCCGGGATATACCGTCACTCAAGCCTTCCCCGATCGCGGCGTCGGCGTCCCGCAGCTCTTCACCCTGAGCCAGGGAGTGCCGCTGATCGCCGTGCAGGACCTTAACGACCCGTTCGCCGCAGAGCGGGCCTCCTCGCCGGAAAGCCCCCTCTCCGCCGGCACGCAGTTCTCGCAAATCAACCCTCTGTCCTCGGTTTGGCAGTGGAACTTCGGCATCCAGCGCCGTCTGCCCTACATGGTCTTACTGGACACGAGCTACGTTTCGTCCAGGGGACTCCACCTTCCCCTCAATCCGCCCTACAACATTCCTCCGTATGAGCTCGCCGAAGCGTTGGCGCTGGCGGGCAGGGGCGCCGTGACGCAGCGCGCCCGCCCGTTTCCCAATCTGGCCGCGTACAACCCGCGCATCCACGCGGGCAACTCGTCCTATCATTCTCTGCAGGTGCGGGGCACGCGCGAGTTCGCAAACTCCCTCTCCTTCCTGACGACCTACACCTGGTCCAAGGCGATGGACGACGGCAGCGGCTTCCAGGCTGGGCCTGGTGGCGGAGATCCCGGCCAGTTCCCCACGCTTTACCGCTACCTCGATCGCGCCCCCGGCGGATTCGACCGCACTCACAACCTGACGGTAGCGGCGCTTTACGAAACGCGCTGGAAGTGGATCCGCGGCTGGCAGATCTCCCCGACAATGGTGGCCCGCACCGGCATCCCCGACACCATCGCGCAGTCCACTCTCAACGTCGCCGCCAGCCAGCAACGGCCTCATGTTCTGTCCTCCACAAGCCTTTATGTCCCCGGCCGGCAGGCCTCAGGAACCGCCATCCGATACCTGATGGATCCGCGCGACTCGGCGTTTCCGCTCGCTCCCTCAGGACCGCTCGCCGCGCGCATCGGCGGCCAGAACGTCCTTCTGCTCCCCTCGTCAATCGGAACACTGGGCCGCAATACGATCAGGATGCCCGGCGAATTCAACATCGATCTCGCCGTGAGCCGCCGCTTCAGGATCAGGGAGTCGCTGAACCTCCAACTTCGTGCCGAAGCCTTCAACCTCCTCAACAAGACGAACCTGCAGAGCCCGAACATGGACCTGGCCGTCACCGCCGATGCAAGCGGGCGCGCGATCTTCAATGCGCCGAACTTCGGCTTGATCACAGGCGCCCGGCCCGCCCGGTTCATGCAGCTTGTCCTCCGCCTGGAGTTTTGAGGCAGGCCAAGCCCGGCTGAGCGAGACTCCTCACCCACAGTTCCAAATTCCCTATCAGCCTGCCACGCAACTGAAGACGCTCGCGCGGATCCTCGAGAAGCCGCAACCCCGTCTGCGCGCTCCGCGACGAGTAACGCCGGGGGATGTCCGCTCTATCGGGTTTCCTTGTGGTCGTGCTGTTCACGGAAAGCGGCGTCGATGGCCGAAGGCAGGCCAGGCTTTCCATGGATGACTTTGCGGATGGCCTTGTCCTGATACATCCGTTCATCGGCTTCGCGGATGAGATCGTCGCTCGTGGCGCCGTCGGCCGGATAGTAGGCGCAGCCCATGCTCAACGCGACGATGCGCTCCCCGCAGACCTGGGCGCCGGTCTCGGCCACGGTGGCGGCGAGCCGCGCGAGCCGCAGGCGAACGGCTTCCTCCGTCGCGCCGGGCAGCAGCAGGACGAACTCGTCGCCGCCGAGCCGGGCGACGAAGTCGTACTCGCGGCAATTGTCCTTGAGAGTTTGGCCGACCGCCCGCAAAAGCTTGTTTCCAATCAGGTGCCCGTAGCGATCGTTGACCTGTTTGAAGTTGTCGAGGTCGCAGAGCACCACCGCCAGGGTCGTGTTGTTGCGGCCGCAGCGGGCGAGTTCATTGCCCAGATGGGTGAATAGAGATCCGGCATTGGGCAAACCGGTCAGGAAATCGTTGGTCGCCTGGGTTTCGGCCTTGCTATAGCGCAGCGCGTTCTGAACGGTCACGGCGATCTTCGGAGCGATGGCGAGAAGGAGGCTTA
>CAYWST010000383.1:0-5408 GCA_964461075.1 uncultured Solibacteraceae bacterium | reverse complement strand
GCTGGAGACCTTGCCGGCGAGGGCCTCAGGCACAATGGCGACAATCAACTCCGCGCCGCCGATGATTTCGACTCCGGCGATCCGGGCTTCCAAGCCGTCAAACAGCACGCGGGTCTGATCCGGACGAGTGGCGATGCCCCAGCCATAGATATTCACCCTCGAGCCGAGCGCGGCGCCGGGCTCGCCTGTCGCGGCGTTCACAATCAGGTCGGGGCGCGTGGCGGGCCGCTGGTCGGCAAGCCAGTAGATACGGCTGTCGCGCGTATCGTAGGTCGCAAAGTAGATCTCTCCGTCTTCGTCTTCGCCGAACGTAGAGATGAACTGGTTGTCCATGCGGCCGATTTCGCGGTTCTCCCAGCTTGAAGCGCCCCGGCGCACGGCCCAGAACCGGCCGGAGACATAGTCGGCGACGAAATAGACTCCGTTCCTGGAGGCGTACCGGTTGCCGCGATAGACAAAGCCGCCCGTGATCGACGCGCCGAGATTGCGGCCGTACTCAAAGATGGGCGGCGTGAGGCCGTTCGTGTTGCAGTTGGGCGTCACGCAGAGCGTGCCTTCCATCGTGACCCAGCCGTAGTTCTCGCCACCGGGGCTGGAGGCAGGCTGGAAGTTCACCTCCTCGAGGCGGTTCTGCCCGACATCGGCGATCCAAAGATCGCCGGTCGCGCGGTCGAATGAGTAGCGCCAAGGGTTGCGCAGCCCCCAGGCCCAGATCTCCGGTTTGAATCGGGGGTCGTTCAGAAATGGGTTCGTTTCCGGAATCCGGTAGGGGGCGACTCCGCTTTCGACGTCAATGCGCAGCATCTTGCCCAGAAGCGCGGCGGGATTCTGGCCGTTCCTCTGCGGGTCGTTCCCGCTGCCGCCGTCACCCATGCCGACGTACAGGTAACCGTCAACCGGGCTGAAGGCGAGTTGGCCCGCGTTGTGGTTATCGAAGGGCTGGTCCACCGTCAGGATGCGCTCTTCCGAAGCCGGGTCGGCTCGGTCCGGGTTTTCGCGGCTCACGCGAAACCGTGCAACCACGGTCCGGAGATTCGGCGCGTTCGTCCCCTCGGTGTAGTTCACGTAGAACCAGCCCTTCTCGGAGAAGTTCGGCGGGAAAGCGAGTCCCAGCAAACCGCGCTCCCCTCCCGACCTGACCCGGGTGGTGATGTCCAGAAAGGGCTCCGGAGCGATCCTTCCGGCGCGGAGAATCCGAATCCGCCCCGCCTGCTCAAGGATGAAGAGCCGGCCTGAGCCGTCCCGCGGACTTTGGATGTCGGTCACCAGCGCCAAGCCGCCCGCGACCTGCACCGGCCGCAGTTGCGGCCATTCCTGAGCGACGGCCGGGATGGCAAATAAAAGCAAAAACCCAGTAGCACGCATCGTGTGAATCAGCCCCCATTCATTGGATAGACTTCTGTGCAAGATGACTCGCTGTTTTCTTGCACTCGCTCTATTTGGATCAACCCTGCTCGGGCAGGGGAGTCGCTGGACTCAGGATCAAGCCCGGAAGTGGTACGCAATGCAGCCGTGGCTCGTGGGGGCGAACT
Organism: uncultured Solibacteraceae bacterium; assembly: GCA_964461075.1. Taxonomy (GTDB): domain Bacteria; phylum Acidobacteriota; class Terriglobia; order Bryobacterales; family Bryobacteraceae; genus JACADU01. Next base: position 3,876 of record CAYWST010000383.1, on the reverse strand, counting down.
TCCTGCCCTCGACGGCGGGCAACCAACTGGAGATGTTTCAAGCGGCTACGTGGGATCCCAAGACGATCGACCGCGAGCTGGGCTGGGCAGCTTCTCTCGGGATGAACACCATGCGCGTCTATCTCCACGACCTGCTCTGGAAGCAGGATGCCGTCGGTTTCACCAGGCGCCTGAGCGAGTTCCTGGCGATCTGCAGGAAGCACGGTATCCGGCCGGTCCTCGTTTTCTTCGATTCCTGCTGGGATCCGAATCCAAGACTCGGCCCGCAGCGTGCGCCTACGCCTGGGGTCCACAACTCGGTCTGGGTTCAAAGCCCCGGCGCGGCGATGCTGACCGATGACACAGCCATCGGACAACTGAAGGAGTATGTCATCGGCGTCGTGGGACAGTTCCGATCCGATCAGAGGATTCTGGCCTGGGATGTGTGGAACGAGCCCGACAACGGCAACGACTCCAGCTACGGCAAGATCGAGTTGAAGAACAAGCGGGAGCGTGTCGCGAAGCTCCTGCCGATGGTCTTTGCGTGGACGCGGGCAGCCAGGCCGTCGCAGCCGCTCACTTCGGGCTTGTGGCAGGGTCCGGACTGGTCCGACCCGGCGAAACTCACCGCGATCCAGCGCATCCAGGTGAATGAATCCGACGTCCTCAGCTTTCACAACTACGAGAACGCGGCAAGTTTCGAGAAGCGGCTGGGGGAGTTGAAGAAGTACGGGCGTCCGCTGCTTTGCACCGAATACATGGCGCGCGGCGCGGGCAGCACCTTCGAGGCGGTCCTGCCCATCGCGAAGAGACAGAAGGTCGCCATGATCAACTGGGGGCTCGTCCGCGGGAAGTCGCAAACGCACCTGCCCTGGGACTCATGGGAGAAACCTTATGTCGGCCGGGAGCCAAACCCGTGGCATCACGACATCTTCCAACCCGATGGCAAGCCTTACAGGCAGCCGGAGATCGACTTCATCAGGAAGATGACCGGCAAGTAGCCGCTATTTGATTTCGGGAGACTTCTCGTTGGCCGGCTCGGCGGACCAGTTCTGGCGGATGATCAGGGTCTGATCGGAGTAGAACGTGCGGCGGCCCGTGGTGTTGAACGTCTTCGGATTCGCCGTGACGGCATAGCCTTCCTTGGTGCCGTTGACTGCGAAGACATAGCCGGTCTTTTCGCCTTCGGCGAGATCGCCGGGAATCAGGTCCGCGGCGGCGGGACCGGCCTGGCCGTCCTTCGGAGGGCCAAGTTGCGCCAGGTTCTCAGCAAACTTGCCGAACTGGGAGAAATACTGCGTCTGCGCGGTGTGGATCGTGTTGATCTGGCGGATGGCGTTCATTTCCTGGGCGTGCATGCGCGTCTTGCCCATGTTGGGCAGACCCACCGCAAGCAGGATCAGGACGATGGCGACGACAATGAGAAGCTCGATCAGGGTGAAGCCGAGCCGGCGGCGATTCTGTTGGTAGCGGCGCATGAACTGTATTCCTCTTTTATGTTAGACGCGCGCGGAGGCGGCTGCGTGGAGCTTTTCGAGCGACTCCCGGAGGGCCGGCAGCATGTCGAGACGGAGCGCATTGGCGCCGTCAGACAGCGCGCGCGCCGGATCTTCATGGACTTCAAGGAAGACGCCGTCGACGCCCACGGCCGCGGCGGCCCGAGCCAGCGGAGCGATGAACTGCGGGGCCCCGCCCGAGGAAGCTCTTTGAGCCCCGGGCAGTTGGACGCTGTGCGTGGCGTCGAACACGACTGGAAAACCCAACTCCCGCATGATGACCAGACCGCGATAATCGACGACCAGATTGTTGTAGCCGAACGAAGATCCTCGCTCGGTCAGAATGATTCGGCGGTTGCCGGTCGAGGCGGCCTTCTCCGCCGCGCGGCCGATGTCGTGAGGCGCGACAAACTGCCCCTTCTTGATATTGACGGCGCGGCCCGTGCGGGCGGCCTCCACCAGCAGGTCGGTCTGGCGGCAGAGAAACGCCGGAATCTGCAGGACATCACAGACCTCGGCGGCAGGCGCCGCCTGATCCGGCGTGTGAATGTCGGTGAGGATGGGGAGACCCGTCTGGCGTTTGACCTCGGCGAGGATGCGCAACCCATCGTTGAGCCCCGGTCCGCGGTAGGAAGCGATGGACGAGCGGTTGGCCTTGTCGAAGGAGGCTTTGAAGACGAATGGGCCGAGCGCGTTCCGGAGTTCCCGCGCCAGGAAGAGGCAATGTTCGAGGCTTTCGATGACGCAAGGGCCGGCAATGAAATGCAGAGCGCCGGCGCCGAAGACGATCTCGGGCGAAAGAATGACCGGATTCAATGCAATTCCAGGCTATCGCAGGCGGCGGTCTACCGCGAGAGAATAGAAAGAGCGTGGAAAAAGGGGACTTCACCCGACTGCTGCGAGAATCGAGCGCCGGAAACAAGGAGGCGCTGGACCGGCTGATGCCGCTGGTTTACGAGCAGTTGCATCAGCTCGCGGCGCGTTCGATGCGCTCCGAGAGACCGGGCCACACGCTTCAGGCGACGGCGCTGGTTCACGAAGCGTATCTCAAGCTGGCGGGCTCGGAGGTGGAGTGGACGGACCGGATGCACTTTCTCGCGGTGGCGTCGCGGGTGATGCGGCGGCTGCTTGTAGACCATGCGCGGACAAGGGGCCGGGCCAAACGGGGGGCGGGAGCGGTGAAGGTGACCTGGGATGCCGGGGTGGAGGTTTCCAGCGACCGTGGCGAAGAACTCGTGGCGGTGGACGAGGCGTTGATGGAGCTGGCAAAGGTGGATGAGCGCAAAAGCCAGCTCCTGGAGATGCTCTATTTCGGAGGGCTGACGCAGCCGGAAGCGGCGGCGGCGGCGGGGATCTCCGAAAGGACGTTGAACCGGGAATTGGTGCTGGCGAAGGCGTGGGTGCGGCGGTATCTGAGCTGACCTGAGTTGTTTCAGCCTGGGAAAGAAGGCGCGCGCTGTTTGGGAGGATTGCGCCCCGTCCATCGATGAGGATCAATCCACCGGGCGGTCACTCCCGTGGCTGGGTACCCGCAATGGCGCGTCCGCCTCGCCGGAAGGATCATTTCGGAGCGGCCATCACAGGCGAGGCCAACCGCCGAGTGCCGCGGTTCGGGACCAATCCCGACAGAACGCTTGCCCGAGAGGGGCACTTATCGCTTATTCGGATTTGATCCAGACTTGAATCCTGAAGCCTGCCACGGCTGGCTAAGGCCTCCTCGCGGACAACGAATATGCACGACGAGCCAGAGCCGCCTCGCTTTACGATCGAGCCCACATCTGACGGCGTTCGTGCGGTATTGCCGGCGAGATGGAACGCCCTCATGTTGCTGTTCACGTGCATCTGGCTCGCTGGTTGGACGTTTGGCGGCGCGCACGCGCCAGGTACGGCAGATCGCGGGGCGAGAGCACATTTCTATTGATGCCACAGCCTTGCACCATCGCATCGAAGCCTTCGGTATCGGGCGCACGAAGAACTACCGGCTGAGCGAAGTTAAGAATCCTCGCGACACTGAGCCCTCGCTGAATCTATTCACGAACCGATCGGCGTGGATTCCGCCCGTTGCGGGCTCCGGCTTCGGCCCGGCGGCCTTCGCTCGCTTCCATCCGCTGGTGAACTTAATCGTTGGAGCCCCGCAGAGCAGATGCCACGGAGGGGTTGATGGCGATCAGGAACCTCGACCGCGAAACCGGCCGTGCAGGAATCAACCATTCCGGAAGTCGCAGGTTCGGTCACTTTCCGGTGCGGCGCGCCAGGAGGCCGAAACCTCTGCTCGGGTACATTGAGGAGTGATGGGCGAGAAGGGCTTGGCGGGGCAAGGTCCCGACTGGCGGCGCGTGGAAGAGGTTTTCGGCGAGGCCGCGGAGCTTGACGGAGCGGCGCGCGCGGCGTTCCTCGAAAG
>CAYWST010000382.1:0-5415 GCA_964461075.1 uncultured Solibacteraceae bacterium | reverse complement strand
AAAAAAAGCGGGGCCCCCTTCAAGAGGGCCCACGAGGATCAGGATCGCTTGGTTTCGGTTCTGCTTGTGCCCGGGCCGCCAAACTTCACGGCTAGCCCGTGCACTGCTGTCTTACATGCATCTGCAATGCCAGATTTAACCGCTTGATTCTGCTCGGATGTCCAGCGCCGATCGGGACAAAGTGATCGGCGCCTGGACAACTTTGTCTAAGGTGTTGCCGCCTTACGGCTTCACCTGTCCCTGGAACAGCACGCGGAACGCCTTTGTCGCCGTTCCGCCCTTGCCGTCCGAGACAGTCAAGAGGAACGTGTACTCGCCGAGTCCACCCATCAACTGCACGTAGTAAACGCCCTTGCCCCGATTAATGATCACCGCGTTGCCAATGTTGGTGGTCCCGGTGTTCTTCAAGTCGAAGGTCAGCGTGTCCCCGTCCGGATCGGTCGAGCCCGAGAAGTCCCACAGATGATCCCGGATCAGGGTCTCCTGGAACTCCGGGACGTTGCCAATGATCACAGGCGGGCGGTTCACAGGCGGTTCACCGCCGCCTCCGCCGGTCTGAACGGTCACTGTCACCGTCCGCGTCTCCGTGAACTTGGCGTTCTTTGCCGTGAGAGTGTAGGTTGTGGTGGTTTGCGGCTTGACATCCGCCGAGCCCGACGCGACAACGCTTCCGACCCCGCTGATGGAAACCTCGGTTGCGTTCGACGTCTCCCAAGTCAGCTTCGAGACATCCCCGGGCTTAGCCAATGTTGCGGGGTTCGCCGTGAACGAGCCGATCCGCACCCGCGGAATCACCTTGACCGTCACGCTCGCCGTCGCCTCGCCGCCCGCATTACGCGCCGTGAGGATGTAGGTCGTCGTCTCCACCGGAGAGACCGGCGTCGAGCCAACCAGGGTCTGCTGGCCCAGGCCGCTGATCTCCACCTCCGTCGCGCCTTGCTCCACGCGCCAGCTCAACGTCGAACTCGAGCCCTCCCCGATTTCAATCGGGTCGGCCGTAAAGCTTGTGATCCGAGGGGCGGCCGGACGCAGCACCGTGATCGTCGCCGTGGCGCTGACACTTCCGCCGCGGTTCGTCGCGGTGATGCGGTAAGTCGTGGTTTCCTTCGGGCTGACCGTCGTTGTGCCCGAGGGCCGTACCGTCCCAATGCCGTCGATGGTCACCGTGTCGGCGTTCTCCGTCTCCCAGACCAGGTTCGACGATTCGCCGAAGCGGATGTCGCTTGGCGCCGCCCGGAACGCGATGATGCGAACCTGCGGCGTGACAACCTGCTCAACCGTCACTGTCACCGTGTCGGTCGCTTCGCTGGTCCGGTTCCGCGCCGTAATCCGGTAGGTGGTCGTCTCACGCGGATTCACCTGCACCGTTCCGCCCTGGTTGTTGACCTTCCCGATGCCGCTGATTTCCACGTCGTCGGCGTTGAGCACCTGCCAGGACAGAACCGACGTCCCGCCCGGCTGCACTCTGATCGGGTTGGCGTTGAAACGCTGGATGACCACGCGCGGAGCTTCCCGTGTTGAGACGGACACCCGGGCGAGGCTCATCGCCCCGCGATCGTCCTTCACCGTCAGCCGAAAGCTGTAGCTCTGGCCATCCGCCGACCGGAACGACGCCTTTGCGCTCGTCGCGCCCGAGAGCTCCACCGCCGGTCCGGAGACCTGCGCCCACTGGAACGTGATCGGGTCGCCGTCCGGATCGAACGACGCCGAACCGTCCAGAGTCACTGTGCCCGCAGCGATCCCGATCTGGTCCGGACCCGCATCGGCCACCGGCGCGTCGTTGCCCGTCCGCACCCGCTTGGTCAGCAGCTCATATCGCACCCGCGGGATGTCCACGGGAACCGGCCGGTCGCTTGCCATGTACTCCTTCGGCGATTGGAAGTTGCCGAACAGCAATCCGGCGACGAACCTTCCGTTGGTGCTCGACGAAACGTAGGTCTCGTTCCATCCGCCCTCGAACGTCAGAGCCACGCGGTTTGAAACCGGCTGCGTGAGCCGGATCGTCGCGCCCGGCTTGTTTGATCCGCCGCGCACGAAGAGCGCGCCCACGTTCGCTTCCACCATCGAGTTGCCCCACAGCCCGATGGCAGCCGAGGCGCCGGCCTGGTCGACGATGCTCGCGTAGGTCAAATCCTGGATGTTCCGCGAAATAAATGTGGTCTTCATGAGCTGGTTGTTCAGGAAGCCCTTTGTGCCGAAGAATCCGACCCGGCCCCGGCTGAACAGGTAATCGAGGGTTCCTGAGAATTGCCCCAGCGTCGCCCCGTTGTCCATGCCGAAAAGGCTCACGTGCTTGAACGAAGAGAACGCTCCAGCCTGTCCGCGCCTGGCGAACCGGGAAACCAGGCCCAGGTCGAACTGTCCTTCCTTGCGCTCCTTGAAGTACAGGTACTCGCCTTGCGCCTGCACGGCGAACTTCTCCCGGAACGGCGCGAAATAGCGCGCCCGCCCCGTAAACGTGATGTCGCCCTTATTATCCGCGCCTGCATTCAAGCCGAGAATCGCGAACCTCGGATCCCGCTGCGCCTCCAGCGTGTCGGTGATCGTCTTGCGGACCTCCTCTGTCGACGGGCCTTTGGGCGCCGCCGCAACCTCCGCCACTGCGCTCTGCGTCTTCTGCTGCTGTCCCTTCAGCGCGTCGAGGTCCGCCCGCAGCTTTGCGTTGTCAGCCGCGATCGCCGCCAGCGCCCGGTTGATGTCGTCCAGCTTGTCCAGCTTCTTCAGGATCTCCGCCAGCGTCTGCGAGTAGTCCGGGCAGACCGCCTGCATCGCCTTGATCGCGTCGCCCACGCCACCGGCGCCGATCACCTTGCCGTCCCGATCCAGCACCGTCAACTGCACCCGCCGGTTGATCCAGCGGTTCGTCTTCGTGCTGTTGTCCACTTTCGGGTTCCGCTTCCCGCGTGGAACAATCTCTATCTGATTTGGCTTAGCCCCATACTTCTCAAGAAAAGCCTGAACCGCTTCAGCCCGCTTTTGTGACAGCTTCTCATTGTACTTTTCGGGGCCGATCGAGTCCGTATGGCCATCGAGCTTGACTCGATACCCGGGGTTTTTGCTCAAGAGCTCCGACAGTCGTAACAGGCTTGGAAAACCATCAGTTAAAACGGCAGAATTGAATTCGAAGTTAATCTCTTCCCAGTCGTCTTTCTGAACGCCGGTTGGCATTTGAGCGGCAGACGCCATGCTCAGAAGGGCAATCATGCCTCCAAGTTGCAAACTCAGGTATTTCACCGAAACTTCTCCTCAAGCGATTAAGGTCTGACAAATCAAATATTTAGGGATACATCCCTGATCCAGGCTTCAGTATATCCGACTCGTGTGAAAGAATGGAAACAGAAGTTCCGCCGGACAGGCAGTCGCGTCCGGGCGTACCGCCTCCGAGGAGGCTCAAGGCGTCCGGCCGAGGAAAGTCCGGTCTCCACAGGGCAGCGTGCCGGCTAACGGCCGGGGGGACGCGCTCAAAGCGCGTTTCACGGAAAGTGGCACAGAAAATATACCGCCCGGGACCTCCGTCCTCGGGTAAGGGTGAAATGGTGCGGTAAGAGCGCACCGCGCTTCGGGCGACTGGAGTGGCAGGCAAAACCCCACGTGGAGCAAGACCAAATAGGGGAGGATGGAGCGGCCCGCTCCGCTTGACTTCCGGGTAGGTTGCTGGAGCCTGTCAGCAATGGCAGGCCGAGAGGAATGACTGCCGCCCGGGCCTTCGCGGGTCTGGGTACAGAAACCGGCTTATCGTCCGGCGGACTTCAATTGTGCACTCGAATCCCGACTCGACCTCCAGATCCCTATGCTGGGAAGGAGGAATTCCGACATGAGATGGAAGGCAATGAGAGTATGGGCGCTTTTGGCGGCTTGCGTCATCGCGCCTGCGGCGCAGAGAAGAGATCCGGTCGACTATGTCGATCCATTGATCGACACAAAGAAGCCCAGGTGGCTCTATTTCTCCTCGGCTTCGCGCCCTTTCGGGATGATCAATCTGAGCCCGGACACCATGGTGGATGGCGATTGGGGGGCGGGCTACGTCTATGACGAGAAGTACATCCGTGCGTTCAGCCATGTCCACTGCTGGCAACTGGCCGCTCTCCCGGTGATGCCTGTGGTGGGGCGCATGAACGGGCACGAAGGCTATGAAGGCTACAAGTCGCTTTTCAGCCACCGGAAGGAGGTGGTTCGCGCCGGATATCACAAGGTCTTTCTGGAGAACTCGGGCGTGACCGTCGAACTCACTTCCTCCTTGCGAGTAGGGCTGCATCGCTACACCTTTCCTGCGACGGAGAAGGGATACGTGCTGTTTGACGTGGGCGCGCCGCTGGCAATGACCAAGATGGACGACGCCTCGATCCGGAAGGTCGGCGATAGGAGGCTGGCTGGGTATTCGACATTGGCGCCCACCATCCGCCGGAACAAGCCCGTGACGGTCTACTTCGTGGTGGACTTCGACAGGCCCTTTGAGGAGTTCGGCGGGTGGGAGAAGGGCGCGGTGCGCGAGGGCGTCGAGAAGTTGAGCGGCGCTGGCTCCGGCGGGTACGTCCGGTTTCGCTTCGACAAGCCCGGACAGGTGATGATGAAGGCGGCGATCTCCTACGTCAGCGAGGAAAATGCCCGGAAGAACCTGGACGGCGATCTGCCGGAATGGGACTTCGACGCGGTGGTCAAGGCGTCCTACACGGACTGGAACGACTGGCTGGGCAAGATCCGCGTGGAAGGTGGAACGGAACAGCAGAAGACGAAGTTCTACACGGACCTGTGGCATGCGCTGCTCGGGCGGCGGACGTTCAGCGACATCGACGGTTCCTACATCGACAACACGGGAGACCAGCCGCGCGTGCGGCGGGTGGAACTCGACAGGGCGGGCAAGCCGAAGCGGGCGACCTACAATTCGGATTCGTTCTGGGGTGCGCAGTGGACGCTGAACGTTTTGTGGTCGTTCGCCTATCCGCGAGTCATGAGCGAGATGGCGGCGACGCTGGTGGACTACTACACCAACGGCGGGATGGTGGCCCGGGGACCGGCGGGCGGCAACTATACCTTCGTGATGATCGGCGACCAGGCGACCCCGCTGATTGCCGCGGCCTATCAGAAGGGCATTCGCGACTTCGACGTTGAAACGGCCTACACGGGCTGCCGGAAGAACGCGTTCGTGGGCGGCATCCGCGACCGCGCCGGGTATGAATTCGGCCCGAATCCACAAGGCGGCGGGATGAAGTACTACGTCGAGCGGGGCTATGTCCCGCTGGGGGTGGGCGGCAAGGGGTTCCACCGGGAGGGGGCTGCCCAGACGATGGAATACGCCTACACGGACTGGTGTTTGGGCCAGTTTGCCCGCTCCCTCGGCAAGTTGGACGACGCGGCGATGTTCGAAAAGCGGTCTGGCAACTGGAAGGCGCTCTGGGATCCAGATCTGAGTTTGAT
>CAYWST010000381.1:0-5442 GCA_964461075.1 uncultured Solibacteraceae bacterium | reverse complement strand
TCGCCACCCTGCGCGACAACGGGAGGCTTCTCGATGCGGAGGCGTTCCATATCGAAATCGGCCGCGCCTTCGGCTGGCACCTGCTGCGGAGCCGGCTTTACCATCTGCGCCGTGAAGGCGGCCGTCTTATCGCCGAAGGCCGCGGCCATGGACACGGAGCGGGTCTGTGCCAGAGCGGGGCCGCCGGGCGCGCCCGCGCCGGCCACTCGGCTGATGCGATCCTTGAAGCCTACTTCTCCAAACCCGTGATCGGGATCAGCCCTCGCCACCGCCGCTGGCTCGACCTGCGCACCGCCCGGCTGGACATCCGCTATGCCGGCAAAGCCATTGCGGCTGAAGCCGAGTCCGCTCTTTCCGAGGCCGAACGCATCAGCGGCCTGCAGGCTGTGCGCCGGTTCACGCTAATTGTTCATCCGACGCTCGATCTCTACCGCGATCTCACCGGTTCGCCCGGCTTCGTGGCCGCCTCAACGCGGGGCGGCGTGATCCGCCTGCAGCCCACGGAGATGCTTGAGCGCTCGGGCCGCCTGCATTCGACGCTGCGGCACGAGTTTCTGCACGCTCTGATCGGCGCGCACGCCAAGAAGCCTCTTCCCGAATGGTTCAGCGAGGGGCTTGCGCTTTGGCTTGAACGGCCTACGGCCGCACCGGCAGCGCTGAAACCCGGCACTGAATCCGCCCTGAACTCCCCGGCGAACGAGGCGGCCCTTCGCGCCGCTTACGAGAACGCGCGAGGCGCGGTGGCGGCTCTCGTCGAGCGCCACGGGCGCGCGAGGGTGCTCGAGTCACTCCGCCGCGGCCTGCCCGAGTGAGGTCTCGTAGATGTCGAAGGTCGCTTGATCGAAGAGGACGAAAATGACTTCGCGCACACTCGACGCACGCTTTCGAAGAAACTCCGAAGTCTCCCGAATCGCGACCGGCGCCGCCAACTCCACCGGGTAGCCATAGACGCCCGTGCTGATGGAAGGAAAGCTCACGGTTTCGCAATTGCGCTCTTCCGCGAGTTCGAGACAGACGCGATAACAGGAGGCCAGCTTCTCCGGCTCTGCGTGGTTTCCGCCATGCCACACCGGCCCTACTGCGTGGAGGACGTACCGGGCCGGCAGGCGTCCGGCGCCGGTCGCGACGGCCTGTCCGGCGGGCAGCGGACACACGGCGTCCCGCATGGCGTCCAGTTCCCGCATGATCTCCGGACCGCCCGCCGAGTGGATCGCGCCGTCCACGCCTCCGCCGCCGCGCAGGCCGCCGTTGGCGGCGTTGGCCATTGCATCCACGCCAATGGCGGTGATGTCTCCCTTGATCAGCCGCAGCCTTCGGCCACCGAAGTCGAGAACCCGCTCACTCATTGGAACCCTGCGCGAAGGGCAGCAGCAACAGGCCGGCTGCGAGCGCCGCGGCCAGCAGAGCGCGAATCACGAGACTCGCCGTCTGCATTGCAACCGAGCTGAAGACTGGAACGATTGAGAGCAAACCCCAGGCGCAGAGGACGGCGCCCGCCGCGCAGGCCAGCAGCAGGACGAGCGAAACGCGTCCTGCTTTGCCAAGTTCAGCCCTGGCCATGCGCCACGCCAGCCAGAGCAGCAGCCCCAAGGTCAAAGGCAGCACGACGTGGAGCGCGAGCCAACCATAGCCGGCGACCGGAAGCCAGAGCCAGAGCGGGATGTGCGCGGCCGCCAGGATCAGGAGAACGGTCTCTTTCACCCACAAGAGCTTGTGCCGCAGCAAACGCCTCATGGCCGCACCTCCAGGGTCACCGGGCCGCTCCACGACTGCACCGCGCCGTCGTACATGGTTTCCACCCGCGCTGGTGCGACATGGAAAGTTCCCGCGTTGGTGAACCGCATCATGTACGAGTATGTCCCGCCGGCCGGCGCGATCGAGTTGGCATACCAACGGACATAAGCGTCGCCCGTCTCCCGGCCGTAGTCCCCCTCATCGATCGCCTCCGCTCCCGTGGGCAACCTGTCCTCCACCACCAGAAAACGGTGTCTGACGCGACTGTCCCCCGTATTGATCGCCAGATGGACCCCGATCACGTCCCCGACGCGAATCGGCCCCGTCAGCGGCTCCTTCGAGTACGTCAGTTTCCCGCCCGCCTGAGACGCCACCATTCGGTAGTAGCTTCGTTCGATCGACACACCGCCGCTCGAAGCCGCCACCGCATCCCGCTCCCGCCACAGCCACTCGACTGAAGCGTTTAACGGGCTCGAGCCCGTTTTCCGGATCTCGACAACATGCTCGCCACCGCCGGCATCGAGCGGCGCGGCGATGTTCTCCGCCTTTCGCATGGCGTCCGACGCGCTCCAGGATCGTTTCCACACCTCCTTGCCGTCCACCAGCACCGTGACGGTTCCATCGGCGGCCAACTCGCGGCTTTGCGCGAGCGCATTGGTGAGTCCGAGAATGGCGAACGCCGTCGTTTTTGTATTCGTCCAGTAGTAGCCTTGGGCGCGCCGGGCCAGCAGCCAAGCGGCGGCCTGATTCACGAGCGGGCTCTCCGGCGTCGCCGCCGAGATCAGTTTCACGGCCATGGCAGTGGCTTCCACGGCGCCATCGGTCGGGAAGTCCCAGCGCCAGTCACTCTGAACCGGCCACGATACCAGCGCTCCGTCGCGCTGCGCCGCGGCCGCCAGTTCGCCCGCGATGCCGGCTGCGCGCGCGTCTTTCACTTCCAACAACGCCAGTCCGAGGAAGGCCAGGCCGAGCGAGGACATCCGCCCCTTGTCTCGCATCGCGCGCTCGATGCGCGCCGCATGAGCCGTCCTGCCCAACGCCAAGACGTACAGTTGCAGAGCTCGCGTGTCGGGTTGGACCTCCGTCTGCTTGTCGTAGATCGACTGCAGCCGGGATTGGCCGCGATCGTAGAGATCGGAGTGGAAGAATTTAGCTTCACGGGCCAGATGCAGGCCCCAAACCACATAGGCGGTGAGATACGGGTCGTCGTCGCCGCCCTTCCACCAACCCCAGCCTCCATCGGAGGATTGCATCTGCTTGAGACGGTCGAGGCCTGCCTGCACGCGCCTGGCGAGGGCCGCTTTGTCCACCACTCCCTCCAGCCCGAGCTTCTCCGCCGCCTGCGCCACCGCAAGGTTTGGAAGCAGGCTCGACATGGTCTGCTCGGTGCAGCCGTAAGGGTATTCGAGCAGGTACTCCAATCCTTCGAACAGGGCCCCGGCCACGGAGGGTGTGACGCGAATCACCGCCCGTCTCCAGGCCGCATCGGCGGCCGCCGGGAATGCATGCCGCGACCGCAATGGTTGCGCCGAACCCGCCGCCCGCGTCAGCGCTTCCACACGCCTGCGTTCGAGACCGGCGGGAACAACCGGCAGCTTCAGTTCAACGGCGTCGCTGTCGCCCGCGGCGATTGCCTTTACGACAAGAGTAGCCTCCGCGGCCGCTCCGGCCTTCAACACACTGTCCAGACGGCCCTCGCCGCGCGGAGCGGCCTCCACGCGGCCCGCGCCGCCCTCCAGGACGCTCACGCCCTGGCCGTCCACAGTCACCTGAGCGGTCTTCGCCTCGCTCGTGTAGTTGCGTACGAGCATCGGCGTCCGCACCGTGTCGCCTTCCGTCAAAAAGCGCGGCGCCGCCGGGACCACGATGAAGTCCTTCCGCACCACGGCCCTTTCTACGGCCTGCCCCACCTTGGTGTCCGTGGTGACGCCGCGCGCGGTCGCACGCCATGCCGTAATCGAATCCGGATAGGTGAATTCAACGGTCGCTTCCCCGGCGGGGGACGTCTCCACGTCCGGCGCCCAGAAAGCCGTATCGGGGAACTCCCTCCGGATCTTCGGCTCGACGAGACGCTCGGGCTTTAACTGCCCCCGCGCAAGCCGCGGTCTCGCTCCGGAAGCCAAATTGACTCTTCGCTTTCCGGCTTCACCATGAAAATAATACTGGAGCGAGTTCTCCGTCTGAATCCTGTTCCACTGCGAACTGTAAAACGGTTCCACCAGACTGCCGAGGGGATCGCGATAGAGCGCATAGATCGCCTCGTCCACCACGCCAAGGCTGAAAGAGGCCCTCACCGGTTTGCCCAGATGATCGCGGGCGACGATCCGGTACGACGCCGGTTCGCCCGGCTTGTACTGGGGCTTGGACGGCGTCAGCTGAACCGCCAGAGTTTTGTGCACCGGCGGCACCTTGATCGGCTTGGAGCCCTCGTGGAATGCGTTCCCGGTCACGCAGACGCAGTTGACCTCGACGTTCGGCGTGTGTTTCTCTTCCACCTTGAATTCGAACACCGCCGAACCGTTCGAGGAGTCCACGAAACGGCTCTCGTACAAGCCGCGCCCCTCCACGCTCGCCCAGATCTTCGGGCACTTCGCGCCAGGCTGCAGGAGCACCCGCGCCGTCTCCCCGGGCGCGTACCGCTTCTTGTCCGGCACAATCCGAATGACTCCAGGCTCGATCTGCGCTCCCGCGCCGTGAGCCCAGAGATAAGTCTCCCCCGTCACCGTGGACCCGCCCAATTGCGCCTGCGCCGTCAGTTTCCACGTGCCTGCGCCCGGAATCGGGATCTCCGCGCGAAAGACGCCATCCTCCGCCGTCGCGCCCCTCGCATTCCAAACCGCGGGCGTCTCCCGCTCCTTCTCGCGCCATCGATACTCAGCCAGTTGCAAGGAGAAAGCCACACCCGGTTGCGGTTTGCCTTCGTAGTCCCGAGCGGTGATCGTGACTTGGGCCTTGTCTCCGGGCGCCGTCACGTAGCTGGCGGGCTCGAGCGTCAGAAAGATGGGCCCCACCGTCGCCAGCACCGACCCGCGCCCTTCAAACGTGCGCCCTGAACTGTCGCGAACGCGAGCCTCCACCGTGTACCGCAAATCGAACTTCGCCCGCCGCAGCGGGACGTTCACCGCCAACCTGCCATCCGCGTCGAGCGTGGCTGTCTTCTCCGCCTCCGCTTCGCCGCTCCAGGCGACGTCCTCGTCCTGGCCGATCAGATCCTGATCCTCCTCGACCATCCATGGCAGCCAGGCCCGCCGGCTCCGGATTGTGTAGGTGACCTTTCCGCCCGGGACCGGCTCGCCGTAGAAGTATTTGGCTTCGATGGTGAACGCCGCCTCGGCGCCCTGTGTGAGCCGCCGGGCCGAAGGGGTCACCCGAACCTCGAAGTCCGGCTTCCTGTATTGCTCGACCTCGAAGTTGGCATAAACCCCCGACCACCGGTTCTGTGCCTCCTTCGGGCTCACACGCAGCGAGTAGTATCCCATCCGCGCGTCGGGGGGGACGTTCCATTCTCCGGCGAACGTTCCGAATGCGCTCAGTTTGCCTTCCTTACGCGCCACCACCGTGCCGAGCGGATCGGTGATCTCCGCCCGCACAGCGGTCTCCGGCATCCTGTATCCTTCGGGCGACATCTCGCGCACAATGGCGCGGTAGCGGACGATGTGCGCCTGGCGGTAGACGGGACGGTCCGTGTAGGCGACGCCGTGGAGCCGC
>CAYWST010000380.1:0-5464 GCA_964461075.1 uncultured Solibacteraceae bacterium | reverse complement strand
AAAAACGCCCCGCCAGCAATGGCGGGGCCTCAAACGAGCTTCCTCTCGCAGCTTGTTTAGCGCTTTTGGCGCCGGTTCCAAAGAGCCAAGGCGGCCGCGCCGGTGGTGAGCAGATAGGCGGCGTTGGGTTCGGGCACCGGGGCGAAGTTTTCCGCCTTAAAGGTAGGCAGCGCGTTGATGGCGTCCTGCCCGGTGGGGCTGGTAATTCGGGCCAGAATCGACAGATCGGCCGTGTTATCGTTGAGGTTCGTCGAGTAGACGAGCCGGTTGACCAGCAGGCTGCTGTTCCAGTAAACAAAGAAGCCGGCGCCATCGGTGTTGATCTGGCCGGCGATCAGGTTGGCGGCCGCGCCCGCGTTAAAGGCGGTAGCCGGATTGTTGTCGTTGTCGGAATCCTGCAGCACGATGAGGTTGAAACCCGAAGCAGGCAGGTTCGAGCCCAGTGTGTTGATGAAGTTCAGGCTCGAGACGTTAAAGACGCTCAGATCAAACTGGAACAGGTCGGTATTCACGTCGAAGGACGGCAGGAAGATCTCGCCCAGAGTGTTTACCTGGCGGCCTGGAGTGGTAAGCGCGGTGGAACCGGCAAACGGGTCAGTGTTGAAGGTGATGATTTGCCCGGCTTGCACCGGAGCGGAAATGGCGGCGGCGAGAACCAATCCGGCCAGCCCAAACTTGGAAATGCTCATGACTAAGTTCCCTAACCTTTCAAGCGGTAATGGAAGAGGATCTCTCCTCTCGAAAGGGAGGATAACAGCGAAAACAGAAGACAGTTGTTGAGGCTTTGTACGGATTTTGTAAACAATGGTCAGTTGTTGTGGGGCGCGAGAGGCGGAAGCACGGAACGTTTATGCCAGAGTTCGCGGCTTCCCGCTTCCCCCTGCGAGAAATGGCGGCTCGAGGAGGCCGTCAGGGAACGCTTCCCGGCTGTGCGGCTGCCTGGCGCTACCAGACGCGCAGGGCCACCACTTCCGGTTTGCCCGGAGTCTTACCCAAGACGTCGAGATGAAGCAAGATCTGGAGGTTTTTCCTCTGCCATCCCCTGGGCGCATTTGCCAGCGCAGCGGAGAGGGCGGCTTCGCTCGTCAGAAGCTCGGACGCGGCATCGGTTCCGTACTGAGTGACGCCGGCGATGGCCACCAGAAGCTCTGACGTCTGAGAAGCGATCATGCGCGTCACGATCGCATAGTCCTCATTCGTCTTCCCGTCGGGTTGAAGGTCTCGCACCCACCACGTCCGGCGTTGTCCATCCTGTTCCCGGATGCCTCTTGTCCCGTTCTCCTGAACGAGAATGAACGGGTGACTATTGATCAGCTTTTCGGTCCAGCCATGCGGCGCCGCGCCTACCATGACAGTGGGAAAGTCTTTCAGGTCGACGAACGAGAAGTCTTCCCCGCACCTCATCTGGGAGAGCTTGTTCCTGGCCGCCATCAAGGCGGTGACGCGAGACGCCGCGCGGGCGCAGCCGATGGAAACATACTGGTCCGGCACGGGGACGATATCGGATACTTTGACGTCGCCGGGCTTGAGAGGCAGGACGTAGGGACTCGGGAAGTTGCCTGGCGGGTTGTTCTTTAAGTACTCTTCATGGACCCGATACCTGAGGTGATAAACCACGGGCTGCCGCAGGCAGATCAGGACCGGTTTCGGGCTCGAGAGGGCTTCCCGCCAGAATTCCTCCAGGGTCCCGGTTCGCTGAAGGCGCCATTGCCACAGCCCGAACGCGACGATGGCCGACAAAACGCCGAGAATGAGCGCGAGGCGCCAGGGTTCCCGCTTTTTGCCCGGCCGAGCGCCGGCGACCGGCGATTCGGCGGGCCCCCAACGGAACTCCGGGACATAGGAACCCGGAGGCAGTTCAATTCTGAGAGCGCCGGGGCCGGCGGAGTGGTCGTAGTACTGTGTCAGGCGCTTACGGACCTCGGTGGCGCGGACGCGCACGATCGCATCGCTGTTCGGTTCGTAGTCCGGACTGCGCCCGAACAACTCCACGCCAATCGTTCGTTCCTTGAGGAGATCATCCCTGCCTTCGAGCTTGCGTTCGACGATGAATTGCAGGAACTCCCTGCAGCGTTTGGAGGAGTGGAACGAGTCAGAGTCGAGCACTCGGGCGAGTTCAGCGCCGACGGACTGGCGCTGTTCTGCGGAGAGGCCTCCGCCGGGGGAGGTGGTGGCCGCGTCCTGCTCGTGCATAGGCGGGTTGACTGCTGGGGGAAGTATATCAGCACGAATTGCGCCCGGTTGCCGAGCTGCCCGAAGCAATGCCAGGTCATTAAAAACAAGATGTGTTTATCCGTTATAAACGGTTTCACGCATTGTCCGGGAATCTGTTTGGGGCCATCCTTGGATCGAAGAGCAGGATGAAAGGGGTTCCCATGTCCAGACGTCATCCGGTGATTGGATTGACTGCCGTGGCCGCGGTCTGCCTGGCCGCGCTGCCGGTTGAGGCGCAGGTGAGGTCCAGCGCCATCACGGGCACCATCACGGACTCGAGCGGCGCGGTGGTGCCGACCGCAACTGTTGTCGTGACAAACCAGGAAACCAATGTCAGTCTAGAAGTGAAAACGACGGCCGCGGGCGAGTACACGGCGCCGTATTTGGGAGCGGGGCGGTATGCGGTGACCGTCAAGTCGCAGGGCTTCCAGACGTTTCGCAAGACCGACATCGCGCTGGGCACGTCGACGACCGTCCGCGTTGACGCCACGCTAGCGCCAGGCAACATTGCCACCACCATCGAGGTACAGGCCGACGCGGCGACGCTCCAGACGGAGTCGGCGACCGTGCAGGGAGCGGTGGGGGCGAACCTGATCGCCGCGCTGCCGAACATGAACAACAACCCGTTGTACTACGCCTCTCTCCAGGCGGGCGTCGTGCCGGCGCCACAGTTATACAGCAGTACGCGTCTTGGAGTCGGCTTCCAGGACCGGCAGGCGATGTCCGCGCTGAGGGTCAATGGGGGCCAGATGGGCAGCAACGACGTCCAACTGGATGGCGTCTCCGTTCTCGGCGCCGCGTGGCACGAAACCACCGTGGTCCCGGACCGCGACACGCTCCAGGAAGTGCGTGTCACAACCAACAGCTTCGCTGCAGACATCGGCAACGGCCAGGCTCTCATCTCGATGATCACCAAGTCGGGCACCAACCAGTTCCACGGAACCCTGCGCTATCGTCTCCGCAATGAAGCTCTGAACGCCAACGGGCTGAATAACAACCTCCGCGGGATCGCCCGGCCGAAGTACCGTTTGAACGAGGGCGGCGGAACGATCGGCGGGCCGGTCATGATCCCGAATGCGTTCAACGGCAAGGACAAGCTGTTCTTCTTCGCTTCCTTTTACCGGTTGACGCACTCGGATCCTGTGACGTTTCAGGCGCGCGTGCCGACGGAGCTTGAGCGGCGGGGTAATTTCACCGAAACCAAGGTGGGCGACAACCAGGGGAATCCGGTTCCCGTGCAAATCTTCAATCCTTACACAGCGACTCCGTATCAAGGAAGCCCCAACGTCTTCATCCGCCAGCCCTATCCGAACGCGATCATTCCCAATCCTTATCAGTACGGCCTAAAGATTCTGCAGGCCTATCCTCTTCCCAACAGGCCGCCGACCGACGCCTTCTTCAACAACAACTACCAATTCATTGGCTCTGCTCCGACAGCGCGCAACTCGTTGTCGAGCCGCATCGATTATCACCCCAACTCCAAACACTCGATTTACATCAGCGGGGGGTTCACCAAGGGCTCCATCGCCCAGCCGAACCGGTGGGGTGAAGGCGTTCCGTTTGTGAACATGGCTTTTCCCGGAGTCACTGAAGATCAAAACCCGTACACCGCGGTAGGCGACACCATCACGCTGAACCCCACGACGATCATCGACATTCGCTATGGCCTCACGCGCATCCGCACAAATTCCTCCTATCCGGCCGGGACCGGCTTCAACTACGACGACTATGGGATGCCCAAGGAAGTGCAGGCTCTCTCCGCGATGTTCGGCACGGCGCCGTCGGTCGGTAACTTCGGCGGACCGATCACGAACCTGAATCCCGACGGATGGGCCCGGAAGCGGGAGGCGCAGACCAACCACACTCTGACCGGCAGCATGACCAAGATCGTGCGGAAGTGGACGCTCAAGGCAGGCGGGGAGTATCGTGTCTACCTTGGCAACTGGCAGGACTTGCGTTACGCTACGCCGAACCTCAACGGAACGAATCACAACGGGCAGCTTGGAGGGCTGAGCGGCGGGAACTCCTCGCTGATCACCGACCCGGCGTTGCGGGGGATCAGCTTCGCCACGGCGCTGACGGGCGCCGCGGGGTACGAAATCCCTGCTGGAACCAGCACCCGGCCGGCGTTGGCAGCCAAATACTTCGGCCTTTACACGCAAAACGATTGGAAGGTCACCAGCAAGCTCACGATCAACCTCGGCTTGCGGTGGGACGTGCAGCCAGGGGTGACGGAGCGGTATAACCGCATCTCAGGCGTCGATCTGGAGAAGGTGAGCCCCTATGCGGCCGGCGTGACGCTGCCGAACGCGAACGGCGCGCTCGGATACATCGCATTCCCGGGAACGGAAGGATATTCCCGCGGCCTGTGGAACACGCAGTGGGCCAATATCAGCCCGCGCGTGAGCGCGGCGTACCGGATCACCGCCGCGACGGTGATCCGCGGCGGCTTCGGCAGGACGTACACGCCCTCGAACACCGGTTTCAACGCCAACGGGCTCATCTATGGGACCGGACCGTTTTCCGGCGGCGCTCAGGCCATTCCCTATGGACTGTCGCCCAACGGCCTCCCGGTGGGGCGATGGGAGAACCTGGCCAATACCAACATCCTGCTCGCGCCTGGCGCGAACCAGTCGCCGTCGCTCTACGGCAACAATAACGCCTCCCTCTCGGTGGATCTGATCCCCCGCGACTATCGCAACGGCGTCGTGGATCAGTGGAATTTCTTCATCGAGCGCTCCTTCGGCCGCGCGTGGATTGTCTCGGCGGGATATGTGGGGCAGCACGGATTCGACCTGCCATGGCGCGGCTATCCGCTGGGCGGCACTTTCAATATCCCGGACTCAACCCTCAACACCTGGCGAGCCGGCTGGTACGCTTCCAACGGTCTCAACGATCCCGCGAACGTCCAGGTTGCGAATCCGCTGCCGGCGCTCGTGGGAAAGGCCGCGGGACCGATCGGGAACGCGATGGCGCCCGTCATCAACGTGCAGCGGCCGTATCTGCCGCTGTTCAACCAGACCTATCTCGGCAACGGCGGCATCACCGACTATAACGCCCTGCAGCTTCGAGCCGAGCACGCGTACTCGAACGGATTTCAGCTCATGTTCAACTACACCTGGTCCAAGGCGACGGGGCTGATCGGAGGGTCCGGCGGTTCGAGCTACGCCGAATCGCAGGCCGCCGGCGCCGGCACGACGGCGACCGGCGGAACCGATTTCCGCAATCTCGAGAACAATCGGGGTTACTT
>CAYWST010000379.1:2761-5474 GCA_964461075.1 uncultured Solibacteraceae bacterium | reverse complement strand
GCGGCGACGGCGCGCCGGTGAACACGCTGGTGAACTCGGGCTCGGACGACATCGCGGAGCTGAGCTGGAACGTTCCGACAGTGGTGTTGCGGTATCCGGGCAACATACCGGGGATGATCGGGCATCACTGGTCGAGCGGGATCGCAATGGCGACACCAATCGCGCACAAGGGTTCGAGCGCGGGCGCGGCGGCGCATGCGCTGACGGTCCTCGATCTGCTGTTGAAGCCCGAGCTTCTGGCGAGCGCCAAGGAGTTTTTCGCCGAGCAGACGAAGACGGCCAAGTGGGAGTCCTTGATTCCGGCGGGCGTGGAGCCTCCGGTCCACTTGAACCGGGAGCGGATGGATCGCGTCCGTCCGCAGCTTGAAAAGCTGAAGTACGACGCATCGAAGTATGCCACGTACCTGGAGCAGCTTGGAGTGAAGTACCCGACGGTGAGCAAGCCGGAGGACAAGTAGGATCAAAGGCGGCATCGGACTTCGTTCGGAATAGTGCGCGACGCATTTGCTGAACTCGTGGGCCGGAAGATGATCCATCAACTGGGCAAAGACCAGGCCGCCGGCATGAATGCCTCATGGTGGGAGAACGGCAGCCAACGGCCGGCGGGAGACGGAAACCGTTTCCTGGAGGTTCAAATCGAAAAACCCAGGATGGGTGCTTATGTCGAGACGAGGGCCGGGGGTCAGCGCTGGGATATTTCCCCGGAGGCGACGCGCGAGTTAAATGCGGCCGATTGGCCGCGGGGGATGGAGAGGGACTGCCAGTTGGAGTGGTTGAGGTGTTTGGCGAGGAAGACGATCTGGCCGATGTGGGCGGCGTAGTGAGCGAGCTGGCGGTTGATGGCCTGAAGGACGGAGTGTTTTTCGCCGCGGATGAAAACGGGGCGGGCGAGATCGGCTTCGGTGAGCGGCTCGATGGCGGCAAAGCAGATGCGCCAGCCTTCTTCCCAGAGGGCCATGAGCTCGGCGCGGGTGGCGGGGGCGGCCTCGAATTCGGAGTCGCGGTTGCGATCGGGCTTTTCGCCGTCGGTGGTGAGGAAATCGGTCCAGCGGGAGCGCATGTTGCCGGCCATGTGCTTGACGATGAGGGCGACGGAGTTCATCTCGGGGTCGAGGGCCGCGTGGAGTTGCTCGTCGGTGAGTTGGGCCATCGCCTTTTCGGCCATCGCCTTGTACTGGCGGAAGAGGGCGAGGGAGTCCTGAACGTGGGAGGCAGTGAATTCGAGCGGCATGGGACTATTGTGCACTGCCGTCTGGCAGCATGAGGACGTTCGACGAGTTGACGGAGGCGATGCGAGGATTTCAGGAAGCGCGCGTTTTGCTCAGGGTGTCCACCACTTGAGACCCTGTTCGCAATAGATCCGCCAGTAGTCGAACCGCTTGCCGGCTGGCATCCGGTGGAAGAAGCCGACGACCACTTCCCTTTGCTCGCGGCTGAAGAGATCGACTCGCGCACTCGCCTCTTCGGGGCTCCAGCCTTCGTCGGGATTGCCCGGGCAGAGGAAGTACAGCGTGAACTCCGCCAGGACCGTCTTGTCCTCCAAAGTCTCAAAGGCGCGGAGCAGCCACGCCGGAAGAAAAGCGACCAAGGCTCGCGGCTCCAGCAAGCAGAGCGATCCGGAGTTGAAGTCGACAAAAGCTGTGGGTACCTCGTCCCATCGTTTGCCTGGGAGTTCGAGCCGGAGTGCGGTGCATTCGCTGCAGTCGCAATTCTTCGTGAGCGGCCCGTAGTAGCGGGCCGGCGGGAAGGCGGCGACCAAGCGGTTCGTGAACTCAGCGAGACTTAGGTTTGCGGACACGGCCAGCGCCATTATAGCGATGGCGAAGGCGGTGAACCCGGGGGCGGGGGTTCATTATGATGCAGGTGAGATGAAAGCTCTGCTGATCGGGTTGCTTCTGGCCGGCGGTTTGGAGAAGGACGACGGGTACCGGGGGATCTGGTATTACAACCAACCATCGAAGGACGAATACAAATACAAGTACAGCGGCGGGTTCGCGACGTATCCGCAGCAGCACGCGCCAATCGCGATTTATTCGAAAGAGGCGAACAAGACGTTCTTCTGTTACGGGGGGACGGTGAAGGGCAAGCAGGAGCTGCTGCACATGGTCTCCTACTACGACCATGCGACGGGGATGGTTCCGCGCCCGACGATTCTGCTGAACAAGCAGACCGAGGACGCGCACGACAATCCGACGATTTCGATCGATGGCAAGGGCTACCTCTGGATCTTTTCGAGCGCGCACGGGACGTCAAGGCCGTCCTACATCCACCGGAGCAGAAAGCCATACTCGGTGGAGGATTTCGAGCTGATCGAGAAGACGAACTTCTCGTATACGCAGCCTTGGTTTTTCGAGGGGCGAGGGTTTCTGTTCCTGCACACGCGCTATGCGAAGGGGCGTGGCCTGTTCTCGATGACAAGCGAGGACGGCCTGAAATGGACGGACCCGCGGAAGCTGGCGTTCGCAATGCAGGGACACTACCAGATCAGCTGGCCATGGAAGAACAAGCTCGGGACGGCGTTCGACGTGCATCCGCCGCCGCTGGGGCTCAACGAGCGGACGAATCTCTACTACATGGAGACGGACGACTTCGGGAAGAGCTGGAAGACCGTGGACGGGCGGCCGGTGGATCTGCCGCTGACGGAAGAGAAGAACGCAGCGCTCGTGCGGGACTACCGCTCGGAGAAACTGCTGGTGTACCTGAAGGATTTGAA
>CAYWST010000379.1:0-2751 GCA_964461075.1 uncultured Solibacteraceae bacterium | reverse complement strand
CGACGCCGCGGGGCGGCCAGCGGTGGTGTATCTGACGAGCCGCGGATACGAATCGGGGCCGAAGAGCGGGCCGCGCCATTTGACAGTGGCGCGCTGGACGGGGAAGGAGTGGCGGTATTCGAAGATGGGCGAGACGGACCACAACTACGATCACGGCTCGCTGTACATCGAAAAGGGGCGGTGGCGGTTTATCGCTCCGACAGGACCGGGTCCGCAGAAGTACGGGACAGGCGGAGAGGTGGAGGAGTGGGTGAGCAAGGATGAGGGTGAAAGATGGAATCGGACACGGGCTCTGACGGCGGGGAGCCGGTTCAATCACACGTATGTGCGGCGCCCGTTGCACGCGCATCCGGATTTCTATGCGTTGTGGGCGGACGGGGACGCATTCGGGGAGTCGGAGTCACGGCTGTACTTCTCAAATGAGAAAGGGGAGGTGTTCCGGCTGCCGGTCGAGATGATGGGAGAGTTCGGGAGACCGGAGCGGCTGTCGCGGGCCACCCCCCATTGATCTCTACCTCCGATTGGTAGATGATGCCATCTAGAGCAGTAGAAGTGTGGGCTGGCGCCGCCCAGGTCCGGCGGAAGCGCGGCTCGAAGCAACAATAGAAGGAAACCAAGCCGTGCGACACATTTCGAATCGCAGGCGAACAAGCTCATCTCTCTCCATCGGGCCACTGTTCGGAGCGCTCGCCTTTGTGATTTGTTCGCCCGCAGAAGCGCAGAGCATATTGAGGGGACATACGGGATCGGCGCCGACGCTGGTCGGCAGCGACCTGGCGGTTCTGGAGGCGCGGGAGCCGAGGAAAGACCTCCCCTGCATCGTTTCGCCGAACAAGCCTGTTCTTGGCTTTGACTTACGGTTTCATTCGAGCTTTGACATCACTCTTCCTCTTCGAGAGCTTGCCGGTTCGGAGAACCTGCTGACAGTCATCTTCCGTGTCACCGAGGTGGATTCGAAAAAAGAACCTGTATACTTCACGCAGAAGATCCGCGTCCCATCCATAGAGGAAGACGCCAAAGGCGACGCTTACCTCCAGGGAGCGTTTGACTTGGGCGAAGGGAAGTATCAGGTGGATTGGTTGATGCGTGACCGGACCGAACGGGTTTGCGCCCATTTCTGGGACGCGGTGGCGGAGCTTGCGCCGAAGGACAAGGATCTGGCTTTGGAGATGAAGGCCGGGCAGATCTCGGCGGCGGAACCGGAGCAGTTCATGGCGGACCCGCCCTTGGGAAAGCCGGCCGACGAGAGTTCGGTTCACGT
This sequence comes from uncultured Solibacteraceae bacterium, assembly GCA_964461075.1. Classification (GTDB taxonomy): domain Bacteria; phylum Acidobacteriota; class Terriglobia; order Bryobacterales; family Bryobacteraceae; genus JACADU01. The sequence goes on along the minus strand of CAYWST010000379.1, from coordinate 1,490 downwards.
CAAGGTGCTGGTGAATTTCGCTCCTCAAAACTCCATGGCTTCGAGTCTGCAGCCCGCGGACACGTCGGCGCTTGTGTCGATCCTGCGGACGATCCAGAGAGACCCGCGCATCGGCAGGGTCAGTCTTGTCGCATTCAACCTGCAGGAGCAAAAGGTGATTTACCGGCAGCCGGTGAGCGATCAGATCGACTTCCCGGCGGTTGGGGAAGCGATCAAAAACCTGCGGCTTGGCCGGGTTGACATCACGAGACTGCAGCAGAAGAATAGCGAAGGCGAGTTTCTGGGCGGCCTGTTCCGGGAGGAGATGAAGGGAGAAGGCTCGTCCGCGCCGGACGCCGTCATCATCGCGGGACCCAAGGTAATGCTCGAAGGGAACGTCCCGCCGGAGTCTCTGAGGACGGTGGGCGAGCCGAGCGGTCCCGTCTTTTACCTGAACTACAACCTGAACCCCAACCAGAATCCATGGCGCGACTCCATCAGCCAGGCGGTCCGGTTTTTCAAAGGCCATGAGTACACCATCAGCCGCCCACGAGACCTTTGGTTTGCCGTCAGTGAGATGGTTTCGCGGATAGTAAAATTGAAGTCAGGAAAGCGCTCCGCGGCGAGCGCATTCATTGGGGGTACTGATGAGACCGCAGTCCGTCCTGTCATTCAGTAGCGTTCTGCCGCTCTTGGCGGGCCTCATGGCCGCGCTGCCGGCCTATGCGCAGGAGCCGGCACGGGGCGCACAGAAGCTTGCGCCGTACGTGACTTCTCCGCAGCCGGTTGTCGAACGGATGTTGGAGGCTGCCCGATTGAAGGCTGGCGAGACGTTGTTCGATCTCGGGTGCGGCGACGGCCGGATCCTCTTCTCGGCGGCGCAGAAGTATGGAGCAAAGGCGGTGGGAGTGGAATTGTCGCCCACTCTGGTCAAGCGTACGCGGAGTTCGGTGGAGGCCCAGGGCCTGCAGGATCAGATTCGGGTCCTGGAAGGCGACATGATGAAGGTCGACGTCAGCGGCGCGAACGTAGTGGCGCTCTACCTGATGACGGACGCCAACGAGCAGCTTCGTCCGAAGCTCGAAAAGGAATTGAAGCCCGGCTCGCGGGTGGTTTCGCTGGAGTTCAAGATCAAGGGCTGGAAGCCTGCGCGGGTGGAGAAGATCGACGCGCACCGGCACCCCTACACCATCTACGTCTACGAGCTGCCGCAAAAGTAGATGCGCCTGATTCTCCGCCTCGCGCTGGCCGCCGCACTTGCGTCCGCTCAGAGCCTGCCACGGCTGCCATCGCAGCAACTGGATGCAGGGGTGGCGGCGGTCAACGATATCCCGTATGTGGACGAGCCCGTAGAGCCCGCCAAGCAGGCTTTGGACATCTATCGGCCGGAGAAGGCGCGGCAGGCGCCGGTGCTCGTTTTTCTGCACGGCGGGGCCTGGGTGCGCGGGGATCGAAAGCAGTACCCGTTTCTGGGAAACCGGTTTGCGCGCGAGGGGTACGTGGTTGTGGTG
>CAYWST010000378.1:299-5492 GCA_964461075.1 uncultured Solibacteraceae bacterium | reverse complement strand
GTCCTCTGGTGCTGGGGGTCGACCTGGAAGCGCTCGAGATCAACCCTTATCCGCGTTATCGCGACCTGATCTTCGCCGCCGTGCAGATCGAGACAGTGGAGGACGGCCAGGCGCCCGCGCTCGCTGAACCGACCCGCCTGCGCCGCCTGCCTTTGACCGAGGAGATCGAACAGATCGAGCGGCAGCGAATCCGGGAGGCGCTCGTCCGATGCCGGTACAATCAAATGCGGACGGCGAAAGACCTGGGTCTGAGCCGGCAGGGTCTGCTCAACAAGTTGAAGCGGTACGGTATCGCCGCGCGCCCGCAGGAGGACTTGACCGATTGAATGTGTCCAGAGGTTCGAACCCGGTTCCCCCGGTCATTCAAGATCGGATTCGGGATGAAGACTCCGCCATCGTCGAGCGGATTGTCGTGTTCTTGATCGCGATGTGGCTGGGCGGTCTCGTCATGGTCACGCTGGGAGCCATGGGCAGTTTCAGGGCGGTCCAGGTCTCCATGGATAAGCCATCAGCCACCGTTGTGAAGAGCATGGCGCGGATCGGCGTGGAGGAAACCCGCTCGCTTCTCCATGAGCAATCCGGGGAGGTGAACCGGCAGACGTTCGAGATCTGGGGCTGGATCCAGTTGGGGGTCACCGGGGCCATTCTGCTCGGTCTGTTGTTCATGACCAACACGGGGAAGGCGGCGCTTGGCATGGCTGGCGGGATGGCGGCGTTTTCGGCGGTGATGGCAGGGATCCTCATCCCAAGCATGATTCGAGTGGGCCGGCAGATGAGGGCCAGCCCCGGCCTGGCGAGCTCTGACTTGACCCGGAGCTTCAGGAACCTGCACCAGGCGTTTGGCGCCTTCGAGGCGGCCACGGCGATACTATCCCTGTTTTTGATTGCGGCCCTTGTGCGCCGCCGGCCGCGCACGCGGCGGTGACGGCTTTGGGAGCGGCTCGCCGGAGAACTCGATGTGATCGATCACGCCGATCACCGCGGCGTCGATGGGGGTCATGGACTGGCCGACGCTCGAGAAAGCGGCGAAACCATCGGTGGTGAGCAACACCTGGTTCCCGATTCCGGCGTTCACGCTGTCAACGGCCACATAAGGGTTGCCCCGGCCGGTGCCATCGAGATTGAGCGGCTGGACAAGGAGAAGTTTAAGGCCCTCGTGGCTCGGGTGTTTCTGGGTCGCCGACAAATCGCCGATGACTTTGGCAATCAGCATGGCTACTTCGGCTGCTCCTTGGGAACATTCAACTCGTCGACGATGCCGACGATTGTGGAGTCAGACGCGACCTCGGCGTCGGTGAAAGGGAAAGAGGCTTCCCTGCCTCGAACCCAGTAGATCATTTCACCCGCGCCGGCGCCGGTCGCGTCGGTGCAGATGAGTTGCTTGCCGTTTGGCTGGCCCTGCGCGTTGAGAGGTTGAACGACCAGCAGCCGCTGCCCGGTCAAACCGGGATTCTTGACGCTCGCCCAAACACAGCCAACGACGCGGCCGAGGAACATGGCAGATACCGCCTTAATCCATCGAGAGACCGTCGACGATGCCGACGATCACGCAATCCACGGGCTTGTCCTTGCAGCCCTCCGCCATTCGGGCGCTGGAGCCGGACACGGTGATGACGAGCTCTTTGTTGCCGGCGCTCACAGTGTCGACCGCCACGACATAGCCGGGCTCCTCTATGCCGTCCGGGGTCACCGCACGGACAATCAGGAGCTTGCACCCTTCCAGGCGTGGATCTTTCCTCGTGGCAACAATCGTGCCGACCACACGGCCAAGCGTCATGATGAATCCGGGCCTTTACTTTGAGGACTTGCCGATGGGCAGAACGTCCTCGAGGCTCGGATGCGGACGCGGGATGACGTGAACGGCGACCAATTCGCCAACGCGGCGGGCTGCGGCGGCGCCAGCGTCGGTGGCGGCGCGGACGGCGGCCACGTCTCCGCGCACCAGCGCGGTCACGTAGCCCGATCCGATCTTCTCCCATCCGACCAGGGTCACCTTGGCGGCCTTCACCATCGCGTCGGCGGCCTCGATCATCGAGACCAATCCTCGCGTTTCAACCATTCCGAGTGCTTCACCCATCGAGTAGCCTTCCTCTTTCTATCTTCGATTAGAGAATATGATATCCGCTCGGCTCACGAGATTCCGCGAGCGCGAAGAGCCTCTTCCACCAGCGCCACGAGTTCGTCGCGCGTCACGCTGAACTTGTCGCCGCCGCCGTGGATGTTCTCCACCAGCGGCGCTTCTTCCGCCGGCACCGGGCAGCCCGGCTCCATGCCGGCACGAGCCTTCACGCCATAGCGGGTCCGAGAATCGTAAAGCTTTTGCACTTCTTCCCGAGGCAGCGCCTTGGCGCCGCCCAGCAGCTCGGCAACCAGGGCGATCCGCGCGTAGTGCTCAACCGTCTCCATCCGGAAGAACGCCGTAAACACATCCGGACCGTAGGAAACCGCGCCGTGGTTTGCCATCAGCAGCGCGTCATACTTGGGGATATAGGGCACCATTCCGTCGGTCAGAGCCGGCGTTCCGGGCAAGCCGTAGCCGGCCAGAGGAACGCACCCCAGGCCGATGATGACCTCCGGCAGCAGCGCCAGATTCAGCGGCCGCCCGGCCGTCGCGTAGCCGGTGGCCACAGGAGGGTGGGCATGGACCACGCTTTTGACGTCGGGCCGCATGTTCATGATCAACAGGTGCATCGCGATTTCCGAGGTCCGTTCCTTACGGCCCTCGATCTTATTGCCCTGCATATCGACGATGATCAGGTCCTCCTCCCTGAGGAGGCCCTTTGAGGTCTGGGTTGGGGTGCACAAGACTCGATCCGGGTCGAGCCGGACGCTGATGTTACCGTCGTTGGCTGCCACCCAGCCCTTCTGGTAAACCAAGTGTCCAACCTGAACAATCTGCTCGCGCACCTCACGTTCGCTTATCGACATCTTGAAAGCACGATTGTATCAGAGAGTTCTCGGGTGTGAATTTACTTGCGGTCGCGCGCCGGACCCGGTAACCTGCGGCTCATGGGCAGTGTCAGAGTGTTGGCCGGGACCCGGAAGGGCGCGTTCATTCTGAGCGCGGACGGGAAGAGGGACAAGTGGAAGATCAGCGGGCCGCTTTTCGGCGGCTGGGAGATCTACCACATGAAGGGGTCGCCCGCCGATCCCAACCGGATTTACGCCTCGCAGAGCAGCGGGTGGTTTGGCCAGATCCTGCAGCGGTCGGACGACGGCGGCGAGACCTGGCGAGAGACGGGAAAAGAGTTTTCCTATCTCCCTCCCGTGGAGACCCACCAGCATTACGACGGCACGCCGCGCCCGTGGGAATTCAAACGTGTGTGGCACCTCGAGCCGTCGCACACGGACGCTGAGACGGTCTACGCCGGGGTCGAGGACGCCGCGCTGTTCCGGTCGACAGACGGAGGCGCAACGTGGCGGGAACTTGCCGGTCTCCGTCATCATTCCACCGGCTCGACGTGGTCGCCCGGGGCCGGCGGGTTGGGACTGCACACGATCCTGCTCGACCCGGCGGACCCGAAGCGGATCTTCATCGCGATTTCGGCGGCAGGGGCGTTCCGCTCAACCGATGGCGGCGAAACATGGCAGCCGATCAATCGCGGACTCAAGTCCGAGTACATTCCCGACCCCGAAGCCGAAACCGGCCATTGCGTCCACCGGATCGCGATGCACCCGGCGCGCCCGAATACGCTGTTTATGCAGAAGCATTGGGACGTGTTGCGCACCGACAACTCCGGCGATTCATGGCACGAGGTCAGCGGCGATCTGCCCACCGACTTCGGTTTCGTCATCGACGTCCACGCCCACGAGCCGGAGACGATTTACGTCGTTCCGATCAAGAGCGATTCCGAGCACTACCCGCCGGACGGCAAGCTGCGCGTCTATCGGAGCCGCACCGGCGGCAACGAGTGGGAGGAACTCTCCAAAGGGCTGCCCGAGAACAACTGCTACGTGAACGTCCTGCGCGACGCCATGGCGGTGGACTCGCTCGACTCGTGCGGCATCTATTTCGGCACCACGGGAGGCCAGGTCTATGTCTCGCCCGACGGCGGCGATACATGGAAGGCGATCGTGCATGACCTGCCGCCCGTGCTGTCGGTTGAAGTCCAGACACTCGCATGATCCGCGTCGTTCTTCCGTTCCACCTGCAGGCGCTGGCTGGGACCAGTTTTGAAGTCGAGTTGGAAGTCGCGCCGCCGGTCACGCTGAATACGGCTCTGAACGCACTGGAAGCCGCGCACCCGGCGTTGCGGGGAACCATTCGGGATATCGCGTCCGGCAAACGGCGCCCGCTGCTGCGTTTCTACGCCTGCAAACGCGACCTGTCACATGACGCGCCCGAGACTCTGCTGCCCGCCGAGGTCGTAGCGGGCGCCGAGCCGCTCGTTATCCTGGGCGCTATCGCGGGCGGCTGACCGAGGCTTCAGGCCGGCCTCCGGATCGATACGAAGCGGATCTCGACCCGTTTGTTCAGCGCCGCCGCGATTCGGCGGAGCATGGCCATGGAGTGGCCCTCGTAGTCGGCGTCCTCCAGGCGGCAGATGACCGACGCGGTGGTGCCGACCCTCTTGGCGAGCTGGGCCTGGGTCAGGCCGGCCTTGGCGCGCAGGTCGTAGATCTTCGCCGCGACCTCGCAGTGAGCTTCGGCCTCGGCTAAGTCTTTGAGCCGCTCTGGCCTGCCCTGAAAATAGCGGTGCTTCAGGATTTCTACTGCATCAACTTTGGGCTTTGTGCCAGCCGGCATTTCACATCTCCTCTTCCGTGTGAGTCTGGGGCGCTGCCGCGAACCGGCGTTTCCGCTCGATGGCCAGCCCAATCTCTTCGACGGGCACGCGGTTCTCTTTCGTAAGCCCTTGCGAAACAACAACAGCATCTCTTCCGACGAAAAAATACAGGACCCGGTAATTGACTCTCTCCACCGTCGCTCGAAGCTCATAGATTCCGTCGCGAAGATAATAGGCCTCAGGGCGGCGAAGCTCATGCCCCATCGACTGCAAGCGGATAATTCTCGCCAGCACCTTTGACTGAGCTTTCGGGGGAATCCTTCGGAACCGGGAGTCGAAAGGGCAACGACCGTCGCTCTCCCGGTAAATAACCACACGAGTCTCGGGCGCCGTCCCTACTTTACTTCGCAAATCTGCGAAGCGTCAAGACCTCAATCCTCATCGTGCTGGCTCGCCAGGCGCGGGG
>CAYWST010000378.1:0-289 GCA_964461075.1 uncultured Solibacteraceae bacterium | reverse complement strand
CCCCCCTCGCCGGTGACGGTGTGGGTAGTGACGATTTCGCGCAGAAGGCGGCGCATGATTTTGCCGGAGCGGGTCTTGGGCAGCGCCTCGGCGAAGCGGATCTCTTCGGGCCGCGCGAAAGCTCCGATTTCGTGGGCCACCCACTTGCGCAGTTCCTGCGCCAGTTCATGATGGTCCCAGTTGCCCTGTTTCAATGTTACGAAACAGCAGACGGCCTGCCCGGTGATCTCATGGGGTTTGCCGACCACCGCGGCTTCGGCCACCGACGGGTGACGCACGAGAGCGCTTT
>CAYWST010000377.1:0-5524 GCA_964461075.1 uncultured Solibacteraceae bacterium | reverse complement strand
GCTCTGCACTGCGCCGCCCGAGTTGGTCGATTTCACGATGGCGCTTTCGAAAGCCGTGGAGGCCGCGAAGCCGGTCCCCGCCTTGCTCATCGTCACCTTGAAGTTCAGCTCCGTTTCGTCCACCGTGGTCGTTGAAGCGTCGTCCGGCTGGATGTTGCGGATGGCGATCCGGTTACCCGCGGCATAGGCCTGATACTTATCTTCAATCGCGTCGTCGGTTCCCGCAGCCGCCAATTGCGTGTTGATGGAGGCGATCACCGTCGCCATGTCGTCGCCTGAGGCGATGTCGAACTGCACCGTGTAGTCGCTGCCGCCGACGTTGATCGTCAGATCGACATCGTCGATGTTCGCCGTTGGAACCTGGAAGTCCTGTCCGGCAACCACTTCCGGCTTCGCGCTGCGTCCGACGCCAAGCAGCGGATCGGCGAACTGGCCCATGAACGCCAGCGCCACCTGATCCTCGCCCGAGACCTGGAATACCGTTGAGTTGGAGTCGAACGCCAACTGTTGACGGCCCGAGCTGTCCGTCACCACCTTGGCGGTGATCCCGGCCGCCACGAACGCCTTGTCCGCATCAGCCGAGCTCGAAGCTTTCTGCGCAATGGCGGTGTTGATCGCGCTCACCAGGCTCTCGGTGTCCTTTACCGAGGCATAGTCCACGCTGATGTCGACGCCGTCGGAGAAACCAGCTCCCTTGAAGCTGAACTTTGTGAAGCCGGCCACCGCCACGCTTCCCGTATTCTCCGAGCGCGCCAGAATGTTCTTCACACTCGTGGCCGAAGATCCGCCGATGTCGGTCCCTTCCTTGCCCGCCGCCCGGTAGGAGTTCAACCCCAGGCTCCGCGTATCGACTGCCGAAGACGTCAGATCCACGCTCACCAGGCCGTTAGAGATCACACCGGCATCGGACGAACCCCGCCCGCCGCCGATGAAGACCTTCAACTCCCTGGCGAAAGCCCCGTTCTTGTCCAGCCCGATCGCCTGGGCCTGACGGTCGATTTCCGACAGGACCGATTGAAACTCGCTGTTCAGTACGCTCCGGCTTCCCGTGAATGTCCCTGAGGCCGACTGCGCCGCCAGACTCCGCGCCCGATCCAGCAGTTTGCTGATGTTGGAGATGCCGCCATCAATCGTCTGCAGCGTTGCCAAACCGTCGTTTGCGTTCCGAATGCCCTGCATCAGCACCGCCTGGTCGCTGCGGAAGCTGTTGGCGATCGCCAATCCGGCCGCGTCGTCGCCCGCATTCACGATCCGCAGGCCGGATGTGACCCGGTTGATCGTCTTGCCCTGGAAGTCGCTCGATTGCCTCAGGTACTCCTGCGCCTGGAGGCTGGCGATATTCGTGTTGATGGAAAATGCCACGTTCTTCGTCTCCTGGATTGACGGGCACCGCGGAAGTCCTTCTCCGCGGCCGCCACTTTGTGGCGCTACGCCCTCATCCATTGCCCCTCATCGGCCCGGCCACGGAGACCAAGAGAAAACTTGAGCCTTCTTTGAGACCTTAGATCACTTGCGGCGGAAGCGCCTCGCCAGTTCTCCCGCGTCCAGTTTCCTGCCCGCCAGGGCCGCTGAGCGGTTCGCCTCGCCCGCTTCGGCCACCTCTTTGCGGAGAACAATCACTTCATCGGGTGCGGTGATTCCCAGCACCACCTTCCGCGGGCCCGCCTCTAAAACGCGAATCTCGACGCCTCCGCTCAGCAGAATCGATTCCCCTTCCGCGCGCCGGATCACGAGCATTGCTGTCTCTCCCCCGGCTGCAGAACCACCGTCAGCGCCGGGTACTCCGGCGAACCCCTCACCACCTGAGTCCCCGTCATCTCCCGCCGATGAAGCACCACCGGCGCCGCCAGATTCGCCGCCAACCCTCCTCCGGCCAATTCGTTCACCACCCCCAGAACCATCAAATCCTCTTCTCTGCACCCCTCGACGGCCAGCGCCGCCTCATCCTCGGGCGAAAGCGCCAACTTGTAAGAGGGGATCAGCGCTTCCAGTCTCACGCAGACGAATCGAGGCCCGCCCGGCCGCGTGCTCTCCAGGACGGCGAACGGGTACCAATCCGGTTCTTCGGTCAAGCGGAACTCATGCTCATCCTCAAACGCCGGTAGCCCCCTGCGGAACTGGTAATCTTCCGCTTTGCGGTTCGACAATCGCCACCTCCAGCACAATAGTGCCTCTCTATTCATGTCTTTCTCCATTTATTTGCCTGCTCTTCCTGAATCCGAAAATGGTAGGATCGAAGCGAGCCGACCCCCATGGGTGTGATCCTTCGCGTCAAGAGTCAGAAGGCCTTTCTCCGGGATGGAGAATGGCGTTCGGCCGACCTCGCCCTTGAGCAGCGGCTGAATCGCGCCACCACCGAGTGGATCCTTGCCACCGGCGGGCCGCCTCTCGACGCCTCGGATCCTGAGTTGATGGTCGCCAGACACATCGCCCGCCTCTCCGGAGGAAGAGTGCTGCTCCACGCACCCTGCCCCTCACGAGTTGGAAGCCGCACTTATTTCGCTCTCCGGCAGATGCCGCTTCCCTTCTAACGTCCGGCGCGATCAGGACAGGCGAATCCTGTAAACTGAAGATGCCGTAATGCTGGCTCGAAGCCCGCTCCCGTTCGCCTTGTCCGCCTTGCTGGCGGCGATCACGTCCACGCACAGCCTCGCGTCGCAACAGTCTTCTCAAGGACAACTCGACGCCAGCCAATCCCTGTTCGCCACCCTGGCCGCCGTTAATGCCGCCGGTTACGATGCGGAGATCGATTCTCCCACCAACAACCCGCTCCGAGCTCAGATTCGCAAGGCCCTGTCATCCAAGAATCTGCCATCCATCCAACGTCTGAAGAAACACTTCGAGGCCCGCCGTCAATGGAACTGGAACGCCGAGCTCAGCCAATACATCAGCTACGCGCTTTCCGTCGACGGCCCGCCCTCCTTCAAGCCCCGGTACTCGCCCGCACAGATGCCTCCTGACACCCTGATCCTCGAATCCATGGGGCCGATTCTGGCGGATTTTTGGAAGGAAGCCGACCTCGACGCTCTCTGGCGCGCCGCCCAGCCAGCCTATGACAAGGCGATTGCCGAGTATCACGAGCCCGTTACCCAGGCCATTCTGGAATCCAACCTCTACTTGCGGAATCCCACCAGCGGAATGAGCGGGCGCCGCTTCCAGGTCTTTGTGGATCTTCTCGCCGCGCCCAACCAGGTCCACACCCGCAGCTTCGGCGACGATTATTTCGTGGTTGTCACTCCCTCCGTCAGGCCCCGCGTCAACGACATTCGCCACGCCTACCTCCACTACCTGCTCGACCCGCTGATCATCCGCTACCGCAAGAACCTCGACGCCAAACGCGGCCTGGGCGACCTTGCCCAGGGTTCCCCCATCCTCGCCGAAGCCTATAAAGAAGACTTCTCCCTCCTCTCCTCCATGTGCCTGGTCAAAGCCGTCGAGGCCCGCCTCGACCGCTCCCTCGGCCAGCCCTCCGTCGAGCAGGCCATGCGCGAGGGCTTCATTCTCACGGCGTATTTCTATGAAGCATTGAGCGCCTATGAGAAGCAGGACCAGGCTCTCCGCCTTTACCTGCCCTCGATGATCGATTCGATCGACCTCGCCAAGGAGGACAAGCGGATCGCCCAGGTCGAATTCGCCTCGTCGCGTTCCACGCGCGTCGTCCGGCCCGCCGCACCCATCGAGCCCGCGCTCAGCGACGCGGAGCGAGCCTTCGAGTCCGCCGAGCAGCTCTACACCAAACGCGATCTCCCCGCCGCCCGCAAAGGCTATATGAAGATCCTCGAAATGGCCGCGCCCAAGCCGATTCAGGCAAAGGCCTGGTTCGGTCTGGCCCGCATCGCCTTCATCGAAAAGGATCCCGAGCGCGCTCAACAGCTCTTCGAGAAGACCCTCGAATCGGAGCCTGAAGGCTTTGAGCGCGCGTGGGCTCACGTCTATCTCGCCCGGCTCGCCCGGCTCGCCCAGGAGCCCGAGAACGCCCGGAAACAGTATCAGGCGGCCTTGGCCGTCAAAGGCGCCAGCGATGGCGCGAAGAAGGCCGCCGAGCAGGAACTCTCCCAGCTCGCCGCCACCCGAAACCCTTGAGGAGTGTCATGATCCGCAGCAAGTTCACCGCAATCATCCTGGCCGCCTTCGGCGTCTCGGCGCTGCTCTGCGCCCAGTCGGCCAATCCCAAACAGCTGAAAGTCAAGTCGCAGAAAGAAGGCGAAGCCATCCAGGCCATGTTTCAGGCACAGGACCCCGACGGCCGCATCGCCGCCGCGATGAACCTCATCACCAAGTTCGCCGATACGGACTTCAAGTCCACCGCCTTCTACATCGCCGCGTTCTCGGCCATGCAAAAGGGCGATCTCGAGAACGTGGTCGTCTATTGCGAGAAGGCCATCGAGGCCGACGACAAGAATTATGGCTCCATGATTCTGCTGGCCAGCTCGCTCGCCCAGCGCACCAGGGAGTTCGATCTCGACAAGGAAGAGAAACTCGGCCGCGCCGAGAAGTTGGCCAAACAGGCGATCGAACTCATCCAAAACGCCCCCAAGCCCAATCCGCAAATCACCGACGAGCAATGGGAGGCCGGCAAGAAGGACTACACCGGCCAGGCCCATGAAGCCCTCGGCATGGCCGCGCTGGTCCGCAAGAACTACGCGTCCTGCGCCGAGAACCTGAACCTCGCCGTCACCAACTCCATGCAGCCCGATCCTGCCACCATGGTGCGTCTCGGCAATTGCTTCCGCATGGACAAGAAGTACGATGAGGCGGTTGCGATCCTGGACAAGGCCCTCGCCGATCCCAACGCCGCCCCCGTGGTCAAGCAGGCCGCCACGCAGGAGAAAATTGAGGCCAACAAGGCCAAGGCCGCTGCAGCCCCCAAGCAGTGAAGCAGGCGTCCGCTCCCGCACCGCTCGAGGAGCTCGAGGCGCGCATTGGCCATGTGTTCGCGCGCCGCGAGCTCCTCCAGCGGGCTCTCACTCACAAGTCTCTTCCGAACGAAACGCCCCCTTCGCTCGAGCCCCCCTCGCACAACGAGCCCTTCGAGTTCCTTGGCGACGCGATCCTTGGCTATCTCGCCAGCGACTTCCTCTTCCGGCTCTGCCCGGGCGCTCCCGAGGGCCGCCTGTCCCGTCTCAAGAACCATCTCGTCAGCTCGGCCCACCTGCACGTAGTCGCCGCCGGGATCGGGCTCGGCCGGTTTCTGCACCTCGGCAAGGGCGAGGAACTGAGCGGCGGACGGAAAAAACCCACGCTCCTGGCGAACGCACTGGAGGCTCTGATTGCCGCCGTCTATCTCGATGGCGGAATGGACGCGGCGCGGCAATTTGTCGAAGACCTGATCCTCCGTCCCGCCTCCATCGAGGCAATCGAAGCCGCCGCAACGCCGCTGAACGCAAAAAGCGCGCTGCTCGAATTGGCCCACGCAAACAAGCTCCCCTGCCCCAGGTACGCTGTCGTTCATGAAAGCGGTCCTCAGCACGCAAAGGTCTATACGGTCGAGGCCCGGCTCGGCTCCGAGGCCTCCGCCCAGGCA
>CAYWST010000376.1:0-5525 GCA_964461075.1 uncultured Solibacteraceae bacterium | reverse complement strand
GTACAGTTGCCAAGGCAGCGGAGCGATGAAGATCCGGTAGCGGCCGGGGATGAGCGAGTCGAGTTTCAAGGAGCCGTCGGCGGCGGGCTGGGCGTTCGGGACGGAGGCCATGATCTCGTCCTCGCTGGTCAGAACGACGCGGGTGTTCTCCAGCTTGGCTGGAGGATTCTCAGGGAGGATCACCGTCGCCTTCAGGTCAAACGGAGCCACGGTGGAGACCTGGAGATTGTCGATCGGTTCGTCGCGGACTTCCACCGGCGCCTTGACCAGAAACGCCTGGGCTCCGAGTCCTGTCGGCAGTGAGTGGAGGACGTATTGCCCGGGGACGACGCCCTTGAATTCGAACCGTCCCGAGCCGGCATCGACGACGGTCTTCCGGGCATACGACATGCCGGCGTTGCCGAGACCCTTTTGTGTAAGCGCGAGGACGGTGACGCCGGAACCTCCTGGTGGGAGGCCTTTGATTGTTCCCCGAACAGGGACCGCCGGGACGTGCATCAGGCGGAGATCGACGCCCGGCAACTCAGTCCCGTCCTGGATTTCGATTTCGGTTCCCTGGTCCAGCGCGGCGGCGTTGGGGTAACAGACGGTGGTGTCGATCTGTTCGGCCTTCAAGGGGCCGGCTCCGGGCGCCGATTGGGAGGGCTGTATGGCGGCGAGCGGCGTGGCGCAGACGCGGTACTTGCCGGGAGGGAGCTGGCTCACCCGGTACTCGCCGAGATCGTTCGACATCACGGGGATCGACCCTCTGGGAATACGGATCTCGCGCGTGCCTTGCCGCCCGCTGGTCCAGGCAAGAACGACGGCGTTGCTTACGGGCTCGTTCTCGTGGTTCAGAATCTTGCCGGCGATGACGCCGTGTTTGGCCAGCAGGACGTCCATGCCGGTCAGCTCTTGACCCGCGGTCAGGCGGATCGGTTTGCCGACGTTGTAGGACGGCTTGGCGCCGCCCCAGGCGCCGGTTTCGTAGCCGGTCTTCTCGGCGCGAAGCCGGTACCGTCCGGGCGATTCCAACTCGAGCTTGAAGCGGCCTTCGTCGTCGGATTCGGCGTTGGCGGCGGCCGTCTCCGTCGTTACTGGAGCGAGAGTGACTTTGGCCTTCTTGAGCGGGGCGCCGGAGCCTGCGTGGAGAACGCGGCCGGAGACGACGATGGGCTTCCGGTCGGGCTGCTGGGCCAGAATGGAAGCCGATACAACCACCCAGCAGATGAGGGTGCGCATTTGAGACCAGGGTATCCTTTCCAAAATAAGTACGCGGCGGAGCTGCAGGTGGTTCATCTTCTTTCAACATTGCACCGGGCGTACAACTGAGAATCCTGGCATGGCATGACTTCTCTCATCCACCACACACCAACCCCCTAAGAAATTGTGGCAGGCACCATTTCGGCCCGGGAAATGGTGCCTGCCACAATTTCAGGAGAGGAGTTTGGGGATGACGTTGCCGTGGACGTCGGTGAGGCGGAAGTCGCGGCCCATGTGGCGGTAGGTGAGGCGGGTGTGGTCCAGACCGAGCAGGTGGAGGATGGTGGCTTGCAGGTCCCAGACGTCGATGCGGTCTTCGGCCACGGAGAGGCCCAGATCGTCTGTCTTGCCGATCGTCTGGCCAGCCTTAACCCCCGCGCCTGCCATCCAGATGGTGAAGCCGTTGGGGTGGTGGTCACGACCCGCGTTGTCGGCTTCGTCCGGGCGGCGCAACTCGCTCATCGGGGTGCGGCCGAACTCGCCGCCCCAGACGACCAGGGTTTCATCAAGAAGGCCGCGCTGCTTGAGATCGGCCAACAGCCCAGCGGTTGGCTTATCGGTCTGGGCGCAGAGACTGGGCAGACCCTTGTTGATGGCGGAGTGGTGATCCCATCCGGAGTGCATGATCAGCACGAACCTGACGCCGCGTTCCACGAGCCTCCGGGCCAGCAGCAGGTTCGTGCCGTACTGCTTTGACGCTTTCTCGTTGATCCCGTAAGCATCGATCGTTTCCGGCGACTCCTTAGAGAGATCGATCAGCTCCGGCCCGGCCGATTGCATCCGGTAGGCCAGCTCATAGGAGTGGATGCGGGAAGCGATCTCGGCATCGCCGGTTGCTTCGAGATGCTGAAGGTTCAGGTCGCGGATGGCGTCGAGCCGGACGCGCTGAGCCTCCGGGGAGACGCCGGGCGGATTAGAAAGGTAGAGGATCGGGTCGCCGCTGGAGCGGAGGACGGTTCCCTGGTAGAGGGAGGGGAGGAAACCGTTGGACCAGAGATCGGAGCCCGCGCTCGTGCCAGGACCGGACTGCAGTGCAACGAAAGCGGGCAGGTTCCTTGACTCGCTTCCGAGTCCGTACGTGACCCAGGAACCCATGGATGGCCGGCCGCCGATCATGTGTCCGGAAAAAAGGAGCAGCTGGCCCGGATGGTGGTTGAAGGCCTCCGAGTGCATGGAGCGGATCATGCAGAGGGAATCGGCGTGCTGGGCGGTGTGAGGCAGAAGATCAGAGAATTCCATTCCGCACTGGCCGTACTTCTTGAAGGTCCGCGGGCTGGCCAGTACGCTTGCCGTTGGCTTGATGAAGGCCAGCTTCAGATCCTTGGTCATGGACGGCGGCAGGGGTTTGCCGTGCCACTTCTGCAGCTCGGGTTTCGGATCGAAGAGATCCATCTGTGAGGGTGCGCCTTCCTGGAAGAGGAAGATGACGTTTTTCGCTTTCGGCTTGAAATGGGGCGGCCTTGGCGTGAGGGGGTCTTTCTCCGCGGCTTGGAGGAGATCAGCCAGAGCGAGAGTGCCGATGCCTGCGAGCGAGCGGCGCAGGAAGTCCCGGCGCAGATGAGTGGCGAGGAGTTGTTTCTCGTTCATGGCTATTCCCGCGTGATGAATTCGTCGAGGTTGAGGATGACGCTGGCGACGCCCGTCCATGCGGCCAATTCGGCCGAGGAAGGATCAGGGGCCGCGAACTTGCTTTGTGCGTCGAGGTAGATGGCGAGGCGGTCTTTTTCGGCGGGGCTGGCGGGACGTCCGAGCGCGGCGAAGAAGGCCCAGTCGATACGGGCGCCAGGATCGGGAGGCGCGCTCGTCAGGATGCGATAGGCGAACGACTGGGCGGACTCCACGAAGACAGGGTCGTTGAGCAGGTTCAACGCCTGAAGCGGCGTGTTGGAACGGTCGCGGCGGCAGGAAGCAAGGACGGCCTTGGGCGCGTCGAAGGTGACTAGCTGCGGGTATGGCGTGGTCCGGAGGAACTGGATGTAGAGGCCGCGGCGGTAGCGGTCTGCGCCCTCGGATTCCTTCCAGCCGTAGCCTGCGTATCTGGATGCGTAGGAGAGCTCCATGACGCCGGCAGGGAGGGGCGGCCGGACCGAGGGACCGCCGATCGTTCGGGTGAGCAATCCTCCGGCGGCGAGAGCGGAGTCGCGGATCTGTTCGGCGGTGAGGCGGAGGCGGGACTGGCGCGCAAGCAAGGTGTTGGCAGGGTCGATTTCGTTCAGTTCAGGGCGCGCGTTGGAGGACTGCCGGTAAGTGCTGGATGTGACGATGAGCCGGATGATCTGCTTGCGGCTCCAGCCCTGCTGGCGGAAGGCGGAAGCGAGCCAGTCGAGCAGTTCTGGATGGCTGGGCTTTTCGCTGCGCGTGCCGAAGTCGTCGCTGGTTCTGACGAGGCCGCCGCCGAACAGTTCCTGCCAGATTCGGTTGACCGCGACGCGGGCTGTCAGAGGGTTGCTTTCGGAGACGAGCCAGTTGGCGAGGTCGAGGCGCGTGCCGCCGGCCGGCTGAGGCAGGAAAGCCGGCGTGGCAGGGTGCACCTCGATGCCAAGAGTCTTGTAGTCTCCGCGAACGCGCAGGTAATGCCGGCGGGGCTCGGGGTTCTGAACGATGACCATCGCCTGGGAGAGCTGCGGATACTCCTTCTTCAGCGCTTTCAGCTTCTTCTCGAGCTCGTCGAGTTTCATTTCCTTCCAGCGCTTGCCGCCATAGGCAAAGTGGGCGTTGCCGACGAAGTGGTCGGTGAGAATGTCGCGCTCCCGTTGCGTTCGCTTGGCGGGCGGGATTTGAACGATCTTGCCGCCGTCGCCGCCCTCGGTGAGCTTCAGAACGCAGTCCCAAGCCAAATCCCAATCCGTGCGTTCGCCGGGATGGGCAATTGTGTAGAGAATGTCCTTTTCCCAGGCGGCCTGGAGGTCAGCGACTTTGTATTCCTCGAGGAGTTGATTCCGTTTGCGGCGGTACTCGTCGCGGGTGCGGAGCCAAGGGCCGAGTTCCCCGTCGAGCGGCGCATCGATCTCCACTTCCTCGACCGAATCGAAGTAAGCGAAAAGCGAATAAAAGTCCTTCTGCGAGATGGGATCGAATTTGTGGTCGTGGCATTGAGCGCAGCCGGCGGAGAGACCGAGCCAGACGGTGCCGACGGTGCTGGCGCGATCGACGGCGTTTTCGAACTCGAACTGGGCGCTATCGACGCCGCCCTCGCGATTGGTGAGGGTATTGCGATGAAAGCCGGTGGCGATTCGCTGGTCGAGCGTCGGATTGGGCAGGAGGTCGCCGGCGATCTGCTCGATGGTGAAGCGGTCGAAGGGCATGTCGCGATTGATGGCGTCGATGACCCAGTTGCGCCAGCGCCAGGCCCAGGGGCGGAACCAGTCCTTTTCGTAGCCGTCGGAATCGGCGTAGCGGGCTTGGTCGAGCCAGTTTCTGGCCCATTTTTCGCCGAAGTGAGGGGAGGCGAGCAGGCGGTCGACTTGTTTCTCGTAAGCGTCGGGACTTGGGTCGGCGAGGAACTGGGAGACTTCTTCGGGGGTGGGCGGCAGTCCTGTTAGATCGAGGGACAGGCGCCGCAGGAGAGTATTGCGAGGCGCTTCCGGAGACGGAGCGATTTGCTGTTTCTCAAGGCGGGCAAGGATAAAGGAGTCGATCGGATTGCTGATCCAGTCTGTTTTGTTCACCCGGGGCGGGGTGGGCGAAGAGACAGGCTCGAAGGCCCAGTGACGATTGGATCTGGCCTTGGACGAGGACTGGATTCCGGCAGGGTAGGCGGCGCCGGCATCGATCCAGGAGCGCAGGATGGCGATTTCCGAGGGGGAGAGCCGTTTGCCGCCGGGGGGCATGGCGGGGATTCCCTTGCGGCCCTCGACGCGGTGAATCAGTTTGCTGTCTTCGCTGGCGCCGGGGCGGATGGAAGGACCCCCATAGCCGCCTTTCAGGGCCTCGGCGGGATTATCGAGACGAAAGCCGCTTGATTGCAGCGCCGGCCCGTGACAGGCCACGCAGTTCTTTCTGAAGATGGGGGCGACGTCACGCGTGTAGTCAACGGCAGGCGGAGCCTGAGCCGACAACACTGCTGTCAGGGAAAGGCCCAGAATTCCCCTCATTGAGATCTAGCGTATACCAAGTCCGCTGGATCATGTTACTCTCAGCCGGGGCGCAGCAGGACCTTGAGCGCTCCTTTGCTTTGGGCGCGGGCGAAGGCTTCCTGAGCGCGGGTCAAGGGATACTCCGCCGAGATAATGGGGTCGAGGTTGAGTTTTCCGGAAGCCAGAAGGTTGAGTGCGGGCTCGAAT
>CAYWST010000375.1:0-5536 GCA_964461075.1 uncultured Solibacteraceae bacterium | reverse complement strand
CGAAGGCATACTATATCAAACGTCCGGCAAGCCCCCCCGCAGGAGTTGCTCGCGCGATGATACTCGATCTGTTCAGCCTCGTAGGAAAAAAGGCCCTGGTCACCGGCGCCGGCCGCGGCATCGGCCAAGCCGCGGCGGTGGCGCTCGCCGAAGCCGGAGCCGACGTCGCTCTCGCCAGCCTCCACTCTCCTGATGAGACCGCCGCGCGGGTGCGCTCAACAGGCCGCCGCGCCGTGGTGATCCAGGCCGACCTCGCGCAGCGCGATCAGACCAAGGCCGTCGCCGGCCGCGCCGCCGCCGAACTCGGCGGGCTCGACATCCTCGTCAACAACGCCGGCATGATCCGCCGCGCCCCGCTGCTCGAATTCTCCGAAGCCGATTGGGACGCGGTCGTGGAACTGAACCAGAGCGCGGTCTTCATCCTCAGTCAGGCCGCGGCCCGCATCATGGCTGCGCAGGGGCGCGGCGGCAAAATCGTCAACATCGCCTCGCTGCTCTCCCTGCAGGGCGGGATCCGCGTTCCCTCCTACACCGCCGCCAAAAGCGCCGTCGCCGGGCTCACCCGCATCTTCGCCAACGAACTCGCCCCGCACGACATCCAGGTGAACGCCATCGCGCCCGGCTACATCGAAACCGATAACACCGCCGCGCTCCGCGCCGACGCGAAACGCAACGCCGAAATCCTCGGGCGCATCCCCGCGGGCCGCTGGGGTCAACCCGGCGACCTCCAGGGGGCCGTCGTCTTCCTCGCTTCACCCGCGTCCCGCTACGTCACAGGCGCCATGCTCGTCGTCGACGGAGGCTGGATGGCCCGATAGCCGCCGTAGAGTCTAGCGCCGCTCGTTGGGTCCCGGCGTGGCGTAGATCCCGTAGTCCTCCCAGCAGTTCAGATCGTCCGGCGACTCCAGACCCGGCCGCCCGCGCGTCCCCGCCGCCGGCTGCGGCTCCGGCGCCACGAACTTCGGGTCCAGAATCTTCCCGATCTGGTCCCGCACATCCTCCAGGTGCGCCCGCGTCACCGCATCGCCGGCCACCGCCCTCGCGGCCTGCGCCGCGAGCGTCCGCAGCTCCGCCCGGATCAGCGCCCGTGCGTCGTCGCTCGCCGCCGTGCGCCCGTTTAACCGCTGGCCCATCAGCGTGAGATAGGCGCGCTGCGTGTCCCGCCGGAAGGCGTCCACCTTTACTTGCGGCGTCGCCAGTTCCTTGAAGACGCCCTTCCGCACATCGGCGAGGAACTCGGCGGGCGAATACGCCTTCGCGCCTTCCAGCGCCTCCTGCTCGATCAGCCGGTTCATCCGGCTCGACGTCAGCATCGAAGACAAAATCTGAGTGTGCGCCGTCCGCATTCTGGCCACCGCGCCCTCCGGCTCGATGCGCCGCAAAATCTCCGGATTCAGCGCCCACTTCGGATTCGCCAACCCATCCTCGAGAAGCATCTTCACCGCCGCCTGCTGGCGTTGCTTGGCAACCGGCTTGAACCGCAGACCCTGCTGCCCGCCGTGAACCTGCTGCGAATCGAAGCCGCCAATTAGCGCGGCTACGTGGCCCATCTCCCGAGCCCATTGCCCCAGCAGGCGCGAGTACACCCGCGACAGCCGCGACCAGTCCTCCCCCTTCTCCTCCGTCGCCGTCACCAGGTTCGCCGCGACGCGCTCGATGTTGGCGATCCCCAGCTTGGTGGCCTGCACTGCGTCGGCGTCGCCCACCGCCTCGGTGTTCTCCCCCGGATCGGACCCGTTCGCGCCATCCGTGCTGAAGCGCAGCCAGACGGTCTTTTCCTGCGCCCGAGCCCACGCGTCCAGCGTCGCCTTCTCGTCGTCCGGCGTCTTCGCCCCGGGAATCGGCTTGTAGCCCCACATCGTCGCGAACTCGTCGTAGGGCCCGATCTTCGGGATCAGGTCCGCCGGGTCGATTCTGTCTTCCGGCTGGGCCACGTAGTTGAAGCGCGAGTAGTCCATCAACGTCGGCGTGTGGCTCATCGTCCGCACCCATTCGCGGTCGCGGACTTTCTCGATCGGGTAGAGCGAACTCGCCTTCATGTTGTGCTGGAAGCCCAGCGTGTGGCCCACCTCGTGCGCCACAACGTACTCCACCAGCTTTCCCAGCAGTTCCTCCGGGAACGGGTATTTCGCCGCCCGCGGATCCAGCGGGCTCACCTGCGTGAAGTACCAGTCCTCGGTGAGCTGCTGGATGTTGTGGTACATCTGAATGTCCGATTCCAGAATCTCGCCCGAGCGCGGATCGCGGATGTGCGGCCCGCTGGCGTTCTCGATCGTCGATGGCAGCCAGCGGATCACGCTGTAGCGTGCATCCTCCGGCGCCCAGTCGGGATCGTCCGCCGGCGCCTCTCTGGCCACGATGGCGTTCTTGAATCCGGCCTTCTCGAACGCCTTCTGCCAGGCCTCGACGCCGGACTTCACATAGGGGACGAACTGCTTCGGCGTCGCCGGGTCGACGTAATAGACGATCGGCTTCACCGGCTCGCTCAGCTCGGCCGCGGGGTCCTTCTTCTCCAGCCGCCAACGCGTGATGTAGATGCGCTCCGCCGCGCGGTGTTCCTTGCGCCCGTAATCCGTCTGGCGCACCGAGAAATAGCCCACCCGTTCATCGGCGAGCCGCGGCATTATCGGTTTCTCCGGTAGCTTGACCATCGAGTAATGCACCGTCACCGTCCCCGAGCCCGGCCTCATCCCGGAACCGAACGGGCTCGGAGGCGCGGGCGGCCCTCCGCCGGGCGTCGGCGTGTCGGTGGGCGTCGTGTAGGTGTGCACCGCATCCACCTCGATGTTCTCCGGGAAGCTCACCGCCTTCTCCACGAACGAGCGGGATGTGTCGATCGCGCGCGCCCGCAGCCGGTTGCGCGCGCTGAACTCCGGCACATCGGAGGTGAACAGCCGCGACACGTCGATGACCGGGCCGCCCTCCTTCGAGAACGCCTCCACGTTGAACGCCATGATGATCGCATCTTCGTTGGCGTCCTTCACCGCTCTGGCGATCGGCTCGGCCGGATCGGCCACGATCTCGTAGTTCACGTTCCTGAGCAGCACGCGCCGGTCGCGCAACTCCCACCGCACAACCCGGGAGCCAAGAGCCTGGCCGCCATAACCGGCGCCGATCGTCGTCCGCCGGATCTGGCTCACCCACAGGAACAGCGGTCCCAGTTCCCGCTTCGGGATCTCGTACAGCACTCGATCCCGGTTGCGGTGAACCTTGAAGACGCCCTCGTCGGTCTTGTACTCCTTGGTCACCACCTTCTCGTAAGGCCGCGGCTCCGGCGTGGGAGCGGACCGTCCTGCAGAGCCGCCCGCCGCGGCTTCGGGCTTCGCCGTTTCCGGCGCGGGGGGATCCTGGGCGGCCAGAGTCAGGCAGAGAAGGACCACTGAAAGAGCTGGGCGTTTCATGGGTCAATTATGGCGCAACCCGGGGGCCTGCCGGCCTGCGGCCGGAAGGGAGGCGGAATTCGTGCTATTCTGGAGAGGTCTTTCTGCGCTTTCCCGCGTCGTGTGCGCCTTTGCATGATCCGCGTGGGTTCCCGTAGAATCAAGAGTTTGAGTTCACGTTACGGAGATCGTCTGTCTTATGAAGACCGAGTTTCCGTCCAAGAGTGAGATCGTCCGCTCCTGGTACGTGTTGGACGCCAGCGAGACCGCTCTCGGCCGGATTGCTTCTCAGGCCGCGAAAGTTCTCATGGGCAAGCACAAGCCGAGCTATACCCCATTCCTGGACACTGGCGACCATGTCATCGTTATCAACGCCGAGAAGGCTATCCTTACCGGCGCCAAGGAACAACAGAAGCTGTATCGTCGTCACTCGGGCTACCCCGGCGGACTGACAGAGACCTCGGCCGGCAAGGTGCGCCAAACGCGCCCCATCCGGCTGGTCGAAGAGGCCGTCAAGGGTATGCTTCCGAAAACCAAACTGGGCAAACAGATGTACCGCAAGCTGAAGGTCTACGCCGGGGACCAGCACCCGCATCAGGCTCAGCAGCCGGCGGCCATGAGCGTCGCGGCCCGGTAGCATCTGGAGGAACAATTTTCAAGATGGCACTGCTGCAATACCTCGGGACCGGCCGCCGCAAGAGGGCCACGGCCCGCGTCTTCCTTCGCCCCGGCACCGGCAAGATTACTGTCAACGGGAAGGGTTTCGAGGAGTTCTTCTCCACGTTTTCCTCCCGCGCCATGGTCCGGCAGCCGCTTCAGGTCACCGAAACCGCCGATAAGTTCGACCTGCTCATCACGACCACCGGCGGGGGGATCTCCGGTCAGGCTGGCGCCGTCCGTCTCGGCATCGCGCGCGCCCTGTGTGAATTCAACCTCGAACTGCGCCCCAAGCTGAAGGCTGAAGGCTATCTGACCCGCGACCCGCGCGAGCACGAGCGCAAGAAGTACGGACAGAAGGGCGCCCGCGCCCGCTTCCAGTTCTCCAAGCGCTAGTCTCTCTCCAGTTTTGGGCCAGCCGCCTCGTGTTCGGCGAATCCCGTTTGGAGGCCGGATCTTTGGGGCGGCTGGTCTTACGTTCAACCTTCAACCATGAGCCTACGCCTGCGGGCCTGGCTCGACCGCCAAGGAGTCCACTTGCCTTCTATTTCAATGAAAGAATTGCTCGAAGCCGGCGTGCACTTCGGGCACCAGACCAAGCGCTGGAATCCGAAGATGAAAGAGTATATCTTCGGCGAACGCAACGGGATCTACATCATCGATCTCCAGAAGACCCTCAAACTCTTCAAGGACGCCATGCGCTATGTCGGCGAACAGGCCGCCATGGGGAAGACGATTCTGTTCGTCGGCACCAAACGCCAGGCGCAGGAAGCCATCCAGGAAGAGGCCGCGCGCTGCGGAATGTATTACGTCAACAACCGCTGGCTCGGCGGACTGCTCACCAATTTCGTGACGGTCAAACAGTCCATCAAGCGGTTGAAGGAACTCGACGCCATTATCGAGGATGGTCTCGGCGAGCGCCGGACCAAAAAAGAACTCATCGTTCTCGAGCGCGAGCGCAAAAAGCTGCTCCAGAACCTGGCGGGCATCAAGGAGATGGACCGTCTCCCCGACATGCTCTTCGTCATCGACTCCAATAAGGAAGAGATCGCCGTCAAGGAAGCCAGGAAGCTCGGCATCCCCGTGGTCGGCGTCGTCGACACCAACTGCGATCCGGACCTCGTCGACCAGCCCATCCCTGGCAACGACGACGCGTTGCGCGCTATCCGCCTCTTCGCCTCCAAGGTAGCCGACGCGATGATCGAAGGGCGCTCTCTGGCCTCCGAGCAGGACTTCGGCGGACCCAAGGAGATCGTCACCGAGGAAGGCCCCATGGAAGACATGTCGGCTTACGACGAGTACGTCGACCCCCGCCAGCACACCGATGTCCTCATGGAAGGCATCCACGACATCGACATTCCCCCGGTCAACACCAGAAAGTCCGGGGCTGATAAGAGCGCCGAACCCAAGACCGAGGCGGAACCGGCCGCGGTTGAAGCCTGGGCCAGTCCCGAGGCCGAATAGGTTTTGTATCCAATGGGCCGCCGGCAACGGCGGCC
>CAYWST010000374.1:0-5548 GCA_964461075.1 uncultured Solibacteraceae bacterium | reverse complement strand
CTCCTTTCGTTTTATGCGGCCTTTGCGCTCGTGGCCGAAGCCTCAATGACTCCAAGCACCTCGTCCTCGCGAAGGATGAGGTATTCCTTGCCGTCGAGCTTCACCTCACTGCCCGAGTACTTGCCGAAGAGAATCCGGTCGCCGACTTTCACGTCAAGCGGGATGAGCGTGCCGTTTTCAAGCCGTTTTCCTTTGCCAGCAGCCACAACCTCGCCCTCCTGGGGCTTCTCTTTGGCGCTGTCGGGTATGATGATGCTGCCTTGTTTCTGTTCCTGCTGTTCGATTCTTCGAACGAGCAGCCGGTCATAGAGGGGTCTGAGTGTCATGGTGATTCCTCCTTGAATTGAGTTGAACCCGGGCCGTTTCTTGCCCGCCGGCCGGGAAATTAGCGAGGGCGGTGAAGCTCTGGCCGGGTCCGGTTGATTTGAGAACTCCGAATTGGCCGACGGTCCACACTCCGTCGGGGAAGACCAGTATTTGGTGTAGGAAGGGGGTGCCTTCCACGGGCAGCGCCTTCCAGGACTCTCCGCCATCCTCGCTGAGCAGAAGGTGGTTGTCGGCGGCGATCCAGCCGCGGCCGAGATGGTCGAAAGCAATGGAGCGCATCCAACCACGGACCGGGGAGGGCTGCTCCCGCCAGGTGACGCCGCCGTCCTTTGTATGAAGCACCTGGCCTCCGAAGCCCGCGGCCCAGCCCCGCTGCCGGTCGAGGAAGTAAACGGCGCTGAGTGACCAGAGAGTGTCGGTCTGGACACGATGCCAAGTGGCGCCGCCATCCGCCGTGCGGAGAATCGTCCCCGCCCATCCGGCGGCCCAGCCATGATTCTTGTCAAGGAAGTAAATGCTCTCCAGCCCCTGGAAGACGCCGGTGGACTGCCGCGTCCAGGTGCGGCCGGCGTCGGAGGTGTGAAAGACGATGCCGGTCCAGCCGGCCAGCCAGCCGTGGTCTCCGGCAAAGTAAATGGAAGTAAGATTCTCAGCGGTTGGGAGTGCGATGCGCGTCCAGGTTTCCGCGGCGTCCGCCGTCGCGAGCAGCATCCCCCCATCGCCCACGATGAAGCCTCGCCGGGCATCGAGGAGGACGGCGCTGCGGAGCCTGCTCTCGGCAGGCAAAACGGAGATGCGCCAGGATTGGCCGCGATCGTTGGAGACCATGACCTGGTCTCTTGAGCAGAGCAGGAGAACGGTGTCGCCTGAGGCCGCAGCGCGCTGAATCGGGCACGGCGGTCCACTAGTGACTTTGGGATCCGGCGAAACTGAGGCGGCAAGCGCGAGGAGAATCGGTAATGTGTTGAACATCATCGGCCTCCCAGGCGCGGCTTCGTCCCGAGGCGCGGAGAACGCATCAGGCCCGTCGGGCGAGGCTCACGCCGATCTTGTTGGTTTATCAGGGGCCGGTTTCGGGGGGGTGAGCGAATGGTTGGCTCGGCCCGGAAACCGATCCACCTGCAAGAATACATGAGGTACCCGCAGAATGTCAACAGGCAAGGCGAAGATAACATGAGCCTATTGAGCTAAGATATTGAGAAATTCCGTATTCCTACGGTTGGCGAAGTTTTTCAATCCAAACGAGACGAGACATCTTGCCGGTCACGGCCGGCGGCTGAAGCCCGAGTCGCCGTGCAAGGCCGCTCCACAGAGCGAGGGTCGCGTCATCGAGGCCCCGGTCCAGTTCAGCGGCGTGACCGGGAAAGGCCTCGTAATACTGGCCGAAGATGTTCTTGCCTCGCTGGCCTGAGATTGCGGGCATGGGAGCAAGGCCATGGAAGCCGCCGAGCGCGCCCCACCATTGAGCGGCCTCGAAGTGAGGGTGGTCGGGGGAGATGTCGGAGAAGTAGAGGGTGGCTGCGCGCGCCTTCCAGAGGCGCGCCTGAAGCCGGGCGACGGGGACCTTTTGAACGGGGAGGCGCATGGTGTGTGCGAGGTGGGCGGCGTGGCCGGCGGCCTGGCCAAGAGACATCCAGATGGGCTCCAGCCGCAGTGCGCAGAAGCCCACGTGAGACGAGCTGGCCGCACCCGGGACGAGCAGGTTCTCCACGTCGCGCGGCACGAGCGTGGGATAAGGAATCTGGTAGGGCGGGACGGGTTTGTAAAACTCGCCCGTGTGCCTGCCGCCGAAGCGAGGCCCTTCGTGGGCGGTGCCATGGCAGTTGGGACCGTAATCGCCCATGGCGATGGAGTCGCGATGGAAGACGGCGCGGGCGTCGCCGGGAGCATGATCGGTGTCCTTTTCCGTAAAGACGCGGAGCCCGGTCATGCGGCGGGCTTCGCGGACGTAAAGTTGCGGCGGGAGATGACTGGTCTCGGTGAATTCGTCCTTGCACCAGCCCCATTGGCGGGCCTCTTCGCGGAAGCGCGCGGGGACTGCATCGTCGTTTTGAAGGAACCAGAGCAGGCCCACGTTCCAAAGCAGATGATGGTCGAAGACGCGCTGGCGCTCCTCAACTGAGCCCTCGGGCCACGGCAGGTTTTCGCCGGGCAGAGAGAGCCGGACCGGCCCGCCGGAGACGTCATTGATATCGTATTTTCCGTTGGGCAGGCGGGGGATCTGCGCCTTGAAGACGCACTCGCCGGGGTAGCCGAAGACGCGTTTGATGCGGCCGTCGGCGATGAGCGGCAAGATGCCGGTGAACTCTTCGCGGCGGTATCCGGCGGGCTGAACCGGGTTCACACGATTTGCGGGGTCCCGGGTGGCGATGAACCGAAAGTTGTAGCCCTGGAGCTGGGTGTCGGCGCTTTCCGGAGCAAGCGGCTCGCCATATTCGCCGCGACTCTCACGTCCGATGCGGAATGGGACGCCGGCCGCGGCGAGGAGGTCGCCTTCATAGGTGGCGTCGATGAAGAGAGAGGCTTGAACTGTGGCACGGGCGGCCTTGGGACCGGCGAACGAGGCGCTTATGATACGGCGCGCGCCGGATCCCGGCTGTACGTCGGCGGAGGTCAGGCGCATGTTGCGCCGGACTTCAACGGATCGCTGTTCGGCGAGCATGCGCTCGAGAACCGTCAGGTTTACCTTGGGTTCGGCATGGGTGCCGCGGTTGCAGTCTTTGACTTGCGGGGAACCGGCGCCGAATGCGTGGGAGTAATGCGCCAGGACACGCCGCGTGAATGAGTAGAAGGCGCCGGTGATGCCTTCGAAGGTGCGGAAGTCGGAATGCGAAAGGCCGCATGTGAGCAGACCGCCGATGCGGTTTGTTGGCTCGATCAGCGCGACGCGGCTGCCGTCCTGTCCCGCTGCGAGCGCGGCGGCAATTCCGGCGGGGGTTGCGCCATAGATGAGAACATCGAATGCGGGCGGCGCGAACATTGAGATGGACGCGGAACGTGCGAGCAATTCGCGGCGAGTCATAGGAAGATGCAGCCAGTCTATCGAGGTTGGGAGCTCTTCTCAATGCGACGGGCCGTGACATCGGAGAGCGCCATGACCCCTGTATCGAGCATGGCCTCGATGGCCGGGACCAGCGTTCTCATCTTCTCTTCAGTGTCGACGATGACGATCTGGATGGGCTGATCGCGATGGAGCAGGCGGGGGCGGTGTAGTTCGGCGGTCTCGCCGAACCCCTCGACGCCGCGGAAGACTGTGGCGCCGGCGATTCCGAGGCCGCGGCAGCGGTCGACGATGGCTTCGTGCAGCGGCTTGCCGTTGTGGCGGTCAGACTCGGAGACGTGAATGCGCAGGAGCTTAGCGGGTTGGGTCTGGGGCACTGGAGACCTCCGGCGCGGCGGCGCCGCGGACGATGCGGATCATCTCAACGGGCGAGGTGACGAGAAGGCCGTCTTCCAGCATCTCTTCGACGGCCGCGGCGGCGGCGGCGATCTTATCTGCGGAGTCGATGACTGAGAGCATGAGAGGCAGATCCCGCATGGGATGAAAGAAGCTGCGTTTGTGCTCGTGGCCCTTGGCGCCATAACCGAGGATGCCGCGAAAGACGGCGGCGCCGGAGATCTCCATCATCCGCAGGCGCTTGACGATGGCCTCGTGAAGAGGTTCGCCGTGCCAGCGGTCGGCTTCTCCAAAGAAGACGCGAAGCAAAACAGCCGCCCCTTGCGTGCGGTGATGGGGCGCCGCGGCGGCGGCTGCCTTCGTTTTGCGCGCGTGCTTAACGACGGTGGTGTCCTGGACCTCGATGAGGCCGTCGGAGACCATCTGATAGAGCGTGGGCAGGACTTCCTCGACCTTTTCAGCGGTCTCGATGAACTCGATGCGCACAGGAAGCGAGTAGGCCATTGCTTCGATGGTCGGCGTGTGGAGCGAGCGGCGGACTCCAAAGCCGGAGTCCGCACGGGTGAGGGTCGCGCCTGAGACGCCCTTGTGCATGAGAAAGGTCATAATGGCGCTGTGCAGCGAGCCGAGGTGGTGTTGCGTCTCTTCGTTGATAAAGATGGTGACCTTGCGCGCGGGACCTTGTTGCAGCATGGGGCCTCCTGATCTGGCTATCGCCGCGCGGCCAGCAGAGCGCCGAGCCAGACGGCGAAATAGCCGCAAACCACGCTTCCTACTCCATACAGTAATCCGATCCAGCGTTCGCCGGTACGGACCGCCTGAACGATCTCATACTCGAAGCTCGAAAAAGTGGTGTATCCGCCGAGAACGCCCACGATGAGGAAGAGGCGCAGATTGGGGCTTGCGTGGAAGCGTTCGGTGAGCAGC
Organism: uncultured Solibacteraceae bacterium; assembly: GCA_964461075.1. Lineage (GTDB taxonomy): Bacteria > Acidobacteriota > Terriglobia > Bryobacterales > Bryobacteraceae > JACADU01. The sequence goes on along the minus strand of CAYWST010000374.1, from coordinate 897 downwards.
GCCATGAGCAGTCCGATGAGGAATGACCCCGAGATGTTGACGAAGAAGGTGCCCGCGGGGAATGGGCCGGGGAAGCGGGAGGAGAGCCAAAGAGAGGCGGAGTAGCGCAGGAGACCGCCGAGCCCGGCGCCCGTGAGGACTGCGAGGTACCGGTCCACTTCTACTCCGCCTCCGCGGAGGCCAAACGGCGGGCGAACTGAAAGGCCTGAACGAGGCTTCTGGTGGAGGCCACTCCCTTCCAGGCGATGTCGAATGCGGTGCCGTGGTCAACCGAAGTGCGGATGATGGGCAGGCCGAGCGCAATGTTGACACCGCCCTCGAAGTCGAGCAGCTTCGATGGGATATGGCCCTGGTCGTGGTACATGCAAACCACGGCGTCGAACTTTTTCCTCCGGACCGCCATATAGAACAGAGTGTCGGGCGGGAGTGGGCCCTCGACCGGCAGGCCGCGGGCTTGCGCGTCTTCGACAGCAGGCCGGATTTCGTCGATCTCCTCGCGGCCAAAGAGTCCGTTTTCGCCGGCGTGGGGATTGAGTCCGGCGACAGCGACGCGCGCCTGCGGGTTCAGGCGGAGCACGGCCTCGCATGTGAGTTGGATGATCTTGAGGATGCGCGGCTTTCGGCAACGCTCGATGGCGTCGCGCAGCGAACAGTGTGTGCTGACGTGAGTGACGATGAGTTCCGGCGAGGCGAGCATGATGGTCACGTCGGCCGCGCCGCAAACTTCGCCGATCAGCTCGGTGTGGCCGGTGAATGCAGGGTCGGTGAGTTGCGTGGCCTCTTTGTTCATCGGCAGCGTCACCATGGCGGCGATTTCGCCAGCCAGCGCGGCGCGCGCGGCGGAGACGACGTAGACACGGGCGGCCGCGCCGGACCTGGAGTTGATCCGCCCGGGAG
>CAYWST010000373.1:0-5558 GCA_964461075.1 uncultured Solibacteraceae bacterium | reverse complement strand
ACCCTGTACTGCTGATCCGTGCCGCTGGCGACGCCTCTCACGTTCTCGGGCCGCACATCGGGCGATCTCACAACGTGCGGGACCAGCGCCACAAGGAGGTCTGCGTCGTTCTTTTCGGTCCCGGTCCCACTGAAGAACCAGCCGACTCCGGGGATGCTCGCCAACCCCGCGACTCCGGAGCGCGTCCGCGTCGAAATCCCCTGCATGAGCCCGCCGATCATGGTCACCTCACCCTCTTTGACGCGGATGACGTGGCTCACCTTGCGCTGGCCGATGACCGGCTGCTGAAGGCCGCCGACGTCGATGCGCTCGCGAATGCTCGAAATCTCCAGTTCCACCTGCAGTGAAACCTCGTCGCCGCCGTGGATCCTCGGCGTGACGTCGACGTTGATGCCGACGTCGGCGAACTGGAACTGCGTTTGAACCAGCGGATTGATGCCGGCGCCGCCGATGCCGGGCTGAAAGCTGCCGGTTGCATAGGGGTAGCGGTCGCCCAAACGAACGGTCGCCTTTTGGCCGTCGGTAGCGCGCACCTGGGGCGTTGTCATGATGCGGGTCTGGCGGTCGCTCATCAACGCCTGCACGAGCGCGCCTGGAACCGTGACGCTCCAATCCCCCCCATTCAAATACCTGAGTTCGTTGAGCGGCACGGATCCGCTCTCCCCCCCGCCCGTGAACGAAATCGGCAGCGCAAGCCCGTTCTTTCCGCCGCTGACGGGAGTAAACGCAAGGTCCTTCGTCTTGGTCCGGTTGGCCTCCATGACAATCAGGTCCACCAACACCTCGGGCTTCGGCTTGTCGAGATCCATCAGGATCTTTTCCGCCAGCGCAATCTGGTCGGACGATCCACGCACCGCGATGGCCGACTGCGAGTTGATCGGGAAGACCTTGCGCACGTCCACCACGGTCCGCATGCCGCTCATCACTTCCTGGAGTTCCTGCGGGCTTGTCACGTTCTGGAGGTAAAACACGCGAGTCACCTGCTCCTCGTGCTCGCGGCGCTTGGTGGGGTTATCGTTCAGGACGAAGATCGTGTTCGCCGAAAGCGGCTTCCAGAAGCTCTTGGTCAGCACGGAGGCGTAATCGAGCGCCTCGTCGAGTGAAGTCGAGGCCAGATCCAGCGAGTACTTCTTCCCCTGGTCCGAGTAATCCGCTTCGAACAGAACGTTCACGCCGGTGAGCTTTCCGAGGGTTTCGTAGATGACTTTGGGCGACTGGTTGACGATCTTGAGGTTCGTCACCTGCCGGTTCAGGGGCTTGAGTTTAGGGACGGGCAGGAGCGAGGAGGCGCGCTCCTCCGCCTCTTTGCGGGCGAGATCGGCGGGGGTCAGGCCCTTCACTTCCGGCGGGCTCGAGGCGGCGCCTTCGGGCTTCTTCTTGGCCTGCTCGATCATGTAGAGGGTGCGGCGGATCTCCTGCTCGGCGATGGAAGAACCGGGGTCGATGGCAAAGGCCTTCTGGAAGTCGGCCAGCGCGTCCTCCAGTTTCCCCTGCTGCCTCAGCTTCTGGCCGGAATCCACATAGCGCTGGGCCGCGGCGAAGCGAACCCGGCGCGCCGCCAACAGGTAGGCCGTTTCCCGAGGATCGAGGGCGATGGCCCGCTCGTAGCAATCCAGGGCCTGGTCGTATTCCCGGCGCGCCTCGTGTTGGCGGCCCTGTTCGAGCAGCTTGTCGCCCTTCCTATTGCCTGCGGTCAACGGCGTCGCGAGGACCATGAGAAGGCCGATCGCCACGGCTAACCGCTTCATCCGAAATGTCTTACGCTGCATGTTGGAAACCGGTTCACATGTTAGAGTGGTTTTAGAGCCAAACCACCCCGCTCTGAACTGGATGACGCGCAGGTGGGCGCGAACGTGGAGTACTAATTTGGGATCCGAGGGGACCGGCTTCAAGCTCATCACGGAAAACAGGAAGGCATACCACGACTACTTCGTCATGGAGCGCTTCGAAACCGGCATGGTTTTGTCGGGGACCGAGATCAAGAGCGCCCGCGAGGGCAAGGTCCAGTTGCGCGACAGTTATGCCGACATCGACAAGGGAGAGGCCTGGCTGTTCAACGCCCACTTCAGCCCCTATTCGCACGGCAATATCTGGAACCACGAGCCGACGAAGAAGCGCAAGTTATTGATGCACAAAAGAGAAATCAACAAGCTCACGGGCCGCGTCAAGGAAAAAGGGCTCACTCTGATCCCCCTCAAAATCTACTTGAAGAACGGCTGGCTCAAGTGTGAGCTGGGACTCTGCAAGGGCAAGAAGCACCATGACAAACGGGAAGCTGAGCAGACTCGCGATGTCGAGATGGAAGCGAAGAAGATGCTCGGCCGCCGCTCGAAAGGAAAAGAGGATTGAAAACCGATGGAACTGATCCTGACTTCAACGGCCTGGACGAAGGCGGAAACCGGCGCGGTCGTCTGGTTCTGTTACAGCGACGAGACGCCGGGCGAGGATCTGGCGGGAGGCCTGGCCGGCGAACTCTTTGGTCGCAAGGAGTTCGAGGGGAAGGCGGCGGAGACGGCGCTCATTCATCGTCCGGCGGGGCTCGCCTCACCAAGGCTGCTGCTGGCCGGGCTGGGTGAAAGGGCAAAGGCGGGCCCGGCAGAGATGCGCAAGACGGCGGCAGCCGCCTTGCGAACCCTGAAGCCGAAGGGCGCCAGGGATATCACGTTCGTTCTGGCGGGCGCGCTGGGCTCGGAGGCTCTTCTTCAGGCGGCCGTGGAAGGCGCCGTCCTTGGCGATTTCGAGCCGGACCGCCACAAGACCGACACCCAAAAGAGCGAGAAGCTCGTCGAGAGCGTCCGCTTCTTCGTTGAGGAAGAGACCATTCCGCTGGTCGAGGCGCTGCGGCGCGGGCGAGTCATCGCCGAGGCGCAAAACTTCGCGCGCACGCTGGCGAACGAGCCCGGCAACAAGCTGACGCCGCTCAAGCTGGCTGAGGAAGCGCGCCAGATGGCGGCGGAGTTTGGCCTCGGCTGTGAAGTTCTCGACGAAGCCCGGATGAAGCAGCTCGGCATGGGGGCGCTGCTGGGCGTCTCGCAGGGCAGCGCCGAGCCGCCGTGCCTGATCGTGGTTCGCTATGCGCCTGCCCAGGCGGCCGCGAACGCCGCGCACCTGGCGCTGGTGGGCAAAGGCGTCACGTTCGACACAGGGGGCATCTCGATCAAGCCCAGCGACGGCATGGAGAAGATGAAGTACGACATGTCGGGCGCGGCGGCTGTGCTGGGTGCGATGCGGGCTCTGGCGCAACTGAAGCCCGCGATACCCGTCACCGCGCTCGCCCCCTGCGTGGAGAACATGCCCTCGCACCGCGCGCAGCGGCCGGGCGATATCGTCACCAGCTACCTGGGCAAGACGATTGAAGTTCTCAACACCGACGCCGAAGGCCGGCTGATTCTGGCCGACGCGCTCACCTACGCTTCGCGGCTCGGCTGCACGCACCTGGTGGATGCAGCGACGCTGACGGGCGCAGTCGCCGTGGCGCTGGCAGGCGTTCACGTGGGCCTCTTCTCGAATGAAGCCGATCTTCTGGCCCGCATCCGGACCGCGGCTGCAAAGGCCGGCGAAAAGATGTGGCCGCTTCCGTTGGACGACGATTACAAGGAACTCCTCAAGTCGGCCTTCGCCGATATCGCCAACATCGGCGGACGCTACGGCGGAGCGATCACCGCCGCCAAGTTCCTGGAGGAGTTTGTCGAGGCCAAGCCCTGGGCGCACCTCGACATCGCCGGCACGGCGTGGCTCGACGATGCGAAGCCCCATCAAGCCAAGGGTCCGACGGGCGTCGCGGTCCGGACCTTCATCGAACTCGCCATGGGCTGGAACTGACCGGCACGAACCATGCTGTTGCTGGCCGCCTTCCTGGCCGTCAACCTCGCCGATCCGCCGCCCTCCAACGACGAGCAGCGGGAGGAGTTTCTCCGCTCGGCCGAGGCCACGAGCGCGCGTCCGGCGGGAGGCGGCGCGACCGGGGCCATGCGCGTGACGCTCCGCCGGGGGCGGTTGACAGCAGACGCGCACGTTCAAACCATCAACGTCAGCGGAAGCGTTGCGCGCGACATCCTCCATCTCGAGTCCGCCTTCACCGATAGCTACCGCTACAACATCGCCGCCTACCATCTGGACCGCCTGCTCGGCTTCGGAATGACCCCAGTCGCGGTCGAGCGTGAGTTTCGCGGCAAGCCGGCGTCCTATTCCTGGTGGATCGAGGGAGCGCAGACCGAGGCGCAGCGGTTCCTCGGGCGCAAGACTCCGCCGGATAAAAGGGCCTGGGAAAGGCAGATGGTCCGCGTCCGCCTCTTCGATTATCTGATCTCGAACACGGACCGCAACAAGAGCAATCTGCTGATCGACAGCAAGTGGAACATCTGGATGATCGACCACAGCCGGGCGTTCCGCACCCGCGCGATGGCGCCGCTCCCCGCGGGCGCCGGTTCGTGCGAACCCCAGCTTCGATCGGCGGTGCTCGCCGTGACGCCCGAAGCGGCGCAGGCGAGGCTGGCGCCGTGGCTGAGCGCGGAGCAGATCGGCGCCATCCTGCAGAGGCGTCAAACCTACCTCGACGCCTGCCAGGCGATTCAGTCCAAGTAGCTGCCCCGGAAGATCTCGTCGAAGATCGACGGGCGCCGGACGCTCCAGCCGAAGAAGCGAGCCGGCTTGGTGCTGCCCGCCCGGCTGTCCATCGCCAGACAATCGGCGATTGGCCCCATGCGCTCGCGCGCGGCTTCGAGAGGCACGCTCTCCGCCTTGCCTTCGATACCGCAGGCGGCGGCCACCGCCAGCGCAATCTGCTTTACCTGTTGCGGCATGCCGCCGCAGGCGATGAACAGTTCGCCGGGCGCGGGTTCCTCAAGAGCGCGCCGGTAAAGCTGGGCGAGGTCGTCGGCGTGAACGGCGGACCAGTGGTTCTCACCCGTCCCGACGTAGCGAACAACGCCGTCCTGGCGCCCTTGTTTGAAAAACCCGGCCAAGACGCCGCCCCTGCGGCCGAACACCATGCCGGGGCGGAAAACCATCGCCGCCACGCCTATCTCCTTGCCGCCGAGCACCTGCTGTTCAACGGCGGGACGCCACGCCACGAGCGCCGGCGGGCGCAGCGGGCCCATCTCGCCCACCATCCTGCCTCGGGTGTCCCCGAAGACCCAGACTCCGCTTGTATAGAGAAAAGGCTTGTTTGAGCCCTTCAGGGCCGAAAGGATGGCCGAGACCGCGTTGGCTTCCGTGGCGGCGGCGTCTGCCATGCCAAAGGGGCTGGCAGCGTGGACTACGGCGTCGGCGCCGCGGGCGGCTTCCTTTAGCGCTTCGGTGTTCTCCAGCGATCCCTCTGCCGCCAGGTCCCCGCGAGCCTTCAGCGCCTCCTGCGCTGCGGCGCTCCTCGCCAGACCGGTCACCATGTGACCGGCGTTCCTCAGCTCTTCAGAAACCGCCGAACCGATGTAGCCGGTGGCGCCAATCACCAAGACCCGCATACGTGCCGAGTTCCTCCTACGCCGCTCAGGATAGCGCGCCCAGAATCGACATAGGTAGGCTCTCACGAGCTTTCCCTGTCACACCACCCGGCGTAC
>CAYWST010000372.1:0-5565 GCA_964461075.1 uncultured Solibacteraceae bacterium | reverse complement strand
CGCGAGGGGTAAGTGGTTGTGGTGCCAAGCTACCGGCTCTCTCCGAAGAACGTCCATCCCGCCCACGTTGAAGACGCCGCGGCCGCGGTCGGATGGACTTTCGCGAACATCGCGAAGCACGGCGGAGATCCAAGGCGAATCGCAGTGGCGGGGCACTCCGCCGGCGCGCACCTGGCTGCGTTGCTTGGCTCCGACCCGCAGTGGCTGGAACCATACAAGCTGTCTCCCTCACGTCTGCGCGGCGTCATTGGACTGAGCGGGGTGTACGACCTCACCGGCCCGGCGGGACGGGCCGCGGGTGCGGTTTTCGGACGGGATCCCGTTAAGCTGCGCGCGGCGTCGCCGCGGTATCAGGTCACGGCCGGCGCTCCCCCGTTTCTGCTTACTCACTGCCAGTTCGATTACCCGACGCTTCCTGACCAGGCGCGCGACTTTCACGCAGCTCTGCTGGGTGCAGGAGCTTCATCGTCGATCGCCTACATCGAGGGGGAGACCCACGTCACCGAAATCTTGAGTATCGTCAAAGAAGGCGATGCGACGGTTCGGGCGATGCTCGACTTTCTCGCCCGAGTCACACGCGAATGAAGCAGTTTGACGTCGTCGGGGTGGGTTTGAACGCCACCGACACGATGATTCTGATCCCGCACTTCCCCTCCTACGGAGGCAAAGTGCCCTTTATCAGGGAGATTTTGAGCCCTGGAGGACAGGTCGCGAGCGCAATGGTCTGCTGCGCTTCACTGGGTCTCCGCGCCAAGTATATAGGCACAATTGGAGACGACGAGCGAGGCCGCATTCAGATGGAGAGTCTGCGGTCGTCGGGGGTGAACCTGGACCATGTTCAGATGCGCCGAGGCTGTGCGAACCAGTCGGCCTACATCCTGATCGATCAAACCACGGGCGAGCGGACTGTGTTCTGGTCGCGGCCCGAGTGTCTGACCATTTCACCGGACGAGATCTCGGAAGAGCAGATCACCTGCGCCGGTCTGCTCCACATCGATGGCCACGACACGCCGGCCGTGGCGCACGCCGCGCGAATTGCCCGCCGCAACTCCATCCCGGTTACCGTCGACGTCGACACGATCTATAAGGGGTTCGAACACGTTTTGCCGAACGTGGACTACCTCATCACCTCAAGCGAGTTTCCCGAACGATGGACGGGCAGTTCGGATCCGCTTCTGGCTCTGAAGACGCTGCAGGAGACGTACGGGATGCGCGTCGCGGCGATGACGCTTGGCGCGCACGGCGCGCTGGCTCGGGTGGACGGCAGCTTCCACTACTCCCCTGCGTTTGTGGTGAACTGCGTGGACACCACGGGCGCCGGAGACGTGTTTCATGGAGCCTTTTGCTACGCTCAAGTGAAAGGTCTTCCCCTGGGGGAGGCTCTGGAGTTTTCCAATGCGATGGCGGCGCTGAACTGTACGGCGCTCGGGGCGCGCGGCCGTCTTGCTTCCGAAACGGAGGCGCGGCGGCTGATGGAGTCGGGAAACCGGCGCGTTCTTCCGGAACTGGCCGGCTACCGGGTGTAGGACTCAGGATTCGTCATGGTCATTCCGATTCGCGATTCTCAGCGCAGCTACTCGACCCCTCTGGTCGTAACCGGCCTGATCCTGATCAACGTCCTGGTTTTTCTATACGAACTCTCGCTCGACAGTTTCACCCGCAACGATTTTGTCGCGGTATTCGGGCTCGTGCCCGAGCAGTTCAACTGGATGTCGGTGTTTACGTCGATGTTTCTCCATGGCGGATGGATGCACCTGCTGGGCAACATGCTTTTCCTATGGATTTACGGGGACAACGTCGAAGACATTCTGGGCCACTGGAGGTTTCTGATCTTCTATCTGGGGTGCGGGGTTGCGGCGGCTCTGGCGCAGTACGCGATGGCCCCGGATTCGCGGGTGCCGATGGTGGGGGCAAGCGGAGCGATCGCGGGCGTGATGGGCGCCTACATGGTGAAGTTCCCGTATTCCCGCATTGTACTGGCGGGATGGTTCATCATCATCTTTACGTTTGAGCTGCCTGCGTACGTGGTGCTGCTGTACTGGTTCGTGCTGCAGTTCATCTCGGGGGTGGGCAGCGTGGCGCAGATCGCCAGCCGCGGCGGCGTCGCATTTTTCGCGCACATTGGCGGCTTCGTCGCCGGCGCGATCATGATCTTCCTGTTCAGGACCCAGCAGCGCTACCATCTGCGCCGCGATCTTTACTGGTAACCGGCCATGTTCTATCCGCCCGCTCTTGATCTGGAAAACGCGCCCGCGCTGGATGTGCTGGCTATTGCGGCGCACCCCGACGACATCGAGCAGACCTGCGGCGGCACGATGCTCAAGATGGCCGAGTCAGGCTATCTGACCGGCGCGCTCGACCTGACGGCGGGCGATATGGGCACGCGCGGGACGCCGGAGAGCCGCATTGCCGAGTCGCGGCGGGCGGCGGAACTACTGCGCTTCGCTTTTCGCGAGAACCTGCAAATGCCGGACGCGCGCCTCGAGAACAACATCGCGTTCCGGATGACCCTTGCGGGGGTGATCCGGCGGCTCAAGCCCAGGGTGGTGATTCTTCCCTATTGGGAGGGACGCCATCCGGACCACTACGTGACGTCCACTCTGGGTTACGAGGCGTGTTTTCTCGCAGGGCTGACGAAGCTGGACGACCTCGCGCCGCCGCACAGGCCGTTCAAGGTGGTCTATTCATCGCTGTACGCAAACGTGACGCCGTCCTTTGTGGTCGACATCACGGCGTATTTCGACCGCCGCATGGAGTCGCTGTTCGCCTACGAGTCTCAATATGGAGAACAGGCGGACGGCTCGGGCCTGTTCCCGAACAAGGCGGAGATCACGGACCGGCTGCGCTCGATTGCGCGCTTTTACGGGAACCTGATCGGGGTGAAGTACGGCGAGCCGTATGTCGTGAAGGAGACGATGCAAGTGGACGATCTGGTGCAGATGGCGGTGCGGTCGATCTAGAAATTGTGGCAGGCACAATTACAGGGACTGGAAATTGTGGCAGGCACCATTTCTGAGCGGGGTGGGACGAGGTTTTAACGGGAACTCAAGATGCGGACGATCGCGGCGGCGGTCTTTTTCCCGGTTTCCGCTCCGCCCTCCATGTAGCCCTGAGACTCCTGGGAGCAGTGCTCGCCGGCGAAGAAAACTCTCCCCACGGCGGTTCCTTCGCTGCCGCGGATGGAAGTCCACTGTCCCACGCGGTAACAGGCGTAGGCTCCCAGGGTGTACTTATGGCTGGGCCAGTGGAATCGCCCCGGCTGTCCGGTCCGGAGGGCGGTCACGCCGCTCCAGACGTGCTCCACATGGGGAAGCAGCCGCGCTTCATGGTGAGTTGGGGAGCCCTCGCCGATGGCCACGCCTGCGCGGCCGCCGGTCAGCATCGTCAGCGCGCCGCGAGTCACGGGCTGCAGCCGGCTTGAATCCCAAACGAGCTGGCAATCGGTGTCCGTGAAGATCGCGCCGGCATAGCCGCGTTCCCTCCACAGCCGCCTCTCGAATCCGAAGAAGAGCTTCGCGTTGGTTCCATAGCCGAGTTCGCCGATCGCCCGCCGCTTGGCTGGCGGCAGCGGCAGGCGAAGGTCGAGCCGCCGCAGAATCGTGAACGGGAGCGTGAGGACCACGAAGTCCGCATCCACCTCCGCCAAACCGGAGCCGGACTTCTGAAGCGTGAGCCTGTAGCCCTCGCCGCGTTCTGTAATCGCCTCCAACTGCATCCCGAGCTGAATCTGATCCCTCATCTCCGACGCCACGGCGTCGGCGACCTTCTGATTGCCGCCCTGAATCTTGTACCGCTCGTCGCTGTCGCCGAAGAAACGAATTCGTTCGCCGCGAACTTTCGGGTCGATCAATGAGAGAAGGTTCATCGCGGACTGCTCATCGATGTCCATTCCGTACTCGGTGCGGAACGCGACGTCGAGCGCGGCCCGAAGCCAACCGCTCTTCAGCCCGATCGAGTCCAGGTACTCCGCCAGGGTCAACCGGTCGAACTTTTCCCATCCCGGCCTGTTCGCGGCGCGAACGTCACGTGCCAGTGCAGGGCTCAATTGGCGGAACTCCGCCGCAAGCTCCTCTGGACTCCTCTCCTGTCCGCCGAACAGAAACGCCGCTTCCTTCAATCCGCGCTCCGACCTCGCCGCCGTGTCGATCAGTTCAAGCCCGAAGCGCCGCGCGAAGCCGAGAATCTCCTTGTGGCTGGAGTCGATGAATTCGCCGCCGAGTTCGGTTGTTACGCCCTCGGCCGCGACGCCCGTGGCTGAGTACATCCGCCCGCAAGGGCGGTTGGATGCTTCGTAGATGGTGGACCCGAAGCCGGCGCGCTTGAGATGCCACGCTGTAGCGAGTCCTGCAATTCCCGCGCCGACGATGGCGATGCGCGGGTGCGCGGCGCCCGGCTTCGAATGTGCGATCGCAAGCGGCGCGGCGGAAATGGCGGCTAGGAACCTGCGCCTGGTCGGCGCGGCCCGGTCCGCCAAGGCCCGCTTCAACTCGAAGAGCAGAGGTGATCGAGACATCGCGTGGCTTATGCGGAGAGATTCACTATGCCACGGGGCCGCGGAGAGGCCACCACGCGGTTCACGCGGGACTGCTCGATCTCGTAATCGCCCGGATACCGCGCCCCGATCCCGAGCATGCCCGCCTGAAAGTTGATCTTTCCCAGCCTGCGCGCAGGCAGCGGCTTGTGCGCCGAGGCCGCCGGCGCGGCAGCCATCATGGTCGCGAAGTTCTTGCGGGTCATATCCGTCATGGCTTGCATTCTATCCAAACCGTCGAGAATGAGGGTTTTGATTGGCCGGGCTACTTCGCCGACAGCTTGCCCGCAACCACGACGCCCTCGACGATGGTGGCGAGAGGCTGAATGCGGCGCACGTCGTCTTCCGGGCAGGAGAGAATGTCGCGGTCGATGATGACGAGGTCGGCGAGTTTGCCCGGCTCGATTGAGCCACGCTGCTTTTCGCTGAATTGCAGGTAAGCGGCGTCCCGCGTATACATTCGAATCGCCTGCTGCCGGGTGATGCGTTCCTCCGGGAAGAGGACTCTGCCCTCGGTGGTGCGGCGCGTGAGCATCATCCACATGTTCAGGAACGGGTTGAACGGATTCACCGCGCGATCCTTGTCATGCCCGATCATGTGATCGCTGCCGGCGGCGGTTGGGATCCCGCGGTCCAGATACGACTTGGTGGGCGAGAACCAGCGCATGTTGGCGATGTTGAAGACGCGCTCAAGAGCCGGAGCGTCGAGATACAGCCAGCCGGGCTGATAGTCCTCGACGATGCCCATCCGCGCCATGCGCGCAAGCGACTCCTCGCTTTGAAAGCTTCCGTGCATCACGTGCGAGCGGGTGGGAGCGATGGGCTTCTCGCGGTCCAGCCGCTCGAACGCGTCGAGCAGAGCGTCGATAGCCGCGCCTCCCTGCACGTGAGCGGTGAGCTGCCAGCCCTTGTCGCGCGCCGCGGCGAAGATCTCGTAGAGCTTGGCGGGTTCGATGAAGAGCGCGCCTCGCGCGTCGGGATTCGTCTGGCCGTAGAGTTGTCTGCCGAAAGGACCGTAGGGCATGCGCTGATAC
>CAYWST010000371.1:0-5573 GCA_964461075.1 uncultured Solibacteraceae bacterium | reverse complement strand
AAGCGGGAGTTGCGGGACCGCAGGGACAAGATGCTGCGTGACGAAGGCGATACGAGCGCGCTGGGTCATGCCGATTTCTTTGACACCATCGAGTACACGGGACCCAAAAGACACTCCTACGAGAGTTGGCTGAGAAACCAGCGGTGACGCGGCTGGAATATTAGCCGTCGGCGATCCTCAGACTCAGACGCGAGCCCCCGGTCCTGGGTTGAACGGATGACTGCAACCCTTCGGGCCCCGATGGTATCTTATGAACGTGAATCGCCTCGCACTGGCTGGACTGGTTCTTCTGTCGGCGAATGGTCTTGTCATCCGGGCGGCCGATTCGGCGCCTCCTAAGGACGTGGTTGGTAAAACATGGACTCTCACCAAGCTGAATGGGGAGCCCGTCGATTCAACGATCCGGTCGACGCTTTCCGTTCAGCCCGACAGCCGCGCCGCGGGGACGACGGGCTGTAACCGGTGGTTTGGAACCGCCTCATTTGACGGAGGTTCAGTAGTTTTTACCGGAGTCGGAATGACACGCATGGCATGCGCCAAGCCGGCGATGGATCGTGAAGCCGCCTACACCCGGATGCTTGGCGCCGTCCGCTCGTGGAAGCTGGCCGAAGCTGAGTTAACGCTCATAGGGGAGGGCGGAAAGGCGCTGTCGGCCTTCCGGGCGGACCCAGCCCCGGCAGGCCGAAAGTGACGCCTCGGGGCCGGGGAACCGCCTATTGCGGACGAGCCAGACCGAAATTAAGATTCCTCTTCGTTGCAATCCTTTCGTCTGATCTGTAGAATCGGAGCTTTGTGGACACTTTGGAGGTTCCATGTCTGTTGAAGCAAAGGTGAAGCAAATCATCGCCGAACAACTCGGTGTCGACGAGGCCCAGGTCGACGCGACCGCCTCCTTCGTCGACGACCTTGGCGCTGATTCGCTCGACATCGTTGAACTGGTGATGGCGTTCGAAGAGGCGTTCGACCTGGAGATTCCCGACGAGGACGCCGAGAAGATCACAACTGTGAAAGACGCCGTCGCATACATCGACGCCAAGGCCGGCAAGAAAGAGTAGCCGCCCGGCATTTCTAATCGCCTTGTCTCCAAGACCAGGCTTGTTTCCTTCCCCGGGAGAACTCCATTGGCACGTAGGGTTGTCGTTACAGGTGTCGGCATCATATCCTCCGTTGGATTGACGGCGGAGGAGACTTGGGCATCAATCCGCTCCTCGAAGGGCGGCATCGGATCGATCACCCAATTCGACGCGGCGCAGTTTTCCGCGCGGATCGCCGCCGAGGTGAGAGGCTTCGACCCGCTGCAGTTCATCGACAAGAAGGAACTCAAGAAGGTTGGTCGATTCATCCAGTTCGCGGTAGCGGCTTCCGATGAAGCGATGAAGTCATCCGGCCTTCAGGTGACGGCGGAAAACGCCGAGCAGGTGGGTGTGTACATCGGCAGCGGCATCGGCGCGTTCGAGGTGATCGAGCGCGAGCACCGGAATCTGCTTGAGAAGGGGCCGGGCCGCATTTCGCCCTTTTTCATCCCCGCTACCATCGTCAACCTCGCCAGCGGAAACGTCTCGATCCGGACCGGCGCAAAAGGGCCGAACTCGGCGACGGCGACCGCCTGCACGACCAGCGCTCACTGCATCGGGGACAGCTTCCGGCTGATTCAGCACGGCTACGCCGACGCGATGATCGCCGGCGGGTCGGAGGCCTGCATTACCCCGATGGGGATCGGCGGTTTCGCGGCGCTGCGCGCCCTGTCGACGCGCAATGACGACCCGGAGCGCGCCTGCCGTCCATGGGACAAGGACCGGGATGGGTTCGTCGTCGGCGAAGGCGCCGGCATCCTGATTCTGGAAGAGCTTGAATCGGCGCGGGCCCGCGGCGCCAACATCCTCGCCGAGATCGTGGGTTACGGCATGTCCGGCGACGCCTATCACATTACCGCTCCCAGCGAAGATGGCGAAGGCGCCTACCGGGTGATGCGGAACGCGATCAAGGACGCCGGAATCGATCCCTCCGCCATCGATTACATCAACGCCCACGGAACATCCACCCCAGTCGGCGACGTGATCGAATGCACCGCCATCAAGCGGACTTTCGGCGAGCACGCGGCCAAGGTGTGCGTCAGTTCCACGAAGTCCATGACCGGCCACCTCCTCGGCGGCGCCGGCGGCCTCGAGGCCGCCCTCACCGTGCTGGCCATCCGCGATCAAATCGCCCCGCCCACCATCAATCTGGAGAATCCAGACGAAGGCTGCGATCTCGATTTCGTCCCCCTGAAGGCGCGCCCGATGCGAATCGAATATGCGCTTTCTAACTCATTTGGTTTCGGCGGAACCAACGGCAGCCTGATTTTCAAGCGCTTCGAGAATTAGCCCGGCCCGTAATTCCTACCGGCCGCGAACTGTATTTTTTTCTGGTACTTTTTCGCCAGTATCAGGATTCAAGTTCCATTGATTCATCTTCAGATCCGCCCTATTCTGCATGAGGGCGGGTGCTTTCGATGTCCGCCCTCTTCCTCTCGGGCAAGCCAATCTCCTCCGTCGGGCGCACCCTTGAGCTTCACTGACCGCTAAAACCAAAGGTGATTGTCAATGAAAACGCTCAAGCTGATCGCTCTCTCAACGTTTCTGGTTTCCGCCTCGCAGGCGGCGACCATAACCTATAACTCTTCGGCGGCCGTGGCCTCCACGCCGAGCGCCCTGCTCTTCGCTCCGGATGTCCCGCTGTTCGATCCCTCCATGGGAAACCTGCTATCCGTCGAAATCGAATTTGACGCGACGTTCATGGGCGACTTCTCTTTCGAGAACCAGAGCGAAGAGGACGGGACCATCAGCGGCTCGGCGACGGCCCAATTCACGCTGGTGGGACCGGGTATGCTTGGAACTCTCATTACACTGAACCCATCGATCGTATTTGCCCCTCCAACCATCCCCACTTCGACCGTAATGGCAGGCGAAACCGTTCAATATCTGGGCCTGAGCGACACCGACATGGGGTCGTTTTCCAGCAGCGCGGCGAGCGTGCTGGCAGCGTTTTCGGGCGTTGGCCCGGTTGCATTCACCGGGTCGGCGACGCAGGTCAGCGCTCCGATTCTGAATTTCTCGCCGAACGTCTTCACCTCCAGCGTGAGCGGCGAGGGCAATATTCAAGTCACCTATACCTACGAAGCCGGTCCGCCGAATGAAATCCCCGAGCCGGCGACATGGGCGTTCATGACAGGCGGCGGCCTTATGCTGGTCTCCATGGCCAGGTTCAGGAAGGCGGCGCGATAGTCAACCCGTCCGCGCGCCGGCGCTAAACTGAAGAGCGTCGATTCTTTTCTATGAAGATTCTCGCCGCTCTTAAGCAGGTGCCGGCGCGCGATTCCATCCTGGACATCGACGCCTCTGGCAAGGCGCTCAACCAGGCCGCGCTCACCTACGAAATCAACGAACCGGACGCCTACGCGCTGGAAGCCGCCCTGCAATTGAAGGACAGCCATGGCGGTGAGGTGGTGGTCCTTTCCGCAGGCCCTGAGCGCGTGGCGTCCTCCATCCGCGAAGCGCTGGCCAAAGGCGCCGACCGCGCCCTCCACGTCCTCGAAGAGGGACTCGACGCTTGGGATTCGCTTTCAATGGCGCGCCTGCTGGCTCGCGCCGCCGAAACCGAATCCCCCGACATCCTTCTGACAGGACTTCAATCGGACGACACGGGCGGCGGACAGACCGGCGTCCTGCTGGCCGAACTGCTCGGCTGGCCTCACGCCTCCATTGTCATGAAGATCGACGTCGCGGACGGAGTGCTGACCGTGAAGCGGGAACTCGAGAACGGCTGGTTCCAAAACGTCTCCATGCCGCTCCCGGCGGTCGTGACCGTGCAAAGCGGCATCAACCGGCTCCGCTACGCCACCCTGATGGGCATCAAAAAGGCCAAGACAAAGGAGGTTCGTCAGTTGAGCGCCGCCGCGTTGGGCGTCGCCGCCGAACCGGGCCTGACGCTGGAACGGCTGGCGCCGCCGCGCAAAACAAAGCAGACCGTTCAACTGGCCGGTTCTCCGGTCGAACAGGCGGCGCAGCTTGTCGAGAAACTGCGATTTGAGGTGCGCGCCATATGAGTCTCGTTCTTGTAGTCTGCGAACAGGCGGGCGGCGCGCTTCATCCCATGTCGCTGGAGTCGTTGGCCGCCGGACAGCAGTTGGGCCGCGCGCTTGAACTTCCCGTGTCAGCCTGCGTGTTCGGCGCGGATCTCGCGGGTTGTACGGCGCAGTTGACCGGATACTCCCTGCATGCGGTGATCGCTCTCGAAAACCCCGCCTTGGCCGTTTATACCGCGGACGGCGCGATCGCCGCGCTGAGCGGGCTCATTGGCGAACTGAGGCCGCACCTGATCCTCCTTCCGCATACCTATCAGGTGCGCGATTTCGCTCCCGCGCTGGCCGCCCGCTGTGGCCGCCCGCTGGCAAGCGACGTCACCTCCATTCGCGCCGATGGCGGCAGACTGGTCTTTGAGCGGACGCTTTATCAGGGCAAGCTCCGCGGCGAGTACTCATTCATGACCCCGCCCCCGCTGTTCGCTTCAATCCAGGCCGGTTCCTACCGTGCGGATTCACTCGAGCCAGGAAATCCGCCAATAGAATCGCGAACCGTCTCCCTCGACCCCGCACGAATCCGGCAGCGGCCGGGATCCCCATTTCGGGAAAGCGCTCGCGCCGTGGATCTCACCGCGGCGGAGCGTATCGTCGCCGCCGGACGGGGGATTCAGGAAGAAGGCAATCTCGCACTGGTGAGTGAGCTGGCTTCGCTTTTGGGCGCCGAGGTGGCCGCCAGCCGTCCCATCTGCGATAACGGCTGGCTTCCCATGGAGCGCCAGGTGGGCTCGAGCGGCCAGACTGTCGCGCCTAAACTCTATGTCGCGCTGGGTGTTTCCGGAGCGATCCAGCACCTCGTCGGCATGAAGGGCTCGAAGACCATTGTCGCCGTGAACAAGGACCCCAACGCCCCGATTTTCGAAGTCGCCGACTACGGGATCGTCGGAGATCTGTTTGAAGTCGTCCCCGCGCTCATCGATGAGCTGAAGAAAGCGCGCTGAACCGCGGGCTTTTTCCCCGGTTGGATCGTGAATAGACGCTTCAGGGAGAGCGCCGGCGCCTCCAGCGCGTGGTAACTCGTCCATGCCATCGCGGTGGAGAGAGCGAATCCCGCAGTCTGCAGACCCACGATGCCGGGCCAGCCTTCAAACAATCCGCTTCCAAGCAGAAGGAAGGCAACAGGCCAGTGCCAGATATACAGGCCGTAGCTGTAGCGCCCGAACCATCGCAGCGGCCTCGCCTCGAACCACTGCCAGCGCCGGGGTGAGACGGCGCATTGAACAACGAGGCAGGCGAATCCCAGCCACAGACTCGGATAGCCGGCCGTTTGAATCCAAGGGTTCTGGTAATGCGTCGAGCGCGCCACGCCCAGGACGAGCGCGAGCAAGGCCGCCGCCGCGATGAGCCCCCTTCGTGAATGGCGCGCAAGCCGCGGCCAGTCTTCGCTCCGAACGAGGACCGCGCAGGCCGCGCCAGCCAGAAGAGAGTCCAGCCGAAATAGCGTGCCCCGGTAGAT
>CAYWST010000370.1:0-5590 GCA_964461075.1 uncultured Solibacteraceae bacterium | reverse complement strand
TGTTCGCCGCTCTCGTCGCCTTTGCCACGCCGTCCGCCCGCGCCGCCGACGCCCTCGCCCAAGCCCGTTTCGACGCCGGTTTCTCCGCCAGCGGCTCCGCGCGTCAAGCCGGCAGTCCCGGCAGGCGGCGCAGCAGAGTCCCACCACAAGGCGGGCCGGGCGCTGCTCGCTCAGGACCGGTTCGACGAAGCGATCGCCGAGTTGACCGCCGCCGTCGAGATCAACCCGAACCACGCGCTGGCTATCAATGCGCGGGGGTATGCCTACATGCGGACCCGACGCTACACGGAGGCGCTCAGAGATTTCGAGCGCGCGCTCGCGCTCAACCCCAACTATCAAAACGCTCAGCAGAACCGCGCCGCCGCACGGCGCGCCCTGGGGCTCAAGGATTAGACCCCCGGCTTTCCCGGCTCCGGACGACGGCGCGCCGGTAGGAAGTCAGCGCCGGCGAGCCGTCATCGGTCACTTCCAGGATGATGTGAAGCTCGAAGCCGCCAGCCTCCGGCGCGCGGAATTGAGTTTTCTGCGCATCCGGCGCGTCGAGTTCCAGCGCCCGATCGGATCCGCCCGGCTCCGGATAGTGATACCAGCGATAACGCAAGCGGCCGCTGTCAGGGTCATGAGATCCTTCCGCGCTCAACCGGACCGTCTCCCCTCCGCGGGCTACGATCTGGAGGATCCCGGTGGAGCCGTCTCCGTTGAGTTTCGCCACCGGCTTGTGGTTTGCGCTGCCGGACCCCAGGCACCAATCCATCCGCGCCGCGAAATCATTCTGGAACGCCTGCCTCCATCGCCAGACCGTCGCGCGGGCGTCCATCGTCTCTCCGATGCGATCCTCCGCGTCGTTGTAATAGCGGTTGCGGACCAGCTTGTAGCGTCCGCCCCATCCGCCCCATTCGGGCCGCTCCGGATCGCTCAACCCGTTTGGCAGGAAATAGAACCAGGACGGCGTGTCGCCTTCTTTCATGACGCCATGTGGATTCGGCGCCGTCCAGGTCCTGGCAGGATAGAGCGCGCCAAGCGGCCCGTGGCCGGTCCGGACGTTCGTGTCGATCCACTGGCGTGAGGTGAGGGACTCATCGCCGCCCAGGTACATCCCGCGATAAGCCGACAACCGTTTGTCACGGGCCGGAGCCGCTCCGTAAATCCTGTCCGGATTAGCGCTGTTCAAAATGAAGAACAACCTGGGGAAGTTGGAGACGATCCATGGGCCGGTTTCGTCCTGGTGGTCGATCGAATGGACGCGGAGTCGGGACACGAATCGATCCACCTCCGCGGAGGACCGGGTGGCGCGAACCCTCCAGAGCGCCTGCGCCAGATCGTGGGCGCCTCCCCAAATCGCGACGTTGACCGGCCGGGGATCCCGGCGATCCACCACCGAGATTATCCACCGCGAACCCTCCGTGTCATGACTTTCGCCGAGAGCTTTGAGCGAGCGGTCCGGATCGCCCTGCTTGATGACCGAAAGCAGGCGATCTCGTGACGGGTAGTCCTTCTCATGACGCAGGAGGTTGGGGAGGACGCTTCCATACGCACGGACCATCTCGCGAATCAGGTCCGGGCGGACAACGGCCTGTTTCAGCTCTCCGGGCGTTCCGGACGCGGACGCGATCAGCCCCTCGATTTCGAACTCGGAGGCGTAAAGGAGAAGCCGGACGAGGGACTGCTGATCGTCGGGATCGCCGCCGATGTCAGTCAGGACGAGAAGCGGGGGGTTCTCGCCGTGGGCAAGCAGGGCGATCATCGCGAGCAGCATGGCGCGGCCTTTCATCAGCGGGGACTCCGGCGGTAGACTTCCATCGTGAAGCAGCCGGCCGCGGTGGCGCCGCCGTCGAGCCGGAGGACCTGTCCGGTGATGTAGGCGGCTTCGGGTGAAACCAGGAAGAGCGCGGCCTCGGCCACGTCATCATGCGAAGCGAGGCGCTGAGCGGGAATGGTCCGCGCCCTTTCGGCGAGCTGCTCCGCGGAGTAGACGCCCTTTAGAAGGTCCGTGAGGACCGGCCCGGGTGAGAGGCAGTTCACGCTAATGCGGTACTGCGCCAGTTCGACCGCCATGACACGCGTCAGCCCCTCGATCGCGGCTTTCGCCGGCGCGTAGGCGACGAACCCGAACTGCCCCTGCGCCGCTGCAATGCTCGACATGTTCAGGATGCGGCCGCCGCTGAGCCGCGCCATGGCACGGGCCGCATGCTGGCTGGCCAGAAGCGTCCCGTCGAGGTGCATGTCCATCAGTTCCTTGAACTTCGCCAGCTCACAGTCGAGGAACGCGTACTGCCGGCCGATGCCGGCGTTGTTCACGAGAATGTCGAGCCGCCCAAAGCGCGTCAGCGCCGCTTCCACCAATTGGGAGGAGGTCTCCGGATCCCGGATGTCGCCGAGCACGATCTCGGTTTCCGAGGTGCAGAGGTTGGCGGTTTCCTCCGCGGCCTGGGCCGAGGTGCCGTGGATGACCACCCGGCAGCCCTCTTCGCTGAAGCGGATGGCCATTTCGCGGCCCAATCCCCGGGATGATCCCGTAATGATGGCTGTCTGTCCGTCGAGACGCATGAATGCGTCTTATCACATTCGCTCGCGATTCGACTTGCGCGGCTTGCGGCCCGCTGCCAGGGCGATCTCCGGTGGAGGCTGCTGCGGCAATGGAAGGCTGATCTTGACCGGAAGGAAGGGCAGGGTCTTTGCAGGCTGAGTGTGGCGTGTCATGGCCGTTCGGTGGCATTTCAGAATTGGGCGCCCGCCATCGACCATGTGCGCGGCTCGGTGGTTGCCAATCGCCGCCGGCCTGGTTCGAGTCCACGATGGGGAGCCACGCGATTCGCAAGAGCGCCCATGCAGCCCCAGTAAGTTGCGGATCTCAGCCGGAGCACCCCCCTCATGGATTCGAACCCGATGGCTGCACTGTTGCCGGGAACCATCCGAATGGGCACGTTTCCTTTCCGATTCGAGCCAGACCTTTTACAAGGAAGGTGGTGGCGCGCAAGAGAGCCCGCGAGCTCTCGTATTCGCTCTGTTACGAACACGCTCCTGAGGGAGGCTTTGTGGTCTCGGTCCCGGCTTTGCCTGGTTGCCACACGCAGGGTGAAACCCTGGAGGAAGCCGAGCGCAACGTCAAGGAAGCTATCGGGCTGTATCTGGAGAGCCTCGCGGCCCACGGAGAAACGATTCCCGAGGAAGGACGATCGCTTCAAGGAAGGGTCACCGTTGCTGTGGCTGTCCCCGCTTGATGGTTGGCCAGGCTTCCGTCTCTGGCCGCCCGGAAGGTGGTCCATGCACTCAAGCGTTTGGGGTTCG
The DNA here is from genome assembly GCA_964461075.1 of uncultured Solibacteraceae bacterium. GTDB lineage: Bacteria > Acidobacteriota > Terriglobia > Bryobacterales > Bryobacteraceae > JACADU01. The sequence goes on along the minus strand of CAYWST010000370.1, from coordinate 2,302 downwards.
TTGAGGATCGCCAGCGAGGAAGCCATCTCATCCAGGTGCATCCCGACACGAGGGCGCGAACGGTCGCGCCAATCCATCCTGGCAGGATCATCAAGGAGCCCCTTTTGCGGGCGATCCTGCGAGACGCCCGCCTTACCATCGACGAGTTCCTTGGCTTGGTTTGAGTCAGACTGGGGGGCCAGCCTCTTACCACTGGTCGAACTGAGTGAACAACACCCTCATGGACGCCGACGGGTCAAGCGCCAAAGCAGGCGGGGATACCGGACTGCGCTGCAGACCATCGATTCAGAAACAGCTCAGCGCATTCGGTGGAGGACGTGCGCTCACACGCGCTCTGAAGGGTAAGCGGATTCCCTACTTTCGCCACGCGTTCTGCGCAGAGACAATTGCCGGGGTTTGCTCTTCAATCCAGTCGATCAAGGCGTCCACACGGCGCGCGAACTCGATGCCCAAAGGCGTCAGCGAGTACTCGACGCCAGGCGGCACCCCACCAAGCAGACGGCGTTCGACAATCCCGTCGCGCTCCAGATTTCGCAGAGTGTCCGTAAGCACCTTCTCTGAAATCCCGCTCAGCCTGTCTCGCAGCTGCGCGAAGCGAAACGGCCCACGGAGCAGCAATCCGAGCGCGAGCGAGCCCCAGCGTCCCATGACATGATTCAAAACTTTACGCGAGGGACAGTTGTGATCATAGACTGAGCCACGTAGCGGCGCCCGGCGGAATGGTTCCATCGTTTCGGACCTAGCTTACCCTAAAGTGCGTACTTCCCATCCCAAACAGGCGTGGATAGACTGACCGCATATGAGACTCGCGGCGCTCTTTGCCCTCACCGGCACACTGACAGCGGCTCCCGTGTTCGTTGAAGAGCCGAAGTTGGCCGCCAATCCGAACTCGTCGGTCCCGCTTGCGGCGGTCTTGACGTACCGGACGGTGAATCCTGCTTCCGCTTCCCTGACGGCCTCCGACGGGCGCAACACCACCGTGCTGCGATATGGCGCCGCTTACGATCCCGTGAAGGGCCTCCCGGTCATCGGAATCCGTGCCGGACGAAGGCATGAGATTCGCCTTGAAGTGCGCGACGAGTCTGGCGTCACGACTCGCATGCTGTCCTGGACTACGCCTCCGCTTCCAGGCAAGGGAGACGAGTTCCCGCCGATCAATATCACGCGCTCCGATCCAAGCCGAATGGAACCCGGCTTCACGCTCTTCAGCCCCCGCCGGAACCGGAAAGGGGAGCCCGAGTTCGGGGCTCGATTCGGCATGCTCGTCCTCATGGATCACACTGGAGAGCCCGTATGGTTTTATCGGACGGATTCCCGCATCAGCGATCTCGAAGTTCTACCAAACGGCCACATCGGTTATCTGACTCAGGACTACCGGATGGTGGAGATCGACATGCTCGGCAATGCCGTCCGGCAATGGTTTGCCACCGGAAGGCCTCGAGGAGTGGCGGCGGGCGCCATGCCAATTGAGACCGCCACGCTTCATCACGAGCTCGACGCGTTTCCTGGCGGCAACCTGGTGGTTCTTGGATCGGAAGTGCGCGAAATCGACAACTACTACACGAGCGAAACTGATCCGCAAGCCGCGCGTAAACGCCAACGCGTGATGGGCGACGAGATCATTGAGGTGACGCCGGAAGGGAGAGAAGTCTGGAGGTGGCGAGCATTCGACGCACTCGATCCCATGCGGATTGGATATGAAACCTTCAGCGGCTACTGGGACCGGCGTGGATTCCCAGGCGTCGCCGACTGGAGCCATGCCAACGGCTTGAGGTACAACGGGGCCGATGATTCGATCCTGGTTAGTTTCCGCTATCAGGCTGCGGTGGTGAAGCTCGACCGCAGGACGAAAGAGATTCGCTGGATTGCGGGGAACGCAACCGGGTGGCCTGATACGTTGCGTTCGAAGCTGCTAAAGCTTAACGGCGCCGGCCGCTGGTTCTACCATCAGCACGCGCCGCAACTCACCTCGCGGGGAACGCTGCTGGTCTTCGACAACGGCAACTACCAGACGATGCCGTTCACTCCGCCGGTTCCGCCCTCGGCGACACATAGTCGCGCCGTTGAGTACGCCATCGACGAGGGAGCCCGCACGGCGAGTCAGATTTGGGAATCGGAAGCAAAAGGGCCGGATTCGGTGGTCAGCGCGGCTATGGGCGACGTGCAAGAGTTGCCCGGCACAGGCAACATCCTGGTTCATTACGGCGGGCTGGTAGCGCGTCCGCTGCTGCGGAATATCACTTGGGACGAAGCTGTCCGCACCGCCAATACCTGGTCTCGCATCCGCGAGTGGACACACGGC
>CAYWST010000369.1:0-5626 GCA_964461075.1 uncultured Solibacteraceae bacterium | reverse complement strand
GCAGAAGGAAATCTGGGGGTACGAAGACATCGAACTGCTTCCTCTGCGCCTCTTCGTCGTCGCCAGCAAAGTCGGCGGGCAGGTGATGGGCGCGTTTGACGGCCAGCGGATGGTCGGTTTCCTCCTCGCCATCCCCGGACTCAAGGGGGGCTCCACAACGTACCTGCACAGCCACATGATGGGCGTATTGCCCGAATATCGAAATCGAAGTCTCGGCCGCCGCATGAAGCTCGCCCAGCGTGAGGAGGCCCTATCCCGCGGTATTCGTCTCGTCGAGTGGACCTTCGACCCGCTCGAGATCAAGAACGCCTTCCTAAATATCGAGAAGCTCGGCGCCGTCGTGCGCCGCTACGTCCTTAACCAGTACGGAACGACGACTTCGCACCTGCACGGAGGGCTTCCGACGGACCGCTGCGTCGCCGAATGGCACCTCGCTCATTCCCGTGTCTGCTCGCTACTGGAATCCGGCGCCTTCCCGCGGCCGGAAACCGAGCAGCGCGTCGCCGTGCCGGCCGAGATCAGCGTCCTCCGCGTCGACGACCCGCAACGCGCCCGTGAGATTCAGCAACGCGTCAGCGAGGCGTTCCTCGAACATCTCAACAACGGGCTCGCCGTCACTGGTTTCGAACGGACGGCCGACTCCGGCATCTATCTGTTTGGAAGGTTCACCCCCGAAAATGCCGTTTCGCATTGATCAGGTCAGGCTTCATCATCTGCGCATGGAACTCGTCCATTTCTTCGAGACGAGTTTCGGCCGCACGTACACCCGCGAAATGATCCTCGTCGAGGTTCGCGCCGAGGGCGTCTCCGGCTGGGGCGAGGTCACCTGCGGCGAGCATCCCTTCTATAACGAGGAGTGGACCGAATCCGCCTGGCTGCTTCTGAAGAACTACGTCGCGCCTCCCGCGATCGGGCGCACCTTCGAAGCCGCATCGGCGGCTGGCGCTCTCAGCGCGGGGATCAAAGGACACAAGATGGCCCGCGGCGGATTCGAAGCCGCCTGCTGGGATCTCGAAGCCCGCCTCAAGGGCATTCCCCTCTGGAAGCTCATCGGCGGCGGCGCGCGCCGGGAAATCCCTTGCGGCGTCTCTATCGGCATCCAGGACTCCGTACCCCAATTGCTTGAGAAGATTCGCCGCGAGGCGGACGCCGGCTACCAGCGCATCAAGATCAAGATCAAGCCGGGCTGGGATCTCGAAGTCATTCGCGAGGTCCGCCGGGAGTTCCCCTCCATCCAGCTCATGGCCGACGCCAACTCGGCCTACCGCCTCGCCGACATCGCGCACCTCAAGCGGCTCGACGAGTTCGGCCTCATGATGATTGAGCAACCCCTCGCTCACGACGAGATCATCGACCACGCCGAGCTCCAGCAGGCTCTCTCCACGCCCATCTGCCTCGACGAGTGCATCCGCTCCGCCCACCACGCCGAGCAGGCCATTCGCATGGGCGCCTGCCGCATCATCAACATCAAGCTCGGACGCGTCGGCGGCTTCTCGGAAGCGATCGCCGTCCATGATGTTGCGCAACGGAATGGAATCCCCGTCTGGTCCGGCGGCATGCTCGAATCCGGCGTCGGCCGCTGCCACAACATCGCCATGGCCACTCTCGCCAACTTCACGCTGCCCGGCGACATCTCCGCCAGCCGCCGTTACTGGAAGCGCGACATCATCGACCCCTGGGTGGACGTCACTCCGCGCGGCACGATCGAGATCCGCGACGACCCCGGCTTCGGCTGGCCGCTCGACCTGAAACAGCTTGAAAGCGTGAGGGTCCGGGAGGAGACCATCAGGGCGAAGTGAGCGAAGCAAAGAGGACGCTCTACGGGCTGCTGAGCCTGATGACCTTCTTGTGGAGCGTCAACTATGTCGTTTCGAAAGTGGCGTTGCGTCACTTCTCGCCGCTGCTGTTTACGCCGATGCGGACGGTCCTCGCCGCTGTTCTGCTGATCGCCGTCTGGCGTCACACCGGCTTCTCGTCCATCGGCGGTGAATGGCGCCGCATCGCCTTCCTCGGCATCATCGGCATCAGCGGCAACCAGCTCGCATTCATGTTCGGGATGGCGAAGACCTCGGTGGCTCACGCCTCGCTGATCATCGCGCTCACACCCGTTCTGGTGCTGCTGCTCTCCGCCTGGCGGGCCCACGAAAGCTTGACCGCTCGAAAGGCCGCTGGAATGGCGATCGCGTTCTCGGGCGTCGCGCTGTTGAACCTCGCGCCGGGACGAAGCGCGCAGGGCGCCACCCTTTTGGGCGACGTGCTGGTTTTCATCGCCGGATTCACCTTCGCCGTTTTCACCGTCGCGGGACGCAATGTCACCCGAAGCCTCGGCGCGATTCCAGTCACGGCCGCCGCCTACATCGCCAGCGCCGCAAGCCTGCTCCCCATCGGCCTTTGGCAGGCGCGCGGCGCCGATTTCTCAGCCATCGCCCCCGCGGGCTGGCTCGCCCTGCTCTACATGGCCGTCTTCCCCTCCGTGGTCTGCTACCTGATTTACTACCACGCGCTTTCCAAGATCCCGGCCTCGCGCGTCTCGGCGTTCTCTTACTCGCAACCTCTCATTGCCACGCTGACCGGCTTCGTCACCCTGGGCGAACCGGTCACAATCTCGGTCGCCCTGGGTGGGATGCTGGTTCTGAGCGGAGTTTGGGTCTCTTCAAGAAGCTGAGAGGGAATATGACCGGTCTCACAGGAAAGCGAATCCTCGTTACCGGCGCGGCCAGGCGCATCGGCCGCGAAATCGCGCTCCACCTTCATTCGCTGGGCGCGCGCGTGCTCATCCATTATGGCGGCTCCGAGGCGGAAGCACGCGAAGTATCGCGCGCCTGCGGCGGCGCGCCTCTCTTTCAGGCCAACCTGGAAAACGTCAGCGAGATTTGCGCGATGTTCGAACGCATCGCGGCCGAGCACGGCGGCCTCGACGGACTCGTCAACAACGCCGCCCGCTTCACCCGAGTTCATCCCCTGGAAGTCACCGAGGCGGATTGGGACTTCATTCACTCCGTGAACCTGAAGGCCTATTTTTTCTGCGCCCAGCAGGCGGCGCTGCTCATGACGCGGGGCGCCGGAGGCCGAATCGTCAACATCAGCTCCATGGGCGCGTTCCTCGCCTGGCCCGAACACGTCCACTACTGCGCCTCGAAAGCCGGCGTTGTCGCGCTCACACGCGGCCTCGCCAAGGCCCTCGCGCCCGATATCACCGTCAACTCCGTCGCCCCTGGGATTATCCCGTTCGAAGAGAGCGACGAGCCCCGCATCCGCGAAATGGCTGCCTCCACTCCTGTCCGCCGTCCGGGCACGGGCCGCGAAATCGCGGAAGCGGTCGCCTACTTCCTCTCGGCCAGCGAGTTCGTCACCGGCCAGACCCTTCAGGTCGATGGCGGCCTTGGCCTTCGGTAGCTTTTATCATCCGTGCCAGCATCGTGACACACTCCTCCAGGGATTCTGAAGCTTGCGCGAGTTCCTCGGCCTCCGCGGCCGATTCGTCCGCGACGCGCGCCGCCTGCCTGGCAGCATCGCCGGTTCCGGCCAGCGCCTGATTCAGCCGCGCACTCAATTCGCCCGCCGTCGCCTCGGCGCGCCCGCGATGCTGATTCACCATCTCCGCTGAGTGGCGCCCGGAACACTGGCCCTCTTTGGAAGACCCATTCTCAAGCATCCCGATCACCAGCGCCACCTGCGCGGCCCGCGCGTCCGCGCTGAGCTTTTCGAATCGCGACTTCAAATCGCCGGCCAATTCCAGTTGCCTGGCCGCCACGCCGCTTGTTGTTTCAAGCCTCGCGCTCAAGTTCCGGATCGAGATCCACGAGGCCGCCGCCAACGCCAACGACATCAGCGTCAGCCCGGCCGCCCCTGCCGACAACCTCGTCCGATAACTCAACTCTCCCGCCACGAGGGTTTCCTCCTCTTGCCCTCATTGGCAGCCGCAAAACGGGATTGAACCGAAGAATCTCTACCGCAGCGCGGGCGGCTCGCCCTTATCCCGCACATACAGCCGGGTGAACCGCCGGTAGAACTCCGTCTCCTCGTACAAATCCTGCACCGCCTGCCGGGCCTCGAACGCCAGCGCCACCGCCGCCACCAGCATCAGGCACGCCCCTGCAATCCCAAAAACCACCGGCACCCAATACAACACGAGGCTCACCGTCGAAACCACCCCGATCGCGATGCTTGTGCACACGAACATCACCGCCGCAAAGTACAGCATGGTCAGCGCCGTTTGAATCAGCCGCAGCCGTTTGGACTGCATCTTGATCTCTCCGCGGTAACGCTCGATCCGTTCGTCGCGCAGCGCCGCCGTCTGGTCCATCCCCAACTCCTCCACATGCTGCGACAGATACCGGATCCGATCCACGATCCTCGCCAGCCGGTTCGAGGTCGACAGGATGTAGGTGCCGGTCGCGGAAAGCAAGAGCGCCGGGGTGATCATCGCCGTCAGCACGTTGAGCGCGGCGCCCAGATTGGTGATGTTCAGGTGAAGGTCAGGCCACACAACAGGTTTTCCTCAGGGACGATTCCAGGATCGCCGCCATCCGCCGTCTGATTCAACTTCGGACTCCCCCCGCCGATATGGTTCAACGTGAGCTTTCTCGTCGAAAACGCCCGCCGCCTCGCTGAGGTCGCTCAGAACCAGGAGCCCGGCGAGCCCGTCTGGACCTTCATGATCGGTCCGGAAGGCGGAATCGAGATGGTTCGAGGCGCTGACGAGCCCCTTGCAACGCTGCTGCAATCCCGAGGCGCCCGCGCCGCCTGGCGAGTCCGCCGCGAGCGCGGCGTCATCCGCGTCGAAGGCCGCATGGGCCGCGAGCGTTGCCTCATCGAGCAGCCTTTCCAGAGCGATGGCTCGCCTCAGTCTCTTCTGTCCAAATCCAGAATGTACGAGATTCAGGGCTGAAGCCTTGCTTCATCCACCCGCCGCTTCCCGCAGGAAGCGAGCCGCTTCTTCCGGCGGCGTCGGATTGATGAAGAAGCTCGACCCCCATTCGAAGCCCGCGACTCGCGTCAGCTTCGGGGCCACCTCGATGTGCCAGTGGTAATGCTCCAGTTCCCCTTCTCTGACCGGCGAAGTGTGCAGCACGAAGTTGTACGGCGGCTCCTCCAGCGTCCGGTCCAGCTTCACCGCCAGCGTACGCATCACCGCGCCCAGATCGTGAATCACCTCCGGCGGGCTTGTATGGAAATGCGACGCGTGCCGCAGCGGAACGATCCAACATTCAAACGGAAAGCTCGAGGCGAACGGCGCGATGACCAGAAAGTGCGCGCTTCGATGGACGATCCGCACGTCCCCGGCCAGTTCCTGCTGCAAGATGTCGCAGTACACGCACCGGTCCCGGAACTCAAAGTACCGCCGTGCACCGTTGATCTCTTCCTGGACCCGCTTAGGCACTACCGGCAATGCGATCAACTGCGTGTGCGTGTGCTCGAGCGTCGCCCCCGCGCCTTCTCCGTGGTTCTTGAACACCAGCATGTAGCGCAGCCGGCGGTCTCGCGCCAGGTCGTTGATCCGGTCCCTCATCGCGAAAAACAAATCCGCCACCCGCACGTCGCTCAGCTTGGCCAGCGTCGCTTCATGCTCCGGACTTTCGATGATCACCTCATGCGCGCCCACCCCGTTCATCCGGTCGTAGAG
>CAYWST010000368.1:0-5629 GCA_964461075.1 uncultured Solibacteraceae bacterium | reverse complement strand
AGCTACCACCTGGGGGTGGTCCAGCATTACTATCGCGCGCACGGCTTCGTCCGGCTGGAGACGAACATGTACGCAAACCTCTCGCAAGGGGTGGAGCTGCTGTTTCTGATGGCGTGGGCTTTCGGACGCCACTCGGCGGCGGCGTTGACGCACTGCGCTTTTTACCTGGCGCTTCCTCTCGCGATCTACTCCTTCGCGCGCCGGCATGACCGGCCGGCGGCGGGCGCTTCAGCGGCTCTATTCGTCATGTGCTCGCCGCTGTTTCTGGTGGATGGGACGAGCGCGTATATCGACGTGGCGGTGGCCGCCACACTGTTCGCCGTATTTGTTTTATGCGAGCTTGGCGCGCCGGGCTGGCTGCTGGGGATGATGGCGGGCGCCTGCTTTGGGATGAAATACACGGCCTTTCTGGCGGCGCCTTACATCGTTGCGCGTCTGTCGCTTCAGAGGCGTTGGCGCGAGCTGGCGCCGATGGCCGCCTGCGCAGCCGCCTTCATGCTGCCCTGGCTTGCGAGGAACTGGGTGTGGTTTCAGAATCCATTCTCGCCGCTGCTGAATGCGTGGTTCCCCAACCAGTGGATTCACACGAGCTTCGAGCAGGACTATGCGGTGATGATGCGGCACTACGTCGGGCTCGAATCGGACGCGGCGATTCCTCTCGAATCCACAGTTCGCGGGCGTGTTCTCGGGGGGTTTCTTGGTCCTCTGTTTCTGCTCGCGCCCGCGGCGTTGTTCTCGCTGAGATCCGCCCTGGGGCGGAGGCTGCTTGCGGCGGGCGCGTTGTTTGTCCTGCCGTTCGCGGCCAACGTCGGAACGCGATTCCTGATGCCGGCGGCGCCGTTCATCGCGCTCGCCATGGCGCTGGCGCCTCCGCTGCGTTGGGCGAACTGGGCGCTGCCAGCTCTCGCCGCCGCTCACGCAGTTTCGAGTTTTCCGGACGTCCCCTCGAAATACTGCGACGAGTTCAGCTGGCGGGTTCAGAGGATTCCGCTGCGTCAGGCGCTTCGGCTCGAGTCCGAGGATGGCTGGCTGACTCGAAAGTGGCCGCCATACCGGATCGCCCGCATGGTGGAGCAGGCTACCCCGCAAGGCGCGCGTGTTTTCAGTTTCACGCCGATCCCGGAGAGCTACACGACGCGCGAGATCGCGGTGGGGTATCAATCGGCGCTCGGCGAACGGCTACGCGATCATCTGTTGACGGCGCTGGTCATGGATTTCCAGCCTGTGCTCGCGCACACGTTCGAGTTCCCCGCCCTTGAGCTCACAGGCGTGCGCGTGATACAAACGGCGGCTCCCGCGCCCGGGGCCGATGTGCGCGATCTTTGGAGCATCGCGGAGTTTCGCGTTTTCGATGGTTCCGCGGAACTGGAACGGGCGCAAGACTGGCGAATCACGTCAAGGCCGTATCCGTGGGACGTCACTCTCGCCTTCGACGGATCGCCGCTCACACGCTGGCGCTCCTGGGAGTGGCTCAAGCCGGGTTGGTATGTGGAGGCCACGTTTGAAAGGCCCCGGCGCGTGAGCCGCGTGGTGCTGGAGATGAGTTCGGACCAGTATGCGGTGAAAATGAAGTTGCAGGGCCGCTCGAAGGATGGGATCTGGAGGGACCTCGGAACTCAACCGGTCACGCGCGGTCTGGCCCCGCCGCTGGGAATGAGGCGGATGGCGACCGGGGAACTGAAGCGGGCCGGCTTCGATTTCTTTCTTGTCTCCGAGGATGAATTCCGGTGGGAGGATTACCGCGACAAGTTGGAACTCTGGGGCATTAGCGAAGCGGGACGTGTCGACAACTTCCGGCTCTATCGCATAGAGTGAAGTGGCGATGGCACTCTATTTTCTCGGCGTGGACGGCGGTCAATCCTCGACAACGGCGCTGATCGGCGACGAGTCGGGCCAGGTGCTCGGATTTGGACGCGGCGGTCCGTGCAACCACGTTTCAGGGCCCGAAGCGCGCGAACGGTTCATGAACGCGATCGGGGGATGCGTGCGGGAGGCCTTGTCGCAGGCCGGCCTGGCGGATGGGCAGAAGTTCGAAGGCGCGTGCTTCGGCTTCTCAGGCGGTGCGGGCGACAAAGAATCGTTGCTGGCGGAGATGTTCACGATCGAGCACCGCATGGTGACGCACGACGCAATGATCGCGCTGGCCGGAGCGCACGGCGGCGGGGCGGGCTTGATCGTGATCGCGGGGACGGGCTCGATCGCCTTCGGCCGGAACGCTGAAGGGAAAGTGGCGAGAGTCGGCGGCTGGGGTTACGTGTACGGCGACGAAGGCGGCGGGTTCGATATTACGAGACAGGCGCTGAGGGCGGCGCTTCGGCTCGAGGAAGGGTGGGGACCGCCCACAACGCTGCGCGAGAAGCTCCTCGCGGCGACGGGCGCAACCAACGCCAACGACTTGATGCACAAGTTCTACACCACCGCGTGGCCGCGGCCCAAGATCGCCGCGCTTTCGCGGCTGGTCGACGAGGCGGCGGACGCGGGCGACTCCATCGCGGCCGACATTTTGAGCGGAGCAGCGCAGCAGTTGGCCGGAATCGCGGTGGCCTGCCGCCGCCTGGCTGTCGGCGTCGAGGGAGAAGCGGCCGTCGCGCCCATTGGAGGCGTCTTCAAGAGCGCAAGGCTCAAGGACGACTTCACACGGCGCATTGAGGCCGTGCCCGGGATGCAGGTTCGCGCGCCCATGTACAACCCGGCCGCGGGCGCGCTGCTGGAGGCGTATCGCGCGGCGAAGATCCTGCCGCCTGAACTGAAGGGTCTGCCGGAGCAGGAAAAGCGCTACGAATCGTGACGCCGGAGGCGGCGCGTGCCACGGCTTGAAACTCCTGCCGGACGGCGCGTTCGTCACCACCACCGGCGGCCATTGGACGCCGAACGAACAGCCGCATATTGTGAGCGTGCGCCACACGCTTGCCGAACCCGGCAAACGCGCCGCGGCAAAGTGACAGCGAGCCGCCAGATTCGGATGTTACGATCTCCATTGAGGTCCTCATCCACATGGCAAAGCTCTCTATCCGCGATCTTGATCTGCAAGGCAAACGCGTCTTCATGCGCGTGGATTTCAACGTCCCGCTGGCGCCCGGGGGACAGGAGATTACCTCCGACAAACGAATCAAGGCGGCTCTGCCCACCATCAGGTACGCTCTCGAAAAGGGCGCGGGCCTTGTTCTCGCTTCGCATCTCGGCCGGCCCAGGGGCAAGCCGAACCCGGAGATGAGCCTGAAGCCCGTGGCCGTCAAGCTCGCGGAGTTGCTCGGCAAGCCCGTCAAGTTCGCGCCCGATTGCATCGGACCCGAAGTGGAAGCGCTGCTGCCCGCTCCGGGCGAGGTGCTCCTGCTCGAGAATCTGCGCTACCACGCCGAGGAAGAAAAGAACGCTCCCGAGTTCGCGCAGCAGCTCGCCAGGCTCGGTGAGGTGTATGTGAACGACGCGTTCGGCACCGCGCACCGCGCCCACGCCTCGACGGAAGGGATCATCGCGTTCCTCAAGCCGGCGGCGGCGGGCCTGCTCATGGAAAAGGAGCTCGAGTATTTGGAGAAGTGCACGGCCAACCCGGAGCATCCCTGCATCGGCATCCTGGGCGGCGCCAAGGTGAGCGACAAGATCGAGGTGATCGAGAATCTGCTCAAGTTCGTCGACAAGATCATGATTGGCGGCGCAATGGCCTACACATTCCTGAAGGCGCAGGGCAGGCCGACCGGCAAGAGCCTTGTCGAGGACGACAAGGTCGATCTCGCGAAGTCGCTTCTCGACAAGGCCGGCGACAAGCTCATGCTGCCCGTGGACCACGTCGTCGCCGAAGCGCTCGAAGAAGGCGCGGCGAACGAAGCGGTTGTTGAGATTCCCGAAGGCAAGATGGGTCTCGATATCGGACCGGAAACGGCCAAGGCCTATGCCGCCGAGATCGCCGCTGCGAAGACGATCATCTGGAACGGGCCGATGGGCGTATTCGAGAAGAAACCCTTCGATGCAGGCACAGTGGCGGTGGCCAAGGCGGTGGCCGCCTCCGGAGCGCTTTCGGTTGTTGGCGGCGGCGACAGCGAGAAGGCGGTGAAGAGCGCCGGCGTCAGCGACAAGATCAGCCACATCTCCACCGGCGGCGGCGCGTCGCTCGAGTACCTCTCCGGCCTGGTGCTGCCCGGGGTGGCGGCGTTGACGGACAAATAGGCGATGGAAACAAGCCGGCGGCGATTCATGCAGGCGACCGCGGCGGCCGCGGCGCAGCCGCGCACCGGCGACGGTTGCGCGCAATCCTATCTCGACCGGAGGGCCGGCGCACACCCCTACTGCGCCGGCCCCCGCGGCGCCCCGCCTCAAGTCTTCGTGATCACAGTCGACATGATCAGCCCGGACCATTGGATGCCCGGCCGCGCTGCGGCGGCTTCGATGGATCTGCCTGCGATGAGCGGGCTGTTCGCCGATAGCGTCTTCTTCAGCAACGCCTTTACGACCAACCCGCTCTGCGCTCCGGCGCGGGCGGCGCTGCTGACGGGGCGCTCCACCTACATCCTGTCCAACAACGAGAGAGCGCACGACGGCCACGAGACGTCCCTGCGAGCTTCCGATTCCATCTTCCCCGAGTATCTGAAGGCCGCCGGATACGACACTCGCCACTGCGGCAAGGGCCACCTGGGAGCGCAAAAGTTCTTCGACGGCTTCGGCGAAAACGCCGATGGATGGGATCGCTGGGACCCGCCCGTCCGCTCCGACGAGAACTATATCGAACACCTGCGCAGGCTCGGCGTGAAGCCCCAGCGCTATCGCAGAGAGATTCGCGGTCTGCAACAGGACCGGAAGACGCCGGCCAACTCCTTCGGCGGCTGGATTGAGCAGGCCGACGGCCGCGATTTCCCGCTGGAAGCGCAGTACACGCACTATCTGGTTCAGCGTGCGCTGAGCAAGTTGGACGCGGCGCTGGAATCGAAGAAGCCGGTTTACCTTCAACTGGACATTTTCGATCCGCACCAGCCGTTCTCGATTCCCGCGGGCTTCGAGGCGAGAGAGAAGGCGATCCGGGCGGCCAACCGGCTGCCGGCGAGCTACCTCGCGGCGCGCGACCGCGATTTCAGGCCGGACCCGGCGCTGCCGCGAGTCTATGACCTCTACCGCAAGTACTGGGGCCTCTACGACGCGAAGACCGTCGAGGAATACCGCGTGGCCAACGCGCTGCAGGTGGAGGTGATCGACCGCGCGCTGAGCGTTTTCTTCGCCGGACTCAAGAAGCGCGGGCTTTACGACGAATCGCTGATCCTCTTCACTTCAGACCACGGAGAGATGAACGGCCGCCGGGCGCTGGTGGACAAGGGTGTCTACCTGCACCCGGAAATCCTGCGCGTTCCGCTTGCGGTCAAGATGCCGAAGACGGCGGGGGTCGCTCCCCGCAAGGAGTCGACACCGGTTTCTCACCTTGACGTTGCGCCCACCATGTTCGAGCTCGCCGGCGTCCAGCCGAAGGAGCGTTTGGATGGGGTTTCTCTGCTGCCTCTGCTCAATGGCAAGGCGCATACTCCGAAGCCCTATATTGCCGAATGCGGCTGGCATGTCACGACGAACTTCGCCATGGCGATGCACGACGGCTCGCACGTCTATTCCTACAACATGGCGTCGGACAAGCCGGAGTTGTACGATCTTG
>CAYWST010000367.1:0-5644 GCA_964461075.1 uncultured Solibacteraceae bacterium | reverse complement strand
ACCGCTGGTTCACCTGCTGCTTGGTGACGAAGAAGTAGACGTCGCTCTTGAACGGCGACTGGAACATCTTGTCCCAGTTCATGAGGTTCGTCAGAATCGGCAGCGTCTGCGTGTTCAGCGTATAGAGCCCCGGCCCGAACACGTCCGCCGCCCGGCCCTCATTGACGAACATCGCCGCCTGGCTCTCACGAACGGTCAGCTTCGCGCCGTTCTGTATCTCCATGTCCTGCATGGGAAAGCGCCATGCCAGGATCCCGTCTTCCGGTTCAGTCCAGTGAATGACGTCAATGAACTGTTTCTTGATAAAGCCTTTGATCGAGTCACCCAGTCCCATTCGAGGTTGTGTCTCCGTGCTAAATGAGTATACGACCACTGGCACGTGGTTGTTCGGCAAATCGATCACCTCCCGCCTTCCGGCCTGGAACCTGGACCCGCCAGCGGGTTCCAATCCACCATGTCCTCGCCGATGATCCCGGCCTCGGGCGCTCTACTCATGTCAGCTCTGCTCACCACCGCGTGCCGCTCGCCGGCCTTCTCTATCCGCCCCGTTATCTATTCCTATGATGGCGGCGCCGCGGCCATGAAGAATGCGCCCATCATCCTGCTGGTCCGTATCTCGGACGCTCGCTTGACGGGCGATGCAAGGACCGTCGCCAAACCCGCGGACATAGGGGGCCCGCAATCTCCAACCGTTCCTCTCCACCTGGCGGAAATCGACGCCGATGTCATGCTCGCTGTCCGCGGGCAGGCGCCACCCGCAATCAGGTTCTACAGTTGGATCTGGGCCTCGGGTTCGCATGGCGGTCCTCGCCTCTTCCACCCTGACCTCGGGGGCGCGCGGCTACTCTTCTTGCGAGAGGAGGGCGGCTACCTCCGCACCGTCGGCGATTACCCCTCCTACGACTTGGAGGTCTACTCCGTCTGGCTACCGAGGCTCTTGTCCGCCTGGAACTCCGGCCTCCTGGACGGCACAGACCCGCTCGCTCGGTTCGTCGGCCTCAGGCTGCGGGCCGAGTTCGAATCCCTGACCGGCCGAGAACTTCGGGAGCACTTCGACGCGAATGGTCCAACGGTGAATCACCATTGGGTCCTCGACCTGCACGAATTGGTTCGCCTCGCCGGTCCGTACTTCGTCGCCTCTCAGGTTGACGACATCTGCCTCCGTTCGGAAAACCCCACCGCGCGATTCGCGGCCTGCTATGTCGCGGCCAAGTGGTTCCCCGGACGCTGCGAAGGTTATCAACTTGCTCGACAGGCGACTCCCGACGCGTTCGGCGCCCAGCACCTTGACCGGCGGCTCCACTCTTGTCAGAAACTGATGCACTATTGGATCGGGAATCTTCAACCCGGCGCCGCGCAACGCTGGGCCTTTCACGGCGCCAGCATGGCCCCACAACATCGTCGTGAAACCCTCCGCGTCTACGCTTCGGCATATAACCCAAAGGTGCGCCGCGCCGCCTGCGAAGCCGCCGCGACCCTGGAGACGCGCGGCCTCCCCGAATGTGCGTTCCCGCTCCAGGCAAGCCCTCCTCATCAGTTCGATGGCGGAAATCCACATGGGCGGCCGCCGGCGGGCGCGACTCACAAACAGCCCGCATTTTGAGCTGCGTTCGTCTGTCTCTGAGCCGCGACCGCCAGGCAGCGCCGCCTTCCGCAGGTTGCTAGGCCACGCGCAACAGAGGAACTGTCAGCCTTCGACTCAATGAGCCCGGGCGAAGCATGAGACGCGGCTTCTCCCACACCGGGTTCACCTCGTTGTAGGTGCGGCCGCAAAAGTACTCGTCCAGCGGGAAGAGGCTAAAGGGCCTCACCTCGCGGAACGCCCGTCCCAACTTCTGCTCGATCCGGTAAACGGCATGGAAGAAGTTTCCCCTGTCCAATTGGAGGCGCTTCGTGCAGAGCTTCCAGCCTGCGCCGAGCAGGAAGTGGTACGTGAAGATCTTCCACTCCAGCGGAGTCAAAGTCCGCTTACTGATCAGCCAGAAATCGGCGCAGTACTCCTCGTCTTTCCGCCCCCAGGTGATCCGGCGATTCGCCCGGGGTGAATACTCCAGCCGAACCAGGCTGAAGCGCTTCTCAGTGGTGCATTGCTGGAAGCGCGCGTAGCAAGCCCTGAAGATGGCTCGCAGCACACAATTGCACGGTTGATTCTCGCCATGACGGTCCAACCGCAGTCCCACACCGCGGCAATATGCACAACTCGGCATGGCCAGCGCGATGGTTTCCGAACGGGTCCACTCCATTTTTCTGGGTCCTTTGCTTGGTTTTCGGTGAGTCCTTCAGTCCGCCCCCCGCCTCACTCGGTTGGGACGGACTCTGATCCCAGCATCCAGCCCACCATCATTGGGTCAATGGCGGCGGAATCCCTTCCGGTGTGCACCGTTGATCAACGAGATCCAGGCAAACTTCCATGATGTTGAAAAAAATAAGCTTGCATGTGACCTTATGTCTTGATTAAATCGCATTAGCCCTCATTGGAGGGGTGTAGTACTATTGGTACTGGTACTAGCCTATTTCTGAGGGAAATTACCCCATGATCGGCTCGCGAGGTCTGACATTCTCGGTCGTTCAGACGCGTTTGCTCGAAGAAATTCGCCGGCGCATCAGGAACGGCGAGTATACTGAGCGCGGACTGGCGCGCCTGGCTGGAATCTCACAGCCGCACCTCCACAACCTGCTGAAGGGCGTGCGGGACCTGACGACGGCTTCCGCCGATTCCCTGCTGACTGCGTTGGACATCGGGATACCGGACCTGACAACAGTCGCGGAACTCGGCGAAGCTCTGGAAGCGAAGAGGATGGCGAATCACCCGTCGAGAATGGCCCCGGTCCTGAGTGGAAAGATCGGGCCCGGGTGGCCGCTGCCGGACCCGCGGCAGCAATCGGGATGGCGGGCGATTCCGCCGCAAATCGGACCGTGCGGAAGACGGCCGGTGATCGCGTTTCTCGCTCCGGATCCCGCGCTGACATCCATCTTCCCGGGCGCCACGAGCGCGGTGATCGATCTGGATGAGCTGGCCCGAGTCCACCCGGCCGCCGCCAGTTGGTACCTGGTCAGACATCGCGGAGCGGGCCTTCTGAGACAGGTCCGGGCGTATCACGACAGGATCGAAATCCTGGGCCAGTTGGGACTGTCGGAGAGCGCCGATGCGGACATCATCCCCCTCGGCAGCGTTTCCGTTCTGCATGTGATCCGGGGGCGGCTTGTGTGGGCGGGTGAAGCGAGCGAGATCGAGCCGCGAACGTAGCTACCGGACCGCGGCGCTGCGGGCTGCTTCCTGGTCGAAGGCGAACTCGAAGCCGTGACCCGCGATGCGCTCAAGTTCCTCGCGGGAGAAGCCGAGGCTTTCAGCGGCGAGCGCGTACTCGCCGCCGAGGGTTGCGCCGAACATGGGCGGGTCGTCCGTGTTGAGGATGATGGGCACGCCTGCGTCGTGGAGTTTCCTGGCGGGGTGCAGTTTCACGGATGGGACAAGGCCCGTCGCCACATTGCTCGACAGGGAGATCTCCAGCGGGGTCCGGGTTTGCGCCAGATGCGCAACAAGCTTCGGGTCCTCGATCGACCGGATCCCATGGCCGATGCGGGAGGCGCCCAGGCGCAGGGACTCCCACACGCTCGCGGGACCGTCGCTCTCGCCGGCGTGAGGAGCGAGCTTGAGGCCCTGGTCCAGAGCGAAGCCGAAGATCTCCGCGAAAAGCCGGGCTGGCCCCCGCTGCTCGTCGCCGCCTATTCCGAAACCGACGACGCCGTGCGGGCGGTATTCGGCGGCCAGATTCACCACTTGCCAGCCTTGTTCAATGGGGAACTGCCGGACGGCGTCGAAGATCCAGCGGACGGGGAAAGGCGCCTGGCGGCCCTGCTCGAGCACAGCCTCGATCACGGGGCGGGGTTCCAGGCCGCGCCACACCATGACCCCGACGCTCAGATTGACCTCGGCGTAGCGGACGCCTTCCGCCGCCTGCGCTTCGAACAGGCGCCTGGCGGCGTGCGCGAAATCGGAGGGTTCTTTCAGGAATCCGTTCACCCAGGCGTAGGCCTTCAGAAAATCCCCGAAACCGTCATAGCGATAGCGCGCGAGAACGGTCTCGGGCGAGAGTCCGGGCGCGATCTCACACAGCGTCTCCGGATGGAGAGAGCCTTCCAGATGGACGTGCAGCTCGGCCTTTGGCAGCCGCAGGAGCCAATCGGTCATTCCTGCCATAATAGCCGCATGAAACCCGGCGAACTCGATGCACTGGCAGGCGGCTACCACGGAGACCCGTTTTCGCTCCTCGGGCCCCACGCCCGCGGAACGGGCTACATCGTCCGGGCGCTCCTGCCGCAAGCTTCCTCGGCTTCGCTGGTTTCCGCCGGGACTGCCAGGCCCATGAAGCGGATCCACCCGGAAGGCGTCTGGGAGATTGAACTCCAGCACGACCCAAGACCCTATCGGTTCGAGGTCGAACTGCATCGCGGGGGGCGGGAGACTCTCGAGGATCCGTACCGGTTTCCTCCGCTCCTCAGCGACTTCGACGTCCATCTCCACAACGAGGGCACGCTCTACGAAGCCTGGAAGACCATGGGGGCGCACCTGATGGAGATCGAAGGCGTCGCCGGTGCGCGGTTCGCCGTGTGGGCGCCTCACGCCGAGATGGTCTCGGTGGCCGGCGATTTCAATCAATGGGACTCCCACCGGCACCCGATGCGCCGGCGCGACGGCGGCGTATGGGAGATCTTCATCCCGGGCGTCCACGAGGGGCAGATCTACAAGTACTTCGTGCGTTCACAGATCTTTGGCGTGAGCGGACTGAAATGCGACCCCTACGGGTTCGCGTCCGAATCGCCGCCCAAGCAGGGTTCGGTCGTTTGGGATCTCTCCAGGTACTCCTGGAACGATCAGGCCTGGCTCGATGCGCGCGCCGGAACGAACTGGCTCGAACGTCCGATGTCCTGCTACGAAGTGCACATGGAAAGCTGGGCCAAGCATCCCGACGGGACGCCGCTCAGCTATCGCGAACTCGCCGCGCAGCTCATCCCCTACGTGCAACGGATGGGCTTCACGCACATCGAGCTCATGCCTCCCATGGAGCACCCGTACGCCGGTTCCTGGGGCTACCAGGTGGTGGGCTATTTTGGTCCCACCGCGCGCTTCGGCACGCCGGACGACTTCAAGTACTTCATCGACCAGTGCCATTTGCATGGGATCGGCGTCATCGTGGACTGGGTTCCGGCGCACTTCCCAAAGGACGCTCATGGGCTCGCCCGCTTCGACGGCACGGCCTGCTATGAGCATGAAGACCCGCGCCGGGGCGAGCATCGCGACTGGGGAACGCTGATCTTCAATTACGGGCGGAATGAAGTCCGCAATTTCCTCGTCTCCAACGCGCTGTTCTGGCTGAAGGAGTACCACATCGACGGCCTGCGCGTGGACGCGGTCGCGTCCATGCTCTACCTCGACTATTCCCGCAACGCCGAGAACTGGGTCCCGAACCAATACGGCGGCCGCGAGAATCTTGAGGCCATCGAGTTCCTCCGCATCTTCAACATCGAGGCGCACAAGGTGCCCGGCACGATCACGCTCGCCGAGGAGTCCACCGACTTCCCGATGGTCTCGCGGCCGGTCTACGCAGGCGGTCTCGGCTTCACCATGAAGTGGAACATGGGC
>CAYWST010000366.1:0-5655 GCA_964461075.1 uncultured Solibacteraceae bacterium | reverse complement strand
GCGCGATTCCGATCCGAAAGCAATCGACGCAGCAGATTCTGGAGCAGATTCTGGCACTGGCGGCGAAGGAGAGCGAAGCGCCGCGGATCATGATCCTGGCGCCGGTGGCGCGGGGTCGGAAGGGCGAGTACAAGAAAGAGATCGAGAAGTTCGCGCGGGCCGGTTTCGTTCGGGCGCGGATCGACGGCACGCTGCGCGGCCTGGATGAGGAGATACAGCTCGACAAGCGGAAGAACCACACGATTGAGGTGGTGGTGGACCGGTTGCTGTTGAAGCCAGGGCTCGAAAAGCGCGTGGAGGCTTCGATCGAGACGGCGACGAAGCTGGCCAATGGGCTGGTGACGGTGGCAGTGGTGGGCGGCGAGGAACGGCTCTACTCGCAGAAGCTGGCGTGCCCGGATTGTGGAGAGTCCGTGCCCGAGATCGAGCCGCGGTCGTTTTCGTTTAACAGCCCCTACGGCGCGTGCGAGGCGTGCCATGGGCTGGGATCGACGTGGTCGTTCGATCCGGACAAGTTCATCGTGGACGCGTCGCGGCCGTTGTTTGACGGCGGGTTGGGGCCGGGAGGCTCTTCGGCGCTGATGCAAAACGCGGTGGGGGAGGCGGCGCGGCGGCTGCGGATCGACATCTCGAAACCGTTCGAAGATCTGAGCCGGAAAGCGCGGGAGTCGCTGTTGTACGGGCAGGGCGATTGGCCGGGGATCGTGAAGCTGCTCGAGAAGGCGCTGGACGAGTACTCGGAAGGGTACAAAGAGTACTTGATGGAGTACATGTCTGCGACCGAGTGCGAAGCGTGCCAGGGGCGGCGGCTGCGTCCGGCGTCGCTGGCGGTCCGGGTGAAGGGCGCTTCGATCGCCGAGTTCACGGCGCTGCCGGTTTCGCGCGCCCTCGCGGCGGCGCGCGAATGGATTCTGACCGAGCGGGAAGAGCAGGTGGCGGCGCGGATTGTCGAAGAGATCCGGAACCGGCTGGAGTTCCTGACGCAGGTGGGTTTGGACTATCTCTCGCTGGATCGTTCGGCAGCGACGCTCTCAGGCGGAGAGGCGCAGCGGATCCGGCTGGCGACACAGATCGGCTCAAAGCTGCGCGGCGTGCTCTACGTGCTGGACGAACCCTCGATCGGGCTGCATCCGAGGGACAATACGCGGCTGCTGGAGACCCTTGAGCGTCTGCGCGACCTGGGCAACACGGTGCTGGTGGTGGAGCACGACGAAGAGACGATTCAACGGGCCGACTATGTGGTGGACCTCGGTCCAGGAGCAGGGCGGCTGGGCGGGGAGCTGGTGGCGGCGGGATCGCCGAAGGCGATCGCTGCGGCGCTGGGTTCGCTGACGGGGCAATATCTTTCCGGCGCGAGGGCGGTTCCGACGCCCGAGTACCGGCGGCCGGGCAACGGCGAGCGGCTGGTGGTCCGCGGCGCGCGGGAGCACAATTTGAAGAATATCGACGTGGAGTTTCCGCTGGGCTCGCTGATCGTGGTGACGGGCGTGAGCGGGAGCGGGAAGTCGACGTTGATTCACGACATTCTGTACCGGGCGCTCTCGCAGCACCTGTATAACGCGAAGACGAAGCCGGGCGCGCACGATTCGATCGAAGGCCTGCACTTGCTGGACAAGATCGTGGAGATCGATCAGGCGCCGATAGGGCGGAGTCCACGGTCGAATCCGGCCACGTACACCGGCACGTTCACACCGATCCGCGAGATCTACGCGATGCTGCCGGAATCGCGTGAGCGCGGCTACAAGCCGGGGCGGTTCAGCTTCAACGTGAAGGGCGGGCGGTGCGAGGCCTGTCAGGGAGACGGGCTGAAGCGGATCGAGATGAATTTTCTGCCGGACGTGTATGTGCCGTGCGATGTGTGCCGGGGGCGGCGGTACAACTCCGAGACGCTGCAGGTGCGATACAACGGCGTCTCGATCGCGGATTTGCTGGAAACGACAGTCGAGGACGCGCTGGCGCTGCTAGGCAACATTCCGCAGATCAAGCAGAAGCTGCAAACGCTGGTCGATGTCGGGCTGGGCTACCTGCACCTCGGGCAATCGGCGACCACGCTTTCCGGAGGGGAGGCGCAGCGGATTAAGCTGGCGCGCGAGCTCTCGCGCCGGCAGACGGGGAAGACAATGTACATTCTCGACGAGCCGACGACGGGATTGCACTTCGAGGATGTGCGGCGCCTGATGGACGTGTTGAACCAGTTGGTGGACCTGGGAAACACGGTGTTGATCATCGAGCACCACACGGATGTGATCAAGAGCGCGGACTGGGTGATCGACCTGGGGCCGGAAGGCGGAGAGAAGGGCGGCACGGTGGTTGCAGCAGGCACGCCGGAGCAGATCGTGAAGAACCGGCGGAGCCATACGGCGCGAGCGCTTGAAAAAGCCCTGAAAAACCGTAAAGCTAGCTAATTGGACCTTTTGAATTGAGCCAGTACGATATTTCCCCTCTCGACTTCGCCGGACTGCGGACGATCCCGATCGCCGACCGTGGCGGGAAGGTGCAAATGGAGCACATGGGCTCGGCGCACGCGCCGGGCTCGACTCTTTCCGCGTGGCTGGAGCGATTGCCGAAGATCCTGGCCGCGGATTCGTTGCGCGCGGTGGTGGCGGCGGTAGTAGAGGCGAAGCGCAAGCGCAGGGCGATTCTGTGGGGCCTGGGCGGGCACGTGATCAAGTGCGGGTTGGCGCCGGTGTTCACGGACCTGATGGACCGCGGCTTCGTCACCGGTTTTCTGATGAACGGTGCGGCGACGATTCACGATTTCGAGATCGGCATCAGCGGCGCGACGAGCGAGGATGTCGAGGCGGTGCTGCCGGACGGGCGGTTCGGATCGGCGGAGGAGACGGGACGGGAGATGAACGACGCGATCCGGGCGGGCGCGGAGGCGGGCGTGGGGATGGGCGAGGCCCTGGGGATGCGGATCAGCGAGATCGCGCGGCCCGAGTACGCACCGGCTTGCTTGCAGGCGCAGGCCTACCGGCGGCGGATTCCGGTGACGGTGCACGTGGCGGTGGGGACGGATACGCCGCACACCCATCCGAGAGCGGAGGGCGCGGCGATCGGGACGGCAACTCATCACGATTTCCGGCTGTGCTGCTCGTTGGTGCGGGGGCTGAACGCGGGCGGAGTCTATGCGAATGTGGGGTCGGCGGTCGTATTACCGGAGGTGTTCTTGAAGGCCGTGAGCGTGGTGCGGAACCTGGGCTATCCGCTGGCCGATTTCACAACGGTGAACTTCGATTTTCTGCAGCATTACCGGCCAAAAGCGAACGTCGTGGAGAGGCCGCATGCACAGCGGGGCGGACGAGGCTACGCCATCACGGGCCATCATGAGATCATGATTCCGCTGGTGGCGGCGCTGCTGGCGGAAAGCGACCGATGACGACACTGGCTGTGCAGAACTCGCCTTATTGGGACTGGCTGGACGCCGGCCTGTTTGTTGGGCTGGCCGTGCCGAGTTTTCTTGCGGCGCAACTGGGGGCGTACGGTCTCTCGAAGCTGGCTCCGGAGATTTTTAGCCAGACGCGGTCGCTGCTGCTGGCGCAGTTTGCGATGTACGGTCTGCTTTTCGCCGCGCTGTGGCTGCTGCTGAAAACGCGGTATGGACAGGAATTCTGGCCTTCGATGAGCTGGTTCGTGCCCTGGCCGGGCATCGGGTTGACGGTGTTCGCGGGCCCGCTGCTGGTGATCGCGGTGGTGATACTGGGCGCGCTGATGAAGACGCCGAACCTGGACTCGCCGATGCAGCGGCTTCTGGAAGACAAGCAATCGATCGCGCTCGTGGGTGTTTTCGCGACGACGCTGGGGCCGCTGGCGGAAGAACTGATCTTCCGCGGGTTTTTCCAACCGCTGCTTGTTTCCAGGCTCGGAACGGTCGCGGGGATCGCGGCGGCGAGCCTGCCGTTCGCGCTGTTGCACGGCCCGCAATACTCGTGGACCTGGCAGCACATCGTGCTGCTGTTTTTGGCTTCTTCGACGTTCGGGATCGTGCGGCACCGCTCGGGCTCGACGGCGGCTTCCACACTGGTGCATGCGACCTACAATCTGACTTTCTTCACGGGATTTCTTCTGCAGCGAAAGGAACTGATTTTCTAATGGTGGAAACCATACAGTGGACCGCCGCCGGGGTGGTGATGATCGACCAGACGCGGCTGCCGCGGGTGACGGAGTTCGTGACATGCGAGACGTACGTGGAGGTGGCGCACGCGATCAAGACGATGGTGATTCGTGGAGCTCCGGCGATCGGCGTGGCGGCGGCGATGGGCGTGGCGTTAGGGGTGTTGAAGACTCCGGCGGAGAGGTTGAACGCCGAGTTCGAGACGATCTGCAAGACGCTGGCGGAGACGCGACCGACGGCAGTGAACCTGTTCTGGGCGATCGACCGGATGCGGCGGCTCTACGAGTCGCTGCGGGGGCGCAGCTCCGCGGAGATCCGCGACATGATGGTGCGGGAGGCGCAGCTCGTTTATCAGGAAGACATCGCCATCAACCGGGCGATCGGAACGCACGGGGCGGGGCTGGTTCCCGACGGCAAGACGGTGCTGACGCACTGCAATGCGGGGGCGCTGGCGACGGCGGGATACGGAACGGCGCTGGGCGTGATCCGCGCGGCGGTGGAGGCGGGGAAGAAGATCGACGTGTTCGCCGACGAGACAAGACCGTTTCTGCAGGGGGCGCGTCTGACTGTGTGGGAGCTTCAACAGGACGGGATCGCGGTGAAGCTGATCACCGACAACATGGCGGGGCATTTTCTGAAGAGCGGACGGATTGGGTGCGTGGTGGTGGGCGCGGACCGGATCGCGCGGAACGGAGACGTGGCCAACAAGGTGGGGACGTACGGGGTGGCGGTGCTGGCGAAAGAGAATGGGGTGCCGTTCTATGTGGCGGCGCCGGTTTCGACCCTGGATCTGACGCTGGCTTCGGGAGATCTGATTCCGATCGAGGAGCGGCCGGCGGCGGAAGTGACCGAGGTGTTCGGCGTGCCGGTGGCGCCGGAGGGGACCGCGGTGGAGAATCCGGCGTTTGACGTGACACCGTCGCGGTACGTGACCGGGATCATCACGGAGAGAGGCGTGGCGCTGCCGCCCTATGAGCAGAGCCTGCCTCAACTGGCAGGGAAGGACTGAGGCCGATGAAACAAGTAATTGTCTTTTTGCTTTTTGCGTGCGCCGCTGCCGCGGGACCGCTGACAGGGCAGCGGGCGGCGAGTTTCACGCTGCCGGATTCGAATTCGAAGTATCACGACCTGCTGGATTACCGGGGCAAGGTGGTGATCATCGACATCATGAAGACGGACTGCCCGCATTGCGGCGGCTTTTCGCGGACGCTGGAGCGCATCAAGGCGCGGTATGGGGACAGGATTCAGATTCTGTCGATCGTGACGCTGCCGGACAACGCGACGACGGTGGCGAACTATGTAGCGAAGCACAAGGTGACGAGCCCGGTGCTGTTCGACAGCGGGCAGGCGACGGCGGCGTTGTTGAAGATCACGCCGAGAAACCCTTCGGTGTCGCTGCCGACGGCGCTGGTGGTGGACCAATCGGGCATGATCCGGGCGGATTTTGTGTACCGGGACGAAGACGCGAGCGTGAAGCCGGTGTTTGAGGGGGACGGGCTGTTCGGGGTGATCGACGGGCTGCTGAATGGGGCGGGCGGGCC
>CAYWST010000365.1:0-5682 GCA_964461075.1 uncultured Solibacteraceae bacterium | reverse complement strand
GCGCCTGATGGTGCTGGCGAACTACCTGAAGGCCGAAGGCATGCACGACATCGCGTTCGCCTACGCGACCCCGGCCATCTTCGAGCGCTTCTCGAGGTTGGGCCCGATCGCGTTCGTGCCGCCGTCGGCGCGGGAGGAGCGGATCGACATCGGAATCGCGGGCATCGCCGCACCGGAGAAAGTCGTGATGGAACGGCATGAGTACCTGGTGCTGGCGACGCTCTACAACATCGAGAACTCGCTCGTCGGGGCGGTGAAGGATCTCTGCCGCCTGCTGGCCGCGGGAAAGGCGATTAAGCCCGGGAACTTCTCGAAGAAGCTCGAGAAGTTCGGTAAGGCGTTGGTCGAGTTCGACAGATTCGATCAGGCTTCGACGCGCGACGGAGCCGGCGCTTCGACGGTCTTCGCCGTGTTCGACACGCTGGTGAGGCTCGCCGGCGGAAGCGCGGCGAGCATCGCGGCTCTTACCTTAAAGACCAAGGCGAACGGAAAGGACGTCGAGAAGGTCTTCCTGAGTGACGGCGCACTGGAAAGCTAGAGGCCCGGCCGCATGGGTATAGAATGAGCGCTACGAAGGAGCGACTCATCATGCGGACACGTAGACGATTCCTGGCGGCGGTTCCGGCGCTGGGGGCGTCGCCATCCATCCTGGCGCAGGAGCCAAGGGCCGGGCGGGGCAAGATCAGGATCACAGACCTGCGTTGCGCGATCATCGGGCGGAATCCGGTGGTGCGGATCGTGACGGATCAAGGCATCTCCGGCTACGGACAGGCGGAGACTTCCAAGGCGTATTTGAAGCCAATGGTTCTTTTCTACAGGAACTACATCCTGGGCGAGGATCCGACCGACGTCGAGCGGGTGATGCTCAAGATTCGCCGTCTCGGCGCGTTCAAGCCCTGGGGTGCGGCCGTGAGCGCGATCGAAATCGCGCTTTGGGATATCGCCGGACAGGCGGCGGGAGTGCCGGTCTACAAGCTGCTTGGCGGCAAGATTCGAGACCGCGTTCGCGTGTACAACGGCGGGTTCCGTCCACCCATGAAGGGGCAAATGCCGCAGGACTATGCGGAAAACGTGCAGCAGATGAAGGGAGCCAAGGAAGGCTTCACGCTGATCAAGATGGCGGTGGGGTTCCATAACGCGCGAATGATGAGCGCCGTGCCGGACATGTGGTACGACGAGGCGCGCTCCGGAGCCCCGCACGGGAACCGCGGGGCGTTGACCGAGCGGGGGTTGAAGCACATCATCGCATGCGTCGAGGCGATGAAGAAGGTTCTCGGGAGCGATGTGGGTCTGGCGCTGGATGCGGGACCGGGATGGATGCCGAAGGACGCTCTGCAATTCGCGAGAGCCTGCGAGCCGATGAACCTCGTCTGGATCGAGGACATTCTGACTGGAGATTACACTCCCTACCCCAACGCGGAGCTTTACCGGGACCTGAAGATGTCTACAACCGTGCCGATCCACACCGGCGAGCAGATTTACCTGAGGCAGAATTTCAAGGACCTGATCGAGAAGCAGGCCGTCGACGTGGTGGGGCCGGATCCGGAGGATGTCGGCGGTATCGCGGAGATGAAGTGGATCGCCGAATACGCCGATCTGCACGGGATTTCGATGGCGCCGCATGGAATCTTCGACGGACTGATCGGCCTGGCGGCGCACGTCCATTCGGCGGCGGCGATGCCGCAGAATTACATCGCATTCGAATACCCATACGGGCAGCCGGAGTGGTGGTACGACATCGTTGACGGGTTGCCGAATCCCATCGTCAAGAAGGGCTTCATCGACGTGTGGGACAAGCCCGGCCTCGGGGTGACGTTCAAGGTGGCGGCGGCGAAGGCGCGGCTGGCGGAGGAAGACCGCGGGTTCTTCGATTGAGCTCGAGAACCGCTCCAACCGGCTCGGAGCAGACAACTGGATAGACAATTTGTGTAAGGAGAGCGAGTGACTTCGATTATTAGCGCGATCGGCTGGCACATGGTAGGCGCCCTTTCGGCGGCGGCCTTTTATGCCCCCATCGGAAAAGTAAAGCGGTGGTCCTGGGAGACCACCTGGGCAGTGGCGGGAATCTTCTCCTGGGTTCTGCTGCCCATTGGAGTGAGCCTGTACTTTCTGCCGGATTTCCGCGGATTCTATTCCGGCCTGGATTCCTCAACGGTATGGAGAGCGTTCCTGTTCGGCGCGATGTGGGGCGTCGGGAATGTAAATTACGGACTCACGATGCGCTACCTGGGCATGTCGCTTGGGATCGGCATCGCGATCGGCACAACATTGGTGGTGGGCACGCTGGTACCGCCCTTCATGCGCGGGCAGTTCCTGTTCCTGTTCACATCGCGGAGCGGGCTGATCACGCTGGCCGGAATCATCGTGGCGCTGATCGGGGTGGCGATCGTGACCTACGCCGGACACCAGAAGGAAAAGCAACTGGGCTTGAGCGCGGAGCAGTTCGACCTGAAGAAGGGACTGCTGCTGGCGATCATGTGCGGCGTCTTTTCGTCGGGGATGTCGTTCGCTATCGACGCGTCGAAGCCTATCGAATCGGCGGCGCTCCAGCTTGGTATTCCGCCCCTCTACGCGGCGCTGCCGAGCTACGTAATCATCATGGGCGGCGGCGCGATCGTCAATTTCGCCTACTGCTTCGGCAGGCTTGCGTTGAACAGCCACCTGTCATTCAGAGCGGACTGCTCTCAGCCGGCGAATGTCCTCGTCCGCAACGGCCTCATGGCCGCAACAGGCGGGACGATGTGGTACCTGCAGTTCTTCTTCTACGCCTGGGGCGCGGCAAACGTTCCGAAGCACGTCGACTACGTGAATTGGATGCTGCACATGAGCGGGTATGTGCTGTTCGGCGGACTCGTCGGTCTGGCGCTCAAGGAATGGGAGAAGGTGACGCGGCGGCCGGTGGCGATTCTGTGGGTGGGAATGATCATCATCATTCTTGCGGCGAACCTGGTGGGGCTCGGGATGGCGATTTAGCGAGGAGGTTCTTTGATGAGAAGAGTCCTGCAGGCCGCGATGGCGGTGATGCTTCCCTTGGCGGCGGGGCCGCTGCCTTCGGCGAAGCCTGAAGAGGTGGGCCTTAGCTCCGAACGTCTCCAGCGGATTCGCGAGTCCGTGATGCGGCGGATTGAGGCGAAAGAACTCGCCGGCGCGGTAACGCTGGTGGCGCGGAAAGGTAAAGTGGTCCACTTCGAGACGCATGGGGTGATGGATCTGGAGACGAAGCGGCCGATGGCGAAAGATACGCTGTTCCGCCTGGCGTCAACGACCAAGCCGGTGACCGCCGCGGCGATCCTCATCGCGATGGAAGAAGGCAGACTGCATCTGACAGATCCTGTCTCGAAATACATTCCGGAGTTTAAGGGTTCAAGAGTCGTGGGGGAGGGGGCGGACGCCGCCACGGTGGCGGCTGCTCGCGAGATCGCCATTCTGGACCTGTTGACGCACACTTCAGGACTGGCGAGCGGCGGCCCAACGGCGCCTGCATACGCCGCTCTCGTGAAAGAACGCAAACCAGCCGACACGCTGGCGGATTTCATTCCGCGGCTCGGAGCGCTACCGCTCGACTTTCAACCGGGAACGAGGTGGCGCTATAGCGCAGGCGCTGGATTCGACACGCTGGGGCGCATCGTGGAGATCGCTTCAGGGATGACCTTCGATCAATTCCTGCGAGTGAAGCTGTTTGAACCGCTCGGGATGAACGACACATACTTCAATGTGCCGGAGAAGGAACAGGGACGGCTGGCGACCGTCTACCGGCGGTCGGAGAAAGGGCTGGCAACGCCGGCAACTCCGCTGCGCATCGGCAGCGCGGCCTATTTCTCGGGCGCCGGCGGGCTGACTTCAACGGCGGCGGATTATTTTCAATTCGCGCAGATGCTCTGCAGCGGCGGGAAGTGGAACGGCAAACAGATTCTGAGCCCTCTGACAGTGGACCTTATGCTCTCGAACAATGTGGGCGACCTTTTTCTGGGACAGATTGGCCGGCCCCCCCGAGGCGTGGGATTCGGGCTGGGCGGCGAGGTGATCCTCAACGCCGCGGAGGCGCGGCTCCGAAAGCCCAACGGCAGCTATGGTTGGGATGGCGCGTTCGGGACGTATTGGTGGGTCAATCGCGCCGAGCAGATGGTCGCAATACTGTTTGTTCAGACGCCGGGACGGACGCCGCACCATGACTTTGATAACGCCGTGTCGCAGGCGGTCGTGGAGATCCTGAGCCGGTAGCCTTGGCCTGCCATTTGAGACTTTATTCGAGCCGGAGGCAATACAGAGTGTTCTCGTTCCTCACATAGAGGCGGCGATGCGCGAGGGCCGGATAGGCGCGGACCGTGCCGGGGACGACCTCGGCTTTCGCAACCGCCTGAAAGCGGCCCGGGTTGGCGGCGGCCAAAATCAAATCACCGCGCTCTGTCAGCAACAGCAGGCGGCCTCCCACCGCAATGACGACGCCCGCCCCAATCCCGGGCTCGCTCCAACGAACCTTTCCCGTGGCCCATTCCACACAGCGGAACTCCTGCCCCATCTCCTGCCGGCCGTGGAAACCATATAGGAACCGCCCCATCTTGACGCTTGTCGCGTAGTGGTTTGACAGGGATTCGTCGCCGCTCCAGACAGGTTTCCAGGAAGCGGCATCGATCAGCATCGCCCCGGTTCCATAGCTGGCGGAGACGAAAATGCGATTGCCGTCAACAAGAGGCGTCGCGGCGTTCACGCTGGCGTTGGAGCGCGACCGCCAGCGCGCCTGATGCAGGACAGCGCCGTCGGCCGGGTTCAGCACCAGGATTCCATTTCGCGTGAAGAAGACCGCCGCGGGTTTGCCGTTGAGGACGGCCATCACACCGGACGAGTAGCTTGCGCCGTCGCCGGATGCGCGCCACAATTCCTTGCCTGTCGCCGAGTCGAACGCCACCACTCCGGCCTTGCGCCCGCCGGCGTTGATCATGACGAGGCCGTTGGCCGCGAGCGGCGCGCCCGCCGCGCCGAAGAAACCTTTCTCTACCGCATAAGCCTTCATCACATCGACGCGCCACAGCAGTTTGCCGGTGGCGAGTTCATGTGCGCGCAGCAACCCTTCCGCACCATAGACAAAGACACGTTCGCCATCCACCACCGGCGCGGCGCGCGGACCTTCATCGAAACCAAAATCGTCCCTGTAGCTCGTAGCCGCCCCGGACCTCCAGACCGGCTTCCCTGTGGCCGGGTCGAGCGCGGCCAGCACTTCCTCATCCCCTTCGCGGTGGAAGACGAGAACCTTGCCGCGCGCTACCACCGGCGCGGCGAAGCCCTGCCCCACCCGGACCTTCCATGCAATGGATGGAGCCGTTTTCCAGGGAGCGATCTCCTCGTCGCTCACTCCGTTGCGCGACGGGCCCAGAAACTGCGGCCAGTCGCCGGGCCAAGATAACAACAGAAAGGCAAGCAGCATCTCCCTATGGATGCCCGCGCCCGCCGGGTTTCTTCAGCGACTTCACAACGGGGTAGGCGTCTTTGTCCCGTTCAAAGTAAGGTGACCGGCGGTAGAGCCACTCCAGACGGCCGCGCGGCGAGGCCGCAAGCTGCGGGTCCGCGGCGAGCGCGCTGTCGAACTCTGCCCGCAGAGCGGCGTCCTGCTCAAGCATCGCCTCGGCATAGGGCGCGAAGATGTAATCGCTGAAGTACTCCTTTTGCTCGAAGATGGAATGGAAG
>CAYWST010000364.1:0-5711 GCA_964461075.1 uncultured Solibacteraceae bacterium | reverse complement strand
TGGCCGCGCAGCGGCGCAGCGGCGCCGCCTTCGGGTTGGGGTCCGGCGCGTCGGAGAGATTCTGGAGCGCGTTGTACGCAGGCGGATTCTGCTGCAGCGCGCCCCGCTGCTCGGCTAATGCGCGGAGGATCGTGTCGATCTTGGATTCGATCGCTGAAGCTTGCGTTTTAAGCGCGGTCAACTCCTCAATCAGGCCGTTGATGCGTTCCAGTTCCGGCGTATTCGCCGGGGGCTGCGGCGCAAGCGCGAGCGGCAGGAGGATGGCAATGAGCAGCAGGCGGCGGATCATGGGCTGATACCCAGTAGTGCCTGCCGCCGCCGCTTTCTCTCAAGATCAAACGTTAAATTCGATCCCTTGCGCCAGCGGCAGGTCGCGGCCCCAGTTGATGGTCACAGTCTGCCGCCGCATATAGGCTTTCCACGAATCCGAGCCCGCTTCCCGGCCGCCGCCGGTCTCCTTCTCGCCGCCGAACGCGCCGCCGATCTCCGCACCCGACGTGCCGATATTGACGTTGGCGATGCCGCAATCGGAGCCGCGCGCCGAGAGGAACGTCTCCGCCGCCCGCAGCGATCCGGTGAAGACCGCCGAACTCAGCCCTTGCGGCACGGCGTTGTGCCATTCGATCGCCTGCTCCAGATTGTCGTACTCCATCAGGTAGAGGATGGGCGCAAAGATCTCCTCGCTGACGATCGGCATAGCAGGCTTCGCGCGCACAAGCGCCGGCTCCACGAAGAACCCACCGTTGAAGTCCACGCTCCTGCCGCCATGGATCACCTCTCCGCCTTGCTCGCGCGCTTTGGCGAGCCCCTGCATCATTTCCTCCACGGCGCGCGCGGTGACCAGAGGACCCATCAGCGTCTGCGGGTCCAGAGGGTCGCCGATCCGAACCTGGGAATAGGCCTTGCACAGACGTTCCGTAAACTGAGAGGCGATAGAACGGTGCAGGAAAAGCCGCCGGATCGTCGTGCAACGCTGGCCCGCGGTGCCGACCGCTCCAAAGAGCACGGCCCGCAGGGCCAGATCGAGATCGGCGTCGGGCTCGATGATCACGCCGTTGTTGCCGCCGAGCTCCAGAATCGTCCGGCCCAGCCGCCTGCCCACAACTTCAGCCACGCGGTATCCCATCTGGCAGGAGCCGGTCGCCGAGATCAGCGGAATGCGGCGGTCGGCCAGCATCGCCTCGCCGACGGTGGATCCGCGGCCGACCACCAGCGTGAACACGCCCCGCCAGCCGTGCCGGTCCAGAACCCGGTTGACGATGTGCTGCACGGCGATCGCCGTGAGCGGCGTCTCCGACGACGGTTTCCAAAGCACCGTGTCGCCGCAGACCGCGGCGATGAGCGCGTTCCAGCTCCAGACGGCGACCGGAAAGTTGAACGCCGAAATCACCCCCGTGACGCCCAGAGGATGCCACTGTTCGTACATCCGGTGCAGCGGGCGCTCCGAGTGCATCGTGAGCCCATACAACTGCCTCGAAAGGCCGCAGGCAAAATCGGCGATGTCGATCATCTCCTGCACTTCGCCCTTGCCCTCGGCCAGGATCTTGCCCATCTCCAGCGAAACAAGAGCGCCCAGCGCGTCTTTGTGAAGACGCAACTCCTCGCCTATCTGACGAACGATCTCGCCGCGCTTCGGCGCAGGCAGCATTCGCCAGCGCTCAAACACATTGTGCGCCTCCGCCGCCACCAGCTCATAATCCGCCGGCGACGCCATCGCAACACGGCAGATCTGCTTCCCTGTCGCCGGATTCAAGCACGGCAGTTCACCCCCGCCGGGCTCTCGAATCCATTCCACGCCACAAGCGCCGGAGTTTACCTCACCCAGACCCAGTGAAGACAGAATTGCACTGCGATCCATCTTGCTCCTCCGGAGCCATTGTACGCGTGCGGAAGACAAAAATCCGGGGCGGCGCCACTGAGGCGGCCGCCCCGGTACAGGGCTCAGGGTTGGAGGAGTGGCCGGGTCTTGCGCCCGGCTCTCTGGTCAGGGTCAGATGCGGGAAAGCGTTTTTTCAAGCAGTTCCGCGCGCTGAGCGACGCCGATAGCGTTCATCCGCAGCCGCTCGCGCTCCGCGGCGTCCAGCCCGTTCCCGGTGATGTTCTTCTTGTTGTCCACGAACACGCTCATCACGTCGGCGACCTTGCGCGCCTGTTCGAGGCTCGCCTTCCGGCGCTCATCCCACTGGGCGGATTCGGACTCCAGCCGGTCCAAAAGTTCCTTGATCGCCTCATAGGACTTCTCCACCGCCGAAACCTTCTCGGCCGCCTGCGAGAGGTCAGCCTTCCTGCTCTTCAGGCTCATGGCAAGGTCCGTGGCGGTCTTCTTCGCCACGCGGCTCTCCTCACGAAGCTGGTCGAGCACGGGCTTGGGGGTGGTTCCGGCGTTGTTGGGGTCGGCAGCCAAGGCGGGCAGGGCCAGAGCCAGAGCTGCGGTGGTCAACAGGGTCATCGTCTTCATCATGGTCTAAGCTCCTCTGTTTTGGCATTTAAGAGAGCGCGGGCACGAGAGACCTCAGTGGTCAGGGCCTGAGGAGGTCAGTTTAGGGAAGTGTCTCTCGTGCCATCTGATCGGTTGGACGAGGCCGCCAAGGCATGAGTTTCAAATATTTAATTATTTGAAAATATGAGAAAGACGATCTTTAGATAGGTGTTGTGCCGCTTACTTTGATTTCAGATACCGGTCGAACCAAGTCACCATCTCCCACAGCGTGTGCTCAATGCTCTCCTTGGCGGCGTAGCCGTGCGACTCGAAGGGAAGCATGGTGAGACGCACGACGCCGCCGTGGCCTCGAACCGCCTGATAGAGGCGCTCGCTCTGGATGGGGAAAGTGCCCTGATTGTTATCGGCCTCGCCGTGGATGAGGAGGAGGGGCTCATCGATCTTGTCGGCGTAGTTGAACGGAGACATCTTGAGGTAGATGTCGCGCGCCTGCCAGTATGTGCGTCGCTCGCTCTGGAAGCCGAACGGGGTGAGCGTGCGGTTGTAGGCGCCGGAACGGGCGACGCCCGCGCGGAAGAGGTTGGTGTGGGCGAGCAGATTGGCGGTCATGAAGCCGCCGTAGCTGTGGCCGCTCACGCCGACGCGGGCGGGGTCGATGACGCCCATTTCGGCGGCCTTCCCGATGGCCGCCTTGGCGCCCATGGTGAGCTGCTCGATGTAGGTGTTGTTGACGGTCTCGGGGTCGCCGATGATCGGGATGGTCGCGTTGTAGAGGACGGCATAGCCGGCCAGCAGAAGGAAGCGGACATCGGCGCCGCGCAGTTGGACGTATCGCTGCGTCGAGCCTGTGACCTGGCCGGCGGTGTCTGAATCGTTGTACTCGAGCGGGTAGGCCCAGAGGATGGCTGGCAGCCGGACGCCCGGCTTGTAATCGGGCGGGAGCATCAGGGTGAAGGAGAGTTGGACGCCGTCTTCCCGTTTGTAGGTGACGAGTTCGCGCCGGATGGAACGTAACTGAGGAGTTGCATCCTGGAAATTGGTGATCTGCCGGCGCTCATCGGAACCGGTCTTGCGGATGTAGAGGTTGGGCGGGGTTTCGGGGGTCTCGTAGCTGGTCAGGAAGGTTGAACCATCGTCGCTGAGCAACCCGATGACGTTCTCGAAGCCCTTCTCTCCCGCGCGGAAGAGCCTTTCGGACTGAAGTGTAGCCAGATTGAAGCGGTCGAGAAAGGGCCTGTCGCCGCTGGGCGTGGCGCCTTGTCCGTCGAGGAAGATGGAGTCGCCGGCCTGCAGCAGGACGGCGCGGCCGGTCGGCAGGGTTTTCATCACCGGGCGGCCGGGATCCCGGTAGCGGTCCTGCCGGCTGTGGCTGAAGATCAGCTTGGGCTGTGAGCCGGGGTCGTCGAGGAAGATGCGGAACATCCTCGTCCAGCGGCGGTTGCGGTCGTAATCGCCGATCAGGGCAAGTCCTCCGCTTTCGCCGAACAAGGGGAACGACGCGCGATGCTCGGTCCGGGTGACTTCGACAGGCGCCGACGTGTAGGGTGGTTTGAGCATCATGAGCCGGTCGCGGTGAGGCGCCTGCTTCCTGGGGTCGCCTTCGTCTAGGGCTTCCAGCCAGAGCAGCGTTGCGCCTTCCGTTGGGCGCCACATCACCATGCGGGGGCCGACAGGAACTCCCTCGATCGGAATCCGGTCCTGCAGCGGCGCGGAGTGGACTTTGTGGATGAGCCTGCCTGTCCGGTCCCAGACTTCAGTTTCGCGGGGAAACGCCGACCACGGGTGGATGTAGGAGTATGGGCGCTGCACGCGGGTAACGAGCAGATGTTTGCCGTCGGGGGCGGGAGAGAGGCTCCCGAAGATGGACGGCGTTCCGATTGGCGTGATTCTCAAAGTCGCGATGTCGACGGCTGCGAGCTGTGAGGTGCAGAAGTAATCGAAGAGCAGCTCTTCGAAGGGGCTCTTCAACATGTCCTGATAGGTGCGGACGGGCCCCGACTTCCCCTGTGACTCCTGGCTGTTGGGCCCTTCCGGAGCGGCGGGCGGCTGGGGCGGCGCGCCTCTGCCGGCGGGGACGAGCCGCACGAGCAGTTCCCGACTGCCGCTGAACCACTGCAGGGGGGACGAAAGAGTATCGTTCAGCCTGACGCCGGGCACGCGGCGCAATTGGGCCGAGTCGACGCTGCCGAGCCAAAGCTGGATCTCGCTGGCTGTGTAATTGGCGGCGGCGAAGCTGCGTCCATCGGGGCTCCACGAGATGTCGGTGAGCCGTGCGGCGGCTGGTGTGGAAATGCGCGTCTCCTTGCCGGTGGCGATCTCCTTCACCACGAGTCCGTGCGCTCCGGTCGTGGCATGAGCGCCGAAATTCGCCGGGTTGATCCGCAGTCCCGCGATCCGATGAACCGGCGCGGCCAGGACGGCGATCGACGGATAGGCCGGCCTTTCGATGAGAAGCAGATGCTTTTTTGAGGGGCTGAGGCTGAAAGCCGGGGGCGGGGGCGTGTTGAGCACGTCCAGGATCTCTTTGGGCGGCTTCTGGTACGAGATGTCAGCCATGAGACTGGAGGCGAGAAACAGGACAGGAATCAATAGGCGCATTGTATGCTCCACTCAAAGCGGCTGCCAAGATTCTAGCGCGGATGCAGGATGAGGGTCTCCGCGCCGTCGACCTTGCCGAACTGCGCCGGAAAGCTCCGGCCTGCGAGATACGCATCCCACTCGTCCTTATAGTGGCCTGAAAGCCGATGGGCGCTCTGCCCCGCCCGGATGTTCATCAAGCTTTTGTCCCAATCGGAGAGATCGGCGACAAAACGCTGTGACGGGCTGAACGTGGAGGAGGTCTGCTTGACCGTCGAGCCCGCCCCCCCGAGTTGGACGGGCCCGAGATTGAAGTATGGAGCGAGCCAGCCGACCTGCCCCGCCACCGGATGCCGCAGTGTAAACTCATTGGCCCGGCCCCAGGACCACCTCTCCTTGTTTCTGCCCTGGGTCCGGCGAGCCTCGTCGAAGGCCTCGGCGAGAGCCGAAGCAAGCGTGGCGTCCCAATCGGAGAACCACTCACGGGGGCGTTCGCGGAGCAGATCTTCCACCACCTCGGCCGCGCTCATTTCGCGATAAGTAAGCCCTGACTTTGGCGCGGCGCGGTCGATCAGCGCCCGGCGAACGCTCTGATCGGCAAGCCAGGCGAGATAAGCGGCGGCGGAGCCGGCTTTCATCTGGCCGTCCCAGCCTTTCAACAGCGCGGCGCCGTCGCGTGCGTCCGGGCTGGCTG
>CAYWST010000363.1:0-5735 GCA_964461075.1 uncultured Solibacteraceae bacterium | reverse complement strand
CATTCCGCCCCCCTGGGACTGGCGCATTCTGGCCAACGGGCAGGGCGACGAGATGATGTACGAACGAGGACAACTCGCAGGAGGCCTCTCGTTCCACGCCCTGGGGAAGCAGTCTCTCCTCAACTCGGTCGCGCTTGCCGCCGCAGCCGCGACCAGAATCACGCTGATCTTGGGTTGGCGCGCCCACCCCGATCAAGTTTTCTCCACCCCCATGAGATCGCCTCGCTTCTCACGGTTCGGGCCCCCCAGGATGCCCACCGTGGATGCGAAACCACTTTGACAACGCGACTGCGCTGTTGCAAGAATGAAATTGGTTCACCGATTCCATGCGGATGTGGCGGAACTGGCAGACGCGCTAGATTCAGGTTCTAGTTCTCGCAAGGGAGTGGAGGTTCAAGTCCTCTCATCCGCACCAACAGAATCAATAGGTTACGAGCAAGAAGCCGCCAGCGATGGCGGCGTTTTTGTTGCTCGGGTAGCGCTGGGTAGCGCAAAGGGTAGCGGAGGGTAGCGCTACCGCAACTTGCTGTCGAGGAGATTTGAGTTGTCGGGCTCGTTCGAGGCGCAAGCAAGTGGTTGATGCCGAAGGCCGACAGGTTCATTGGATCGAGGGGAACTGTGTATGAACTGGCACCCGTTTCTACTGCGCGTAACCCTGGCGTGAGGTCTTCGTCCCATGTCTGGGCTATGCGGTTAAAGTGACTGCGGTCGGCATCAAGAGGGCTGTCACTCTGATCGCATAGCGCGCTGGTTCCGCCCGTATTGCGTCGAGAAGGTGCGCGCCGGAGGGCACGGCGCACATGAACTGCCTGTCGTTCTCGAGAATCAGGTCAGCGCCAATTTGGCGCGGGATCCCAGCTACGGCATCGTTGCTTTCTTGAGGCGGTCAATCGCTTCCTGGTTGGCGGCAGAGAGGCGCTCCAGCGATCCGAACTTATGCCACTCGAGGATCCGGTCGACATCCTGGAACGCCTCTTCGGCGGCTCGCAAGGCGCCTTGAAGGTGGTACTCGCTCTTCACCCGTTCGCGGACATGAGCAATCAGAGCGTTTCCAGCGAGCAACTGGCGGTTGAACTGGGCGATGCTGAGCTTCCTGGCCGCTGCTTGGGCGGGAGGGTGCTCCAACGCTTCGGCGAGGATGATGCCGTCGGCGTTTGCGGGACCCTTGACCCTCGTCAGGTAGCTCAAAGTGGGGACGATGTCGATTTGCTCGGCATAGTCGAACACAACGCCGCGTTTTACTCCGGGGCCAGCGATGATGAGCGGCATCGCCCACCCGTCCTCGTCCTCAAAGATGTGCCACCCTCGGTCACTCTCGCCGTGGTCGGCGGTGACGAACAGAAGAGTTGAATCCACCAGGCCTAGTTTGGCCAGTTCGTCCATGAAGACGCCCAGCAGGCGGTCGGCTTCCAGCACGGTCCGGACATAGGGTGAGCCTTCCGCCCAGATATTGCGGCGCCAGGGCAAGGAGGCATCTGGCGTACTATAGCAGTCCCATCCGGCCGATCCCGGTTCCTGCAGGTGGATGCGCATGAAAGTGGGCTTCCATGCACGAAGAAAGCCGATCGCGTGGTCAAGCGCAACCGAGTCAGGAACCCGCTTCCCCTTGACATGCCCAAGTTGATAAGTCAGGTGGTAGCCGGTGTTCAGCTTCACGTAGGCGCCATCGTTGACAACATTGGCGGTGATGCCGGAGCGAAAGAAGGACTCCTGGATCCAGCGCTGGTCGGGCCGGAGCAGATAGGTGCCGGCGTAAATAATGGGATTGGGAATGGATGACTCGTGGTATTTTGCCCAGTCGCCAGAGACCGGGTGGGCGGGCAGCAAGGTGTAGGATTTGCGGAAATAGGCGCCCCGCGAGGCCAGGGCTCGAAGATTCGGCAGGGGGAGACGGTCCAGGGCCTTGTGGCTCAGTCCGTCGATGATGAAGATGATGGAATGTTCCGGCTTGGGCACGGGTTGAGCCTGCAGCAGACCGGTTCCTGCCGCCAATAAAGCCAGTGAAACGATCAGGCGTATCATTTTCTATCCTTTGTTCATTGCCAGCAGAACCGCCGGGTTGGCGACCTCGGAGGGCACAGTGCCTGAAAGCACCTCTACCATGCCGAGACTCATCTGACGGAATACTCGTTCAACGGCGCCAACCGATGCGCCCATGGCATGAGGCGTCAGAATGACTTTGGGATGCGAAAACAAGGGATGGGAGACGTCCGGCGGTTCCTGCGGGTAGACGTCGAGGCCCAGCCCATCCAATGGTCCGGTGTCCAGAGCATGGAGCACCGCATCGAGGCTATCGAACAGTCCGCCTCGGGCGACGTTTACGAGTAACGAGCCGGGCTTCATGAGGGCAAGACGGCGGCGGTCCATCATGCCGCGGGTAGAGTCGTTGAGCGGGGCATGCAGCGAAACGAAATCCGAGGCGGCGAGCAAAGCTTCCAACTCCATTGCCGCCGCCCCGGCTGAGGCGATCTGCTGTGGCGTCAGCAGCGGGTCGAAGACGGCGATGTTCATGCCGAGCCCTCGCGCCAGACGGGCGGTTTCGCGGCCGATCCGGCCCAAGCCCACGATTCCTAGCGTCGAGCCGTCAAGATCCAGAATCCGCGCAGCCGACCTGGCGGCCCAATTGCCCGCCCTTGTTGCCCGGTCGAGTTCGGGGAGGCGTTTGGCGAGCGAAACCAACAAGGAGATGGCTCCCTCGGCGACGGCGAGCGAACCCGCGCCGGGCGTGAAGACCACGGGGATACCTCGTTCGGTCGCAGCTTCGAGATCGACGTTGTCCACGCCCACGCCGCTGCGGCCGATCACTCGCAAATTTGGCGCCGCATCCAGGAGCCGCCGCGATGCGCGGGCATCGGCCCTGAGAACGATGCCAATTGCGTCCGGCATCATCCGCAGCAGAGTGTTCTCGCTCGGATCCGAAGCCACCCGCAACTGTGCGAACGGGGCGAGGAGGCGAGCCACGAGGTCCGGGACAGGACCGCTGGCCACGATGCAGGGATCACTCATCTCACGCCTCCTTCCGACACCGCGCCGTATTCCTGCACCACACACTGTCCACTTCGGCCCGGGAACCGGCGTTCGGCGATCGTCCAGCGCTGCAAAGCCCGCAAGTCGACATCGACGCCCAGGCCTGGCCCGTCGAAGGGAGCAAAGCAGCCATCTCTCACTCTCAGCGCAGGCTCAACGATGTCGGCCACGAACCAGCGGTGGCTGGATTCGACGTCGGTCGGGAAGCTGGATCCGTCCACGGCTGCCAGCGCCAGGGCGTGGGCCGAGCCGATGCCAAGTTCCGGCATCGTACCGACCCAGACCGAGAGTCCGTGAGCCAAAGCGGCACGATGGAGGTCCAGGGCAGGACCTAAGCCGCCAACACGCTGAATCTTGAGATTGACGATCCGGACGGCGCCAAGCGTCACAGCACGCTGCAAGTCATCCAGCGTCTCCAGGCTTTCATCCAGGCAGATCGGTGTCCGGATCGATGCGGCGAGTTGTGCGGTCTGCTCCAGTTCGGCCGGGGCGAAGGGCTGTTCGATCATGAGGAGGCCGAAATCGTCCAGGACGCGCAGGGTGTCGAGATGCTCGATGCGATAGCCGCCGTTGGCGTCAACCCACAGCGGCAGATCGGGAAAGGCCTTCCGGAAGGCCCGGACAAGTGCGATGTCCCGCCCTGGCTCGATCTTCAGTTTCACCCGGCCATAGCCCTCCTCCAGCCAGCGCCTGGCCGCATCGATGGTTTGTTCGACGGATTCATAGAGGCCGATGGCCAGCCCGGAGGCGATGGACCGTGGCGTAGCGCCCAGAAGGGTACAGAGCGGCTGGCCGAGCATCCGGGCTTGCCACTCCCAAACGGCGGTTTCGATTCCGGCGCGGGCAAAAGGGGAGACCCGAACACCGCTCAGCCAGCCGAGGAAGTCATCCACTGAAGAGGGACCTCGCGCCAAGGCGGCAGGGGCCAGGGCAGTGCACAGTTCATTCCAACAGGACGCGGGGGTGTCGGACGAATAGAAACTGCCCTCCATTGGGGAGGATTCGCCCCAGCCCTCCACGCCCGAGGCCTGAATGCGCACGAGCAGCGCGTCCTTGTGGGTGACTGTGCCCGAACTGATGCGAAACGGCTCGCGTAAGGGGATTCTCGCGTGGATCAGGTCGAGTTCTTCGATGGCGAGTTCATCCAGACCGGACGCGCCGGGAGGGGCCAGAGGAGAAACTGGTTTTGACATTCGCTGTTCAGATTTGTAATATCATGATAGTTTGTGATATGTCAAGGCTGCCCGTGAAGGAGGACCATTCCTGATGACGAACCTACGCGAAAGGCTCAATCGGGGCGAAACGCTGGCGGGGTGTTTCCTGAGTCTCGGATCGGCGCTGACGGCGGAGATCGCCGGTCTGGCCGGCTTCGACTGGGTGCTGATCGATCTGGAGCACGGGGCGGGATGCGAGCGGGAGGCCCTGGGCCAGATGCAGGCGCTTGGGGGGAGCGGCTGCGGGGTGGTGGTTCGTGTGGAATCGCACGAGAGGCAACGGATTCACCGCGTCCTGGACATGGGCGCGGATGGAATCATGGCGCCGAGGGTGGATAGCGTTGAGGATGCGGAGCGGGTGGTCAGAGCGATGCGCTATCCGCCGGAGGGGGTCAGAGGAGTCGCTCAGATGATTCGGGCTTCCGGTTTCGGGGCGGAGTTCGCGTCCTATGCGGCTGCGACTGGCTCCACGCTGCTTGGCGTGATCCAGATCGAGTCGCTCGAGAGCCTGGCGTGCGTGGAGCAGATCGCCAGCACCCCGGGCGTGGATGTGCTCTTTGTCGGCCCGTCGGACCTTTCGCAGAGTATGGGGATCCTGGGACAGTTCGATGCTCCGCAATTCGCGGCCGCATTGGAACGTGTGGCGGGCGCGGCTGAATCCGCCGGCAAGACGTCAGGGATCCTGATCCGGACGCCGGAGGAATACCCGCGATACCGCTCCCTTGGCTACCGGTTCATCGCCTGCGGCTCCGACGCCAGCTTTCTCAATGCCGGCGCCCGGCGGGTGGCCGCATCTTTACGCGAACAGATCCGGGCCGGGTTTTGACAGCCTGCCCTGGCGCCGCGATGATGGATAGCAGATCGCGTGAAACACAAGAAGAACCGGCCGGCCGGCTCGCTGCGCCCCTCCGGCCACGCCGAAGTGGCATACAACACGATCAGGCGCGACATCCTAACTGCCGTTCTCGCGCCTGGCACGCAACTCAGCAGGCGCGCTCTGGCCGCACGGCTTGGGTTGGGTGTTGTGGCTGTGGGGACGGCGTTGCAACGGCTCGAGTATGAGGGCTTCGTCGAGAGCTTGCCACGATTTGGCACGCGCGTGAAGCTGCCTAGCCTGGATGAGGTGAGAGACAACTACGTGGTCAGGGAGGCGCTGGAGACGCAGTCGGCGCGGCTGTTCGCCGAGAAAGCCAGCCCGAGGGAAATCGAGGAGATGCGGACGCTTGCGGCGGAGGTGGACGCGCGTCAGGCCGACCCGCGGGTCACGTTCTTCGAATACTTCATGGCAAACGAGCGGTTCCACCGGCGACTCGCCGAGTGCACCGGGTGCCAGGGCTTGGTGAGGGCAATCCAGGGGAGCAACACGCTGAACCTCGCGTGGCAGGTGGCAGCCATCACGGAGTTCCGCGGCAGCCGCGTGAACAGTCATCAGGAACTGATGACGGAGTTGGAACGGCGCGATGTCGAAGCCGCTGACCGCGCCATGAGAGAGCA
>CAYWST010000362.1:0-5739 GCA_964461075.1 uncultured Solibacteraceae bacterium | reverse complement strand
CGATCAGGGGGGCCATGTCGAGCGCGACGCGTTCGTGGACCGTGGACTTCATCACGATGACTCCGCGAGGCTGGACGAGCGAAGCGGCTTCCGCGAATCCGGCGGCGCTGCCGGTGGCGTCGACGACAAAGGGGTAGCCCGGTTTTCTGCGGCGCGCCGGGGTGCGCACGCCCGCTTTCCGCGCGATGGCGAGTTTTTGCTTGTGGCGGCCGAACAGGTCGACTTTCGCGCCGTGAACCGCAAGGACCTGTGCGATGAGCAGGCCGAGTTTGCCGTCGCCGAGCACGGCGGCTTCCGCTGCGGCGATGGCCGGAATCTGTTCCAGGATCTCGCAGGCGGCCGCGACGGGTTCGGTGAAGACAGCGTGTTCGTCGGGGATACTGGAGGGAACCGTCCGCAAATTCTCCTCAGGCAGGGTGAAGTAGTCGGCGAACGCGCCGGGATGCTTGACGATGCCGAGCACGGTTCTGCGGCAGCAGTGCCGGCCGAGGCTGCGAGCGCACCGGGAGCACCGGCCGCAGGCGAGGTTGATTTCGCCGACGACGCGATGGCCGGTGTCGACGCGCTCGGCGACGAATTCGTGGCCAGGCCGGCCGCGGAAGCCATAGTAGCCGCGAAGGAGCTCGATATCGGTGTTGCAGATGCCTGCGAGCCGGAGGCGCAGCAACACTGGGGTCCGGGGCTTGGGGCAATCGCGGACGCTGACCTCGCCGTTTTCGATCCAGACCTGTTTCATGAAGAAGACGCTTTTCGCTGGCGGGACCACCACCACCAGTCCTGCTGCTCGCGGGGCAGGTTGGGGTCGCGGGCTTGCGCGACCGCGCAGCGGAGCGCGTCGAGCACACACGGGTCCTGCCGAACGCCGGTTTTGCGGCACAGCTTCAGGTAGAGTTTCGTTCCATCCTGCCGGGCGAGCTGCTCGATCGAGCGGACGCCGAGCAACTCCAGGTCGGCCAGGATGGCGGGCCCAACGCCCCTCAGCCGCCTCAGCCCGGAAATGGTGCCTGCCACAGTTTCCTTAATTGTGCCTGCCACAATTTTTGTCATTTGAAATCAAAGCGTTGGACGCGCCAGTTGAGGATTTCGGCGACGTACATCTCGCCCCCCGGACCAAAGGCCACCCAGTGCGGCCACATGAATTGGCCTAACT
Source organism: uncultured Solibacteraceae bacterium (assembly GCA_964461075.1). Classification (GTDB taxonomy): domain Bacteria; phylum Acidobacteriota; class Terriglobia; order Bryobacterales; family Bryobacteraceae; genus JACADU01. Next base: position 4,589 of record CAYWST010000362.1, on the reverse strand, counting down.
GCTTGCCATGTTCTCCGAACGCGCCCAGGATCTGGCCGTCGCGGTTCATCTTCACAACGCGCTCCTTGCGGGCGTCCGACAGAACCAGATGCTTGTCCGGCGACCAAGCCAAGCCATACGGGTGCCCGGTGTTGTTCCATTGGCGGAGGAACTTCCCTTCGCTGTCGAAAACCTGCACGCGCGCGTTTTCGCGATCAGCGATGTAGACCAGGTCTTCAGCGTCGATCACAACCGCGTGCGGGAGATTGAACTCGCCGGGACCGGTCCCCTTCTGGCCCCAGGTCTTGAGGTATCGCCCGTTCTTGTCGAACTTGACGACGCGGGAGTTGCCGTAACCGTCGGTGACGAACAGGTCGCCTTTGGAATTCCACGCGATGTCGCTCGGCTTGTTGAACAGCGGAATATGAGGGAATCCGGCGATGAACTCGCCCATGCCTTTGTTCTTTCCAAGCGTCATGAGGACACGCCCGTTCGGGTCGAGCTTCAGGACGACATGAGCGTCGAGATCGGTGACCCAGATGTTGTCCTGCCGGTCGATACGGAGCCCATGAGGATTGGGCAGAAGGTCCGAGGTGGCCAGCACGCGAATGAACTTGCCGTCCGGGGCGAATTCGGCGAGCGCGTTCTTCGTCCGGGTGAAGATCAACACGTTGCCCTTCGAGTTCACCGCCACGCCGGGACACTCGCCGAGATTCATCCCGGCGGGGAGCGTGAAGGGAGAGGTGACTTTGGCGTATTTCCACTCCTGGGCCTGCAGAGACAGACCGATTGCCGCCAGCAGCGCGATGGTTCTCACAGTGTGGCCTCCATCCTGGAATAATAGGAGATTCGTGCCTGCCTTGCTGTCCTGTATCAATTCAAGCTGCGCGTCGACGTTCGGCGACGACGAAGTTCTCTACACCTGCCCCAAGTGCGGAGAGCTCCTTGAGGCCCACTATCCCGAACTCCGGCTTGACCCCCAGCGGATCCGGCGGACATGGCGGGAGCGGCGGCTTTCCAATCTGCCGCTGGATCAGTCCGGCGTCTGGCGATACCGCGAATTGCTCGGCTTTTTCGATGAGTCGCGCGATTGCGCGGCGACGCTGCGGGAAGGGAACACTCCGCTGCTCGCCGCGCCCAAGGCCGCAGCCTTCGCCGGACTGAAATCCATCACGTTCAAGCACCAGGGCTTCAATCCAACGGGATCGTTCAAGGACAACGGCATGACCTGCGGCGCGACGCAGGGGCTCCGCCTCGGGATGAAGAAGGTGGCTTGCGTTTCCACGGGAAACACCTCGGCCTCAATGGCCGCCTATGCCTCCATGGCCGGAATGACGCCGATTATTTTCCTGCCGCACGGCAACATCAGCTTCGGAAAGCTGGCCCAGGCGCTCGAGTACGGCGCGTTGACGCTGCAGGTGGAAGCCAACTTCGATCAGATCCTCGCGCTGGTGAGGAGACTGGCCGGCGAAACCGGCATTTACCTGCTGAACTCGGTCAATCCGTTCCGCATCGAAGGCCAGAAAACGATCATGGTGGAGATGCTCGATCAGTTGGACTGGCTGGTTCCCGACTGGGTGATCGTGCCCGGCGGCAACCTTGGCAACATCTCCGCCTTCGGCAAGGCCTTCAGGGAACTGCTTGCGTTGGGTCTGGCGGAGCGGATGCCAAGATTCGCGGTGATTCAAGCGGAGGGTTCGGCGCCGTTTTATGACTACTTCCACAGCCGCCCACGCGCCGGAGTCTTTCCAACAGTGACCGAGCCGGAGACCCTCGCCACGGCGATTCGGATCGGGGATCCCGTTTCCTGGCCCAAGGCGCTGCGCGTGGTGGAGTCCTCAGGGGGAACCGTCGAGAAGGTTTCGGAGCAGGAGATCGCCGACGCCAAGGCGATCGTTGGACAGTGCGGCATCGGGTGTGAACCAGCCTCGGCCGCGACGCTGGCCGGAGCGAAGAAACTGGTGGAATCCGGAGTTCTTGATCGGGATGCGCGCGTCGTGGCGGTGCTGACGGGAAATGTCCTCAAGGATCCCGATTACATCTTCAAGTACCACACGGATCAGCTAAAGACGCCGTCGGGCCATCCCATCGCGTCGAATCACGGCAACAGGCCGCTGGTGGTTCCCAACGACCCCGCTGCGATCGTGCCGCTCCTGGGCCGGGCCCGCTAGGCCTGGATCGCCTCGCCAATGTGACCGTAGCTTTTTAGCTTGCGGTGAATGGTGCGGATGGAGATCCCAAGCATGGCGGCGGCCTTGGTCTGATTTCCGCCGGTGGCCTCCATGGCCCTGAAGATCGCCTCTCTCTCGATCGCCTCAAGACTTGGAGGCGAGCCCCCATGGGCGCCGTTCTCCAGGCTCCTCCCGAGCGCGACAGATTTCACCGCCGGACCTTCGTTCTCGAGAGCCAGAGAGGTCATCAGGTTCTTGAGCTCGCGAATATTGCCCGGCCATGAGTAGGCCCGCAACTGCTCAATGGCCTTGCTGGAAAGTTCGAGATCGGGCCGTTGCTTGGCCAGGAAGTGCCGCGCAAGAGCCTCGACGTCGTCGGGGCGAGAACGCAGCGGCGGCACCTCGATGACGGCCTGGCTGAGCCGGAAGTAGAGGTCCTTGCGGAATCGTCCGTCTTCAAGCATCTGCTTGAGATTCTGGTTAGTGGCCGCCACGATGCGGACGTCCACGGCGACCTTGCGGGTTCCCCCTACTCGGTAATAGGGGGTTCCATCTAATACTCTTAAGAGTTTTACCTGAACTCGGGCGTCGAGTTCGCCGATTTCATCGAGGAATAACGTGCCTGTATGGGCCATTTCGAAGAGACCGGCCTTGGAATGGGCGGCGCCGCTAAAGGCCCCTTTTTCGTATCCAAAGAGCTCGCTCTCGACTAACGATTCGGGAAGGGCGGCGCAATTGAGATCGACCCAGGGGCGGGCGCTGCGGCAGGAGAAGTGGTGGATAGCACGCGCGACCAGCTCTTTTCCGGAACCGCTTTCGCCGGTGATGAGCACACTCGCTTCGGAGCCGGCGATCCTGGCGGCGCGGCGCAAGGCTTCGCGCAACTCGTCGCTGGCCACGATGGCCTGCATCCCCAAGAACTCAAAGACATCGACACGCCGGTCCATGGCCAGTTCGTACTATTGGTCGACTCCCAGTGTAAGGCGAGTTATTCGCTCCGCGAATTGGTTAAAGACCTGAGGAAATCGGGCAAAAGGCTTGCATCCATCCTTGGACACTGAAGGGCGTGGGACATACGCCCTGTCAATTTGACCGGTCAAGTCGGTCAAATTGCCTTTTCTTCATGCCTGGTGGCGTTCGCGCTTCCATTGTTTACAGTCGTTTACAGGCGTTGCCGAAATGGAGAGCGGCGTGCCAGAGAAAAGGCAGATGGGACTATGGGCATGAGGCTACCAATTCCGACCCGCTTATTCATCTCGGCCGTGAGCGCGCTTGGGCTCGTCGCCGCCGCCGCCGGATTCGCTTCCTTCACGCCAAAGGACGTGATCGGGTTCTCGATTTACCTCACTCTGGCATTCCTGGCGGCCTGGATTCAGTCGCTGCTGCCGAGGACTGCGCGTGCGGTGCCGGTGAGCGCGGTCTTTGCCTTCGTTGGGATTCTGTCCTATAGCCTCGGGGAGACGCTGCTGTTAGCGTTGGCGGGGAGTTGGATTACGGTGCTGCGGCTCCCTGGCCGGTCTCCCTATCACGCCCACCGGTTGTTCTCGCTGGCCGTGGTGGCGTTGTCAACGACGGCGGCATATGGAGTCTATCGTTACCCGCATGGCGAGGTTCTCGCAGCGATGCCGGGGATCCGGCTGGCCGCAAGCGCGACGGCCTATTTCTTCCTGACCACCTGGGCCTCGGCGGTTCTGGCGTCCTACTATGACCGGCGGCGGATTCACCGGACCTGGGAGGAAGCCTATTTTTGGTCCTTCCCGCACTATTTGATCGTGTCGACGGCGGCAAACCTGCTGCACAACGGCCAGGGAAAGATCGGGTGGGATTCGGCGATCGCGCTTCTTCCCCCGCTCGTGCTGATCTATCGCTCGCACCACTTGAGCATGCTGCGGATGGCGAGCGACAGGAAGCATGTGGAGGAGATGGCCTCCCTGCACCTGCGGACGATCGAGGCGCTGGCGATGGCGATCGAGGCCAAGGACGAATGCACGCACGATCATCTCCGCCGGGTTCAGACCTACGCCGTTGAAATCGGGCGCGAGCTTGGTTTGAGCGACAAAGAGTTGCGGGCGCTGCGGGCCGCATCGATCCTGCATGACGTTGGGAAGCTGGCGGTACCGGATTACATCCTGTCCAAGCCGGGAAGGTTGACTCCCGAGGAGTTCGAGAAAATGAAGATCCACCCGATCGTCGGGGCGGAGATCGTCGAACGCGTGGGTTTCGATTGCCCTGTGGCGCCGATCGTCCGGTACCATCACGAGCGGTGGGACGGTCAGGGTTATCCGTTCGGCTTGCAGGGCGAGGACATCCCGATCGGCGCCCGCATTCTTTCGGTGGTGGATTGTCTGGATGCGCTGGCAACGGACCGGCAATACCGGCCGGCGCTGCCGCTGGAAGAGGCGATGCGGATCGTTTCGTCCGAAGCGGGCAGGAGTTACG
>CAYWST010000361.1:0-5751 GCA_964461075.1 uncultured Solibacteraceae bacterium | reverse complement strand
GGTCAGGCTCTCGATCCGAGCCTCCAACCTTGCGAAAATCTCGTCTTCGTCTTCACGAATCGGGTGCATGCGAGGACTCCCGGAGTAAATATACTACCGGCGGGGCGCCGCCGTTTGAAGGCCGAATCAGGCGGCTTTCACTTTTTCAACCAGCGCGGAGAAGGCCTTCGGCTCATTGAGCGCAAGATCGGCCAGCATCTTCCGGTTGAGGTCCACTCCAACCTTTTTCAGCCCGCCGATGAATTTCGAATAGCTGATGCCGTTCTGCCTGCACCCGGCGTTGACGCGGAGGATGAACAGCGCGCGGAATTCGCGCTTCTTGCGGCGGCGTCCGACATAGCCGTAGCGCAGCGCCTTCTCGACGGCTTCCTGAGCAATGCGATAGAGCTTGCTCTTCCACAGGAAAAACCCTTTCGCCCGGGCAAGAACCTTCTTGCGCGAATCGCGGCGGTTGGTGGATCGTTTGACTCTCGGCACGTTTCTTCTCCTTATTGATTTGGGCAGTGCGCTGCCCTGACGGCGGCGCCTTACGGCGTCCGGCATGGGCGGCGGCTCGGGCACGTGCCACGCGCTCGGCTCACTCGCCCCGCTGCCCCTGGCTAGTAAGGCAGCATCTCCTTGAGCTTGGCCTGATCGGCGGGGTCGGCGACCACCGTCTGATGCAGGTTGCGCTTTCGCGAACGGCTCTTCGAAGTCAGGATGTGGCGGGCAAATGCTTTCGCGCGAACGATTTTGCCCGTTCCCGTCTTCTTGAACCGCTTGGACGCGCCTTTGTGCGTTTTCAGCTTCAGCTTGGCCATTTGTTTTCCTTGGGATGTCCGAAGGCGCATGGGCGCACGGCCCGCCCGCCGCCGGAGCGGGATCCATTTCAGGGTAGCATCCTGTAGATGACCCCGCAATCTGAGCCCGGCGCGATCCTCGTTCGGTTGCATGGAGATCTGCGGTTCTTCTGGCAGGAGGGAGCCAGAACACTCTGCGTGAGGAATGCGCCGGCGCTGAAGCACGTCCTGGAGGGCGCGGGGATCCCGCATCCGGAGGTGGACTGGCTCAAGGTGGACGGCGAAGCCGCGGCTCTGTCGACGGCGGCGCGCCCGGGGTCGACGGTGGACGCCGGCAGCGCCGTCCGCAGCATAGACCCAGGTGAGACCTGGAGGTTCGTGCTCGACTGCCACCTGGGCCGGTTGGCGAAGCACTTGCGTTTGCTGGGCTTCGACGTACTCTACGAGAAGCAGGCCGGCGACGCATGGCTGGCCTCGGTATCTGCCGAGGAGCGCCGATGGCTGCTGACGAGAGACAAGGGGCTGCTGTTCCGGTCGGCCGTTGAGCGCGGCTACCTCGTCCGGAGCCCGCGGCCGCGCGACCAGTTGGCGGAAGTCCTGAGCCGGCACGAATGCAGGAGTGCGGCTCGACCTCTATCGAGATGTCTTGAGTGCAACACGGTTCTGATCGCCGAGGATCTCGACAAAGGACTGGCGGAAGCGCCGCCGAAAACGCGGGCATGGTGCCGCGAATACTGGCGATGTCCGGGGTGCGGAAGGCTGTACTGGAAGGGCTCGCACTATGACAGCTTGATTTCGGCCGTCAAAGACCTCCTTGCTTGAGGACTACCATGGGGATCATGCCGACCAGCACCGCCCTCAAAGATTCCATCCTCCACAATCTGCGCTACCTCATCGCGCGGCCGATGGAACGCGTCTCGCGCAACGACTGGTATCTCGCCCTGGCGCACGCCGTCCGGGACCGCATGGTGGCCAGTTGGATCGACGCCGGCGCCGCGCTGCACAAGCCAGGCCAGCGGTTTGTTTCCTACCTTTCCGCCGAGTTTCTCCTCGGCCCGCATCTGGCCAACAACCTCCTCAACCTCAACCTCGAAGACGAAGCCCGGGCCGCGCTGGCCGAGCTCGGCCAGGACTTCGATTGGATCGTCTCTCAGGAAGAAGAGCCCGGACTGGGCAACGGCGGACTCGGCCGCCTGGCCGCCTGCTACCTCGACTCCCTGGCCACTCTGGGCGTGGTCGCCGTCGGCCACGGGATCCGATACGAGTTCGGCATCTTCGATCAGACCATCGTTGACGGCTGGCAGGTAGAGATCACCGACGAATGGCTCCGCTTCGGCAACCCCTGGGAGATCGCCCGTCCCGAGTCGGCCAAGCAAGTGGGATTTGGCGGGCATACCGAGTGGTACACGGACCCCTCCGGTAACAGCCGGAAGCGATGGGTTCCGGCGCGCATGGTCCGAGGCGTCCCTTACGACACGCCGATCCTCGGCTATCGCGGCGGGCGCGCCAATCTGCTCCGGCTCTGGAAGGCGGAAGCCGTCGAGTCGTTCAACTTTCAGTCGTTCAACCACGGCGACTACTACAAGGCAGTCGAATCGAAGGTCGAAAGCGAGACGATCACCAAAGTCCTCTACCCGAACGACGAAAGCGCCGCGGGCAAGAACCTTCGCCTGGAGCAGCAGTACTTCTTCGTCTCCTGCGCGCTGCAGGACATGCTCACGCTCCATAGTCTCCGCGGCCTGCCGCCGGCCGAGTTCCACCTCACCTGGGTCTCGCAACTGAACGACACGCACCCCTCGGTGGCGGTCGCCGAACTGATGCGCCTGCTGGTGGACGAATGCGAAGTTCCCTGGGACGCGGCGTGGGAGTGCACGCGCAAGACCTTCTGCTACACCAATCACACGCTGCTGCCGGAAGCTCTGGAGAAATGGACGGAAGCGCTCTTCGGCCAGCTTCTGCCCCGCCACCTCGAGATCATCTACGAGATCAACGCCAGATTCCTCGCCGAGGTGCGAAGCCGCTTTCCCGGCGACGAGGCCCGCGTCGCGCGGATGTCGCTCATCGAGGAGGGCGCGGAGCGCAAGGTCCGGATGGCCAACCTCGCGACAATCGGTTCTTCAAAGGTCAATGGCGTCGCCGCGATGCACTCCGAACTCGTCAGGAGTCATCTCCTGCGCGACTTCAGCGACATGGAGCCCGGCAAGTTCGTCAACGTCACCAACGGGGTGACGCCGCGGCGCTGGGTGGCGCTCTCCAATCCGAGCCTCGCCTCGCTGATCACCGAAAAGATCGGGGACGACTGGCTGATTCATACCGAGGACAGTCTCCGCCGGCTCGAAGAGTTCGCGGGCGACGCTGAGTTCCGTCGGCGCTGGCGTGAAGCCAAGCTCGAAAACAAGCGCCGGCTCAGGGCCATTCTGCGCGACTTCGCCGGGGTTGTGGTGGACGAGCACGCTATGTTCGACGTGCAGGTGAAGCGCATCCACGAGTACAAGCGGCAGCACCTGAACGTACTCGGCATCCTCGCGCAGTACCTAAGGCTCAAGCGCGACCCCGGGTTGGACATCGTCCCGCGCGTGTTCCTGTTTGGCGGGAAGGCCGCTCCGGGTTATTTCATGGCCAAGCGCATCATCCGGCTGATTCACGCCGCCGCCGAGACCGTCAACAACGACCCGCAGGTGGCAGGGCGAATCAAGGTCGTCTTTCTGCCGGATTACAACGTGAAGCACTCCATGTTCGTCTACCCCGCCGCGGACCTGAGCGAGCAGATCTCTACGGCCGGCAAGGAAGCCTCGGGAACAGGAAACATGAAGTTCGCCCTCAATGGAGCCCTGACCATCGGTACGCTCGACGGCGCAAACGTCGAGATCCGCGACCTGGTGGGCGCGGAGAACTTCTTCCTCTGCGGCATGAATGTTCAGGAAGTGGACGCCCTCCGCGCCTCAGGCTACCGGCCGCGCGCTTACTATGAGGCCCATCCCGACCTGCGCGAGGTCATCGACCGCCTTGCCGCCGGAGACTTCTCGCGAGGCGACCGGACTCTGTTCGCGCCCATCGCGGGCAATCTTCTCCACGACGACCCGTTCTTCGTGATGGCGGATTTCGCCAGCTACGACGAATGCCAGCGGCGCGTCTCCGACGCCTGGAGAGATCCGGAGGCGTGGACGGCCAAGTCGATTCTCAATACGGCGCGCACGGGCTTCTTCTCGTCGGACCGCTCGATACGGGAGTACTGCCGGGATATCTGGAACATTCCGGTGCCGCGCTAAGGCGCGCTACTTGAGGGGGGCGCGCACGATGGCGCCGTCGACGTCTTCAATTTCCACGAGCACGCCGGTGCGGGCCTGGAGAGCGTTCTCGGGCCAGTCGAAGCTGGCGGCGAGGGTACGGTCTATCTGCGCGCCGCCGGCAATCTTCTCCTTGACCTTGAGAGTCGGGTTGTAGCGCGGACCGAGGTGGCGGTAGTAGTCGAGCACGCGATCGAGGTCGGGCTCGGCGACGGGTCTGCCTGCCGCCTCTCCGCGATTGGGATGGGTGGCCGTCAGGCGCACCTCGCGCACGACGAACGGCACCTGCGCAGGGTTCTTCACTCGCAGTTCGAGGATGAGAATCGAGGCGTTCTCATCCGTGCCGACGGTGCGCGCCTTCACCTCGTCCACCTCCAGCCGGACCTGCGAGCCGCGGTTGCCCCACATCGCCAACCCAACAGCAACCGCCGCCGCGACGAGCCCGGCAAGCGTGTACTTCACCAGCGGCGGCACATCGGGGACGTCTCTCACGCCGGCATGATCTCCTTCAGCTTCGCGACGCACAGGTGCGCCTTCTCGAGCAGCGTTCCGTCGAAGACGTGCGTCTCCAGCCCGACATTGCCTTTGTATCCGTCAGCGGCGAGCTTCGCGAGAATGTCGCCCCAGGGCAGCATCACCTTGCCGAGGATCAGCGACTCGGCCTTGGTCTGGACGTTCTTCACCTTCTGCTTCGGCAGCAGGGCGTAGCCCTCGGGCCAAGGCGCGCCTTCGCGATGAATCTCGTTGACCGGATCCCAATTGATCCCGATCGCCGGACTCTTCACCAGATCCAGGATCTTCTTCAATTCGGCGGAGGTCGCGACATTCTGCGAAGCCTCGTTCTCGATCAGGAGTTCCATGCCGGCCTTATGCGCGACAGCGCCGAGTTCGTCGAGCACGGCCGCCACCTTGGGCAGAATCGAATCCACGTCCGCCACCCGGTTGTATGTGAAGACGCGGATCTTGCGCACGTCGAGAATCTCGGCGGCGCGGATCGCCTTGGCGAGGTCTTCCATGCGGCGATCGTTGGCCGCTGCGTCGCGGGCCGCGCGCTTGGCCTTGGCCTCTTCGCTTTCGTTGCGCGGACGGAAGTATTCGGTGCCGGGCATCTGGAACTTCAGCATCGGGGTGTTCAGGAAGCTCACTTTGAGCCCCGCTTCCTTGAGTTCCTTCGCCGTTTCGCGCACGCGCTCCTCGGGGAGGAAGGCGTATGTGCCGCCGCCGCCCGGCACGCCGCGCAGTTCGACCCACTTGATGTTGTACTGCTTCGCGAACGCGATGGCCTCCGCCGGCGACCTGGCCGTCTCGTCGGTGAGGATGCTCAGCCGGTCCCATCCAATCCTGGATTCTCCGCGGGCCAGCGGAGCCAGAAGACTTGCCGCGATAAACTCTCTGCGTCCGGTCATAGGCCGTATTGTAGAACGGCGGCGCATCACCCCTCCGACTGAAGGATCCGGTCGAGGATTTCCGCGATCTCGAAGACGGCGCGGTTCTCAACTTTGCGCGCGGCGGCGCGCATCTCTTCGAGCCGGCCCCCGTCAAGCAACTTCGCCACGGATTCGGCCACCCGAGAGTAGCTCTTGAGCACCAATCCGAGACCCTTCTCCTCAAGCCAGACGGCGTTGTAGCGCTCCTGCGGCAGAGTCCAGGCGTTGGAAACGGTCAGCACCGGCAGGCCCATGTGC